>JBBSOY010000007.1:0-40848 GCA_038259265.1 Minisyncoccia bacterium
ATGGATATGCCGGGAATCACCAATAGAATCAATCCACCAAGACCAACAACGCCACTGAGTATCAGCACCCAGAAAAGTAGAATCACTCCACCAAGAACAAAAACGCCACTGAGTATCAGCACCCAGAGAAGCGGGAAAAAACTCTTCATATTCGTGCGATATTCTTCTAAAACGGTGCCGAACATTTTTCCTGAGTGAATCATTTTTATAAGAACAATATAAAAGACAATGCCTGCAAGACCGGCAATAAAAGAAAACACCGATGAAACAAAAGGGGCGCTGCTTTTCAGAACTAAGCTGATTGCTGTCAGGATAAAAGGTACGGACGCAATTTTACTGAAACTAATCCAGTGCATGCGATAAAAACTAAGGGCCGACTTTAAAAGCATGAGCGGACCTGGTAATGAAGCAGATGATTTATTATTCGTAGAATAATTTAAGCATATTCGAGGCGCATAAACCAATAGAAAAGCCCCGGCCGTTGGACGGCCGGGGCACTATTTACACAGACTACACAGGTGCGAGCTTTGCTACGCACCTTAGACTTCAGAAGTACGGGAGAGTTGTTCGCGCAGAAGATCGGCATACTCATCATCACTCACCGTTTCGCCAGTTCGCCCGGGTCCCCAGGCGAGCGGAAACTGCAGTTCAGTGAGCAGTGCATCCAATAAATTACGATCAATCGGCATAATCGGCCAGCTGAAGGAGGCGTCAGGATCCGAGGCATCATCCGCAGTAGGTATACCGAAGACAATGTCAGGAAAATCATAAACTCTCGCCATAACCTGAATCTGGCGGAGTTGGGCACGTCGTGGTGGAAGCGAATTCCAGGCCCTGACGATAGTCTGCTTATCGAAAAACACAGCCAAGTTCTTAGTCCCCGAGGGTGGCTGCAGACAAGTGACGGCCTGAACTCGAAGCGGAGACAACTCTTGTGGCTCAGCCACAACCTCAAGCACATAGGCGTTTCTAATAGCGAAATCATCGCGACCCGAATCGATAAGCTCCTGCAGATTTGCCGGAATTGGTCCCATTAGCTCACGTTTGCGAGCTAATGCCTCCGAGTGACGAATAGCGCTCGTCACAGCCTCGGAAGATTGCGGAGAAAAAACGTCCCCAGAACTACACATTGGTTTCCCTTTCAAATTTGAGCGTAGGCGTAACGATGATCAACAGTTTGTACAAAAGCGTGCGAAGAACGGTCTGGCGAGATTATACAATACTATTTCTCTAAATCAAGAACTTCGTCGATTCGAATTTTAGCAATAAAATCAGGAACGTGGCTAACGATCACCATCGCGCCTTCGTATTTATTAAGAGCTTCAGCGATAATCGGAATGTGGCGAAAATTGATATGGTTCGTCGGTTCGTCCAAAATGAGCAAGCCTGGTTTCTGCAACACAAGCCGGGCAAAAGCCACGAGACCCTTCTGACCTTCAGACAAACTGCCGATTTTGCTTTTGATGAGTTCGGCGTTAATTAAAAAGCCGGCAGCGGTCGAACGCATATTTTCTTCAATATGTTCTTCCATGACTGCCATGAGCGAGTCGTACACCGTGTCTTCAAAATTGAGCGTCGAAAAATCCTGGCGATAATAGCCGACTTTCATGCCGGGCATAATAGTCGAACCCTTAGCGGTGCTGTTGGCAATCGATTCAAGCAACGTCGTTTTGCCGATGCCGTTTGGACCCTTCAAAAGAAGATGCTGATTTTTGCGCAGGACGACATTGGCTTTTCGTTTTACTGGTTTATGGGTTTTTGTGCTGAGAGTTGAAAATTCGGTGATCGTTAAAATGTCGCCGTTAATGTCCGCGGGCGTTGGAATGATGAATGTCCGAATGGTTTTGTCTTCGCGGCGAGTATCAACCATTTCATCTTCAAGTTCGTCGGCCTTTTCACGCATACGTCGAGCGACGAGTCGCATCTGACCTCCTTTGTTTGCAAAAAAGTTCGCTTTGTCTTTATTTTCCTGAATCTGCTTTGCAAGCTGGGCGTTCTTACGATTTTCTTTTTCAACGCGCGCCGTGATCTGAGCTACCACGTCAAAATAGTTTCCGGCATACTGCTCAACTTTTTTTGTAAACACGTCGAGGTACAAAACGCCGTCGGTAAAGGCATTGAGGAAATCCGCATCATGAGAAATAACCATGACCGTTTTTGTATACTCTTTCAAAAAAGTGGTGAGATGGTCGATACCGGCATGGTCGAGATTGTTCGTCGGTTCGTCGAGCAAAAGAAGATCCGGATCCTGGATGAGCGCCGAAGCCAAAAGCAAACGCGCCTGCTGACCACCCGAAAAAGATCGCACAATGCGGTCGTGCATTTTTTCATGACCCTTGAGATTCACGACTTCGAGCACCGTGTCGATGCGCGGATCAATGTCGCGGATTTTGCCCGCATCTTTTCGAAGTCCGGCTTTCACTGAATCCTCAAAAGCTTTTTCAAAAAAGGCCCGGACGGTGAGGTCGAGTTCATCACGTGGAATTACCTGACGCGCAATAGCAATCGTGAGGCTATTGCCAAGAAAAACGTTGCCGTCTTCAGGTTTGAGGCGACCCGTGACCAAGCCAAAAATCGTACTTTTACCTCCCCCGTTCTGACCCATGATCGTCACCTTGGAGTTTCGTCGCACGGAAAAAGACACCTCTTCGAGGATCGGCTTGTTCTGTTCATATTCAAAATGTAAATCTTCAAAACGAAGAATCACTTCATCTTTTGCCATAGATTAAAAAGAGTACCATGAAAGGCAAGTATAAAAAAACGGGGATGGTTTGAGGCCACCCCCGCTATAGGAAATTGCGACACTAGGTCACGAATGCAGCATACAGATCAGGCAGCCGTCTTGTTGCGGCGGCGATGAAACGCCAGACCGCTGAGACCAAGGAAACCCGCGGTCGCAGCCGTGGGAAGCGGCACGACAGCGACATTCATCGACTCGGACACGGTGTCCGCACCACTCATCGCTGTGAGGGTGAACGTGTAGGTGCCAACGACGTTCATATCGAAGCCACCGCTAAACCATGGCGCAAAAACAGGATTCTGCGACTGCTGGAAGAGATTGGGCGACGGATTGTCGTCGGGGATAAGGAAGAGGTTGAAGAGGGGGGCCGAGACGGTGTTTCCGGCCGGGCTAGTGATCGCCAGCGTCAGGCTGTCGAGGTTATTGATCCCGCCAGCATAGTCGACATGGATATCGAAGTTCCAGACGGCACGATTGGTGGCCGTGACCGACGCACCATTTTGGCCCGCGGTCTGATAGCCGTTGTGAACGCTGTAGGTGTCGCCGTCGAGTGCCGCCCGCTCGAGAGATGTCCGATTGACTGCCCGAAGCCCGAGCTCGATAGCTCCGCCCGTAAAGGTGGGGTCCGAGGTGACCAGAAAGTTATCCTGGTACTGACCCGAGCCGATGGTCCATGTCGGAACGGTCGCGGCGCCAGCGAAGGTGCTGAGGCCGATGATCATCGCGACTGCCAATGCGGAGTGGAAACGATTCGTAATCTTCAACATTGTCTAACTCTCCAAAACTAAATGGAAACTCGGAAACAGACAAAAAAGCCATCGCACCTGCGACGAGCCACATACCGAAACACCATCCATCTTTCTTCTTATCTTTTATTCTCCTTATCTGAGCTATGATTTCTTGAAGGAACATGGAACGTCAGGTGAAACTATAACAAACAGATGCAAGTTGTCAATGATCCCGGTTATCCTTATCCCCAGACGATTATTACATCAGACGCTCTTTCAGATAATTAGTTAGTTATCAAAAAATTAATATTTTACATGCTTAAATTGCTGCAGACATTTTTTATAATCCGGCACGGTCTGGGCGACGAGGGACCAGAAGGCGGCCGAATGATTGAACTCGCCGATATGGCAAAGTTCGTGGACGACGATATAGTCTGCAAGCGCTTCGGGCAGCAGCGCGAGACGATAACTAAAATTCAAATTCCCCTGTTTCGAACACGAACCCCAGCGGGTTTTTTGATTTTTGATTCGGACCTGTCCGTGTGTGAATTTATAATGCTCATTAAAATACTCGAGTCGGCGAAGCACGAGCTCGCGCGCTTTTTCTTTGTGCAACAGATATTCGCGGCGACCTGGCTGGCGGCCGGCGACTTTGGAGCGCCGCGGAATTCGCCGGCGCGCGGTTTTGCGAACGCGTCGCATAATTTTTCCGTTTCGAATTACAAATGTAAAAAAACGCATCGTTTAAACTACAATTTACCGAATGCCGCTGTCGAATTTTAGATTCATGACAAGTCGTTCACGAGCCTTCACTACAAAATCAACAGGCTCGAGCCGAGGAAAAAAGCTTTGGTCGTATGAACTGACGGTGTACGCTCCTGGCGGTAGGTCCTGTGAAAAATGACCCGCAGCATCTGACTCGACCCGAATTCCCCGACCGTTGCTCACAGGTGCAGTAATAGCGAGCGTCGTCTGAAGTGGTTTGTCTTCGCAATCCATATCATGAGGATTGTTGCTCACCTCCGGACACGTGGGGCCAACAGTCACCACGCCCTCAAACCCGCTTTCAAAACTGCCAGGTTTTGGCGGCGGAATCAACACTGATTTCGGTGTCAGCGGGCTGTGCGTTGGTATTGGCACAGGAAACTCGACAGACGCTGCTGTTTCGAGGGCCGCACGTTCGTTTTCATTTTTCAAAATATGGTCAACAAGTCTTGGCACCCAAAGGCGCTGTGTTGCCAAAAGCGCCAGACCCACGACGATAAGCGCAAGCAAAATAATCTGCAATCGTTTAAGCGCAGGACGTGGGTGATACTCACAGTTTTTCCATTTTTTCCAATTGCAAAACATATTGCGTATGAATTATGAATACAGTATGTCACAGAAATCACGTATAAAAATGTCTGAACGTCCACATAAAAAAAACGGGGCATGCATAAAGCAAACCCCGAAAGATGACATGTCGCCTTTCAGGCTAATGCACCACTAGACCTCTAACTTGAATAATCCTTTTTGCACCTTTTGACTGCCGCATACACATTTATAGCGAATGCATCACGCGTGATGGTTTGACCGCTTCTTGGCTCAGCGGAAGCACATATTCGCCATTTGAATGTTCCCTTACCATTCGAAACATTATCCAAATCATCTTCGGTCAGCAGTCTGATCGGTTTACTATCCAAATCTTCAATACCCACCTTGAAGGCCACCCCAGATTCCAAATGCACATACATCATCAACTCCGTGATCTTTATTGGGTGTGCCTCCATTGACTGTGCGGCTCGGATCAATAAATCCGGGTCAGTGACAACCACAATTGATCCTGGAGTTGTTGTACCTTTATCGTAATACTCAGCGGGGTGAAAACCAGCAATACCCTTCCAGTCGCGCTCGGGAACAAAACCACACACGAGTCTGAAGCCATCTTGCTCCTCACTCAAAACGGCACGAAGTGTAGTAGGACTAACCACGGTGTCGGTGCGGCTTTTGGTCGGCATGTATTAAATCCTTTCAGCAAAAGTTGGTATTGAGACTGGAACAATGCGGAACTTTCTGCCACCCATAGTACTTTTTAATTAATCAAAGTAAAGCGAGCGTAAGATGTTGGATTAGGAAATAATTTGGCCGGATGGTTTGAATGAAAAAAGATTGAAAATTTCTGAAAGGTCATTGAGCGCTCGAATATCGGTGGAGGGCAAAAAAGCTTTGGCTTTATATTCGGCATTTTCAAACGCTTCTTCCAAAAGACGATTACCTGCTGGGGTTAATTTTACAAAACTGACCCGCCCATCATTCTTGCTTTCTTCACGCGAAACGAGACCAATTTTTTCCATTGGCAAAAGCAAACGCGTGATACCGGAAGCGGAAAGAGAAACTTTTTCCGCAAGATCGATCCGGCGCATCTTCTGTCCTGATTCCTGGCTCAAATGATACAAAATCACAAAATCATTAAAACCAACACCGTTTCCGAGACCAATGTTAAAGGACCGCTCGATATGCGCCTGCACGGTAGCGAGATTTAAAAATATTTTTAATTGTTTGCTGATGGACTTCATAATACGTATTATAATACTTGATGATTAATTGACTAATCAAGTATATAGCAAGTATTCATACAGTCAACTATTTCCCTCCAGAACCTCCCTTTTAGAAAAAACTTTAAAAGGGGCAGCAGGTTATCGACGCTTGATTTCAAAAACGAAAAAATAACTTGTCGGGTCGATTTGTTTTTGAAGCTGCGGAAAGGGATCGACTTGGATCAAGGTGATTTCTTCAGCGCCAATCGTAACCGTTTTGCCAAGTTCAAAAATGTATTCGGTTTCGGCATTCGGCCCTACTTCGATTTCATGTTCGACGGACACTTCGGCCTTCATCGTGCCAGCCCAAATGCAGTTAGCATTCACCGGACATCGACTGTCCTCGACAACACGCGTCGGCGCAAGCGTGACCCCCATCGCGCTCACCTTTTCCCCGAGACGAACACTTGCTTGTTCGGCCGTATTAATTTTCCTGATAAGCTGATCTACTTCGACATCATGCTCGACTGGATACTTGAGCCGTTTCGAAATGTTTGAAAGGAGCGTAACATACCCGCTTTCAGAAATTGTTTTTTCGGCGGTCGAACGGCCTTTCGGATCGGTTGGGAAAAAATATATCTCGCCGTCATTTTTAATTTCAAAAGAGCCACCGAGGGTCGCAACACCGTCAAAATCTTCATTCATCAAACCAGGATACGCTTTGATGAGCAGAGTTGAATCAAATCCTTCAATTGGCCGGCCAATATCGTTGACCGCCCGCGCGGCCATCTGCTCAGCAAAATATGTTGAAAGTGGGGTGATTTTCGTTTTATTTTCTGCTGTATTACTGAACACATACAAGAACGTTGTAACAACAGCTGCAAGGACGACGGCCACAACCGCAATCCAAACAATTATTTTTTTCTGATTTATTTTCGGAGCCATTTTTTTACTTAATTTCATACTATTCAGTATAGCGCAGGATCACATTTTTATTTTTGTTCGTTTAAGCGAAAGAAGAACCGTCGGAAATTCAAAATTTTCCGTCAAACCACGGATGTACGTGCCCGACGAAACAAGCAGCCGAACATCTACCGTTTGCAGCGTAGCCTCAGGATTTTTTTGGATAAAGGTATCAAAAAAAGCCTGCCAGCAATCCAAAATAGTTTGCTGGCGAAAATCACCATGTACCTTGCCGATCGATTCGAAAATATATTTTTTTATTTCTAGGGCACCTTGAACGCTGATATTCAGAAGTGCCACCTCTTTAATTTCAACACGTCGACTTGGTCGTTCAATGTTTGTATTTCCAGCTTTATAGTGATCAAACAATTTAATTCCGTCGACAGTTTGGCCTGAGAACCACGGATATTTCTGGCTTCTAACTAAAATAAATTTCCCGACCTGTCGCTCAATTTCACTTTTTGAAATTTTGTGAACAGCAATTTCTGCCATTGTTTTTTGAATGAGCCCAAGAGCATCCCCCGTGTCGGTCTGTACGCCCACCAAAAAAGTGGCGACGTATTCTTTATCCAAACCAAGATATTTTTCCCGGTTCTGATTTTCCTCGCCAACCAAAACAAGCATCGCACCTTCAGCCATAGGATCTAGCCGGCCGGCATATGAAAGCGTTTCTGACGCAAGCTCCGGCTGCTCTACGCGCAGCCGATCCAAAAGTTCAAGCGGCGTCTCCCCGACTTTTTTATCAACCAAAATCATAGTATCGGGCAATGTGAAAAATTATTGTATGTCGGCAGCTTTGATTTTCTTCAACCATTTTGTATACGTCGCAGTCATAGTTTCAAAGCTTTTCGAGTTCGTTGCAATGGTTTTTTTGCCGCTGACCATTTTTATATGCGCATTGAGTTTGATAGCGCCCGTATGCTGCTTCACTTTTTTGAGACGTGCAATGCGAGACCGCCCGCGCTCCAGAAGCGTTTCAACCGAAGCTGTCATATCTTTGAGAATTGCATCTGCAGAAAGTTTTTTGCCGGTAGCCATTTCAACAAACTCTTTGAAGGTTTTTGCTGAACCGAGGGCCCAGACTTTGGCCATTTCGCGACCGACTTCCGGATTGTCTACAATGTAGCCATACTTTTCATAAAAATGTTCACGCCATTGCTCAACAGCGAGATCCGCCAAACCATACCCATGGTACGAACCAGAACTTTCCCAAGAATAAATATGGGGCACATTCAGGACACTGAGCGTCAGCTCGGTTCGTTCGTGAAATTTGCTGAAGGTTTTTTGAGCGATCTCTTTTACTTTTTTCTGAGTGAGATTTTTCGCCTCATAAATTTCTTTTTCAAAATTCGAAACCATCATAATTCCGTTTAAACCCAGAGGCCGAAGTGGATTTAATTTTTTAATTTTTCTTTCAAATAAATCAAATGGAAAAGATTCACCCGCAGCGTTTCGAGCATACCGTGTTCGCCATTCGATACTGCCAAACATCGAATCCATGAACATACTCTGATTTTCTGCCCACGACATACTCATCGGCGAATATTCATGATTCAAACAGACATCCTTCTGTTCGACATTGAGCATATGCGCGGCGTGACCGCCTTCGTGAAAAAGCGTATGCATTCCATCAAAACCTGAACCAACCTGCCCAGCCACAACATTGCACGTAAAGTTTGAGCTGCCTGATTTTCGTTTGCTGTTTTCAAAAGTCACCAGATCAGGCCAATGACAAAAACCATTGTTCCACTTGCCTTTTCGGTCGAGTAAATCGAGCTGGAGTTTGCTGCCACGGAAATCTACACCAAGCGCAGCAAATGAACGCCCCCAACGCTCAAGAGCCTGATCAAACTGATAATATTGATCTTCTTCTTTCGTAAAATCACCAGCCATCATAAAGCCAAAATTCCATGGTTTACGCAGACCTGGCATAGTTTTTTCCAAATCAATAATATTTTTCTTTGCAAACTTTGTTTTTTCGTAAATGTCGTCAAAAATTTTAAAAAGTTCGGCTTTGGTCATGCCGTCTTCACCCTCAACCTTGAACGCATAAAAATCTTCATAGCCTAAAAGTCGCGCGTACTGATTTCGCAAATTCACCAGTTCAATATATTCAGGTAAAAAATCAGTCGCATATTTTTCTCGCGCAACAAAACAGGCTTTTCGCAAGGTCTCGTCACTCTCAGTCGACATCATGGTCGCCATCTTATTCATCGACGCTTCGACAAACTTTTTTGTTTTTGGGTCAACGTAGCCTTCCTTTCGACTATTTTTTCGCTTCAAAAGTGCGGACTCGAGTTTGTTAATTTTATTTTTAAGCGGCAAAGCTTTTTTTGGCGTCTGATAGTGACTAAAAAATTTGAGCCAATGTCCGAGGCGTTCTTTTTCTTCTGCCTCCTCAGTGGTTATCTGTGCTTCGGTTTTTGTTGAATCTAAGATTTTCTGAATTTGAGCAACAAAAGCAGGGTTTGCGCGAAAAGCATCTCGTTTTGCCATCGCCGAATTCATTTTTTTATCAACAGAATGATCCCCCATGTACGAAAGCCAAAAATAATCTTCATATGTTTTATGAAGTTTTTTATACTCACGATTAAGAGAATTGAGCAATTGTAGTGCCGGGTTTTTGGTTGATTTCATATTGATATAGTACCAACGAGTACAAAAACACGTGTATTGACAGGTTATTTATTTAAACTTATAATATCGCTTAGAAATTGAAACGGACGCAACTCTTACGACGGAGGTACCCGTGAGCGGAAAGCTTTTACTACCAGCAAGGTTGGTAATGTGTCCTTGGTGCGAAAAACATGGTGTGATTATCTTCTCGGACAAAACTCTGAGCGAAGATCTTGCATGTCAGGAGGACGCTGAAAAAGCGATCCGGAAAGGATTGGCGGAGGAGAAACTTTTGAGCTCAGAGGTCCCTAGCCTCATGCAACAAGTGCGCGACTACCTGGCAGTAGAGCCCGAAAAAATCCCGGATGAAATCATGATGGCTATCGCAAAAGAGGTCATGAGGGATGAAGACGAGGAGGGTGGAGGAAATAAACCCCCGAACTACGGGCCCTTCAGACGCACTCAAAAAAAGAAAACGCACCCGATTTGCTACAACTGACGACACACGCAGCCACCCCAAACCTCCCGCTAGCGGGAGGTTTTTATTTGAATTCAAACGTCTTGTCCCGAAAATTTTTGATCCGTCCCTTTCGGTCGACCTCAATTCCCTCTTTTTTATATAAAGCTCGGCGCCGAGCATCGTATTCCGGACTCGTCCAGACAACGCCGCCGGCATAGACGATTCTGTGAAAAGGAATTTTCTTTTCGCCTGTGTCGTAAGCCTTGCTTAAAATTGCCGAGATGCTCCGCGCCGCCTGCCCACCACCGCCAGCCGCCCGAGCAATCGCGCCATAGGTAGAAACCTTTCCTGACGGAATTGAAAGTGCGAGCTCGACGACTCGTTTGCTGAAATCGGTCATAAAAATTTATTTAATTTTTGAAACATCGCCGTGTAAAATTATTCCATTGAACGATACAAGTTCTTCATGAATATATTTTTGATCAGGCAATGGATTAAACATAAAAATCTTCTTATTGCGATAATGAGCCAGACCAATCTCAAGAAATGTATTGGCACCGATATAATTTTCGATTTCACCCTTTGTGTAGTTTGCTACTAAAATAGCGTCAGATTTCTCAACCTTGTTCATATGTACACCAATAAGACCAAAAGTTCTTTTAGCCTCAATTCTTTTTTCTCCATTATCCTGAAAATAATCGAGTCCTTCAATTGGCATCGGAATAAACACTTCATGACCAGCAGCTTCTAACCGCTTTTGAAGTTCAAGCATTTTACCCATAAACTTCATCGAACCACACAGAGTAATTTTCATTTTTAAAATAATTAAATCTTATTTTGAACCTTAAGTTCATCTCGAATCTCCATCCACATTCGTCCTGTGTAATTGAGTCCTTTGCCATCACTGCCATCATCCCAAAAGCCATCGCCGGGAGGTCCGGACACGATATGTTTTACGATTTTCTGATCTCCAGAATCAAGTAAAACTTTTCGAACATCTTCATGTTGCAAAGCCTTTAACAACATCAGCTTTTTCATCATCTTGAGCTTATGTTCATCATTTTTAAATTCTGGTATTTGAAACTGCTTATACTTTCCAGAAATTTCCCAGGCTTTTACCGGACTTGTAGCACTTCTGATCTCCTCAATTATTTTTGGATCTGTGTATCGAGCACATTGATATGCGTGCTCAACAGTTGGAAAAACCATTCCATCAACAGTAATTGCATGGGCAGTATACGGAGAAAAATAAATGTAAAAAATTTCAAGCGGTATCATATACAGATACTATTGATTTTACCTCGACTCACCTTCAAAATCTGCCTGGACGATGCCCCATTGTCTGCTTTCCACATCTAATTTCAAATACGCACTTTTGCCTACGGATGGTGCAGCGGTCATTGGTTCGCCGGGGGCGCGATCTGCATAATTCACAACGATGACATTTTTGTGGCGAGGATTTTTACTTAATTCAATATTTTCAGGAGCGATCCTGTCACCAAGGAAAAAACCATCCGAACCGAGGCAACCCTGCTCAGAATTGAGAGCAGCAACCGCATAAAAAAATGTTCCACTGCCACCGGTTTCTTGAGTGAGAATAAAAACGACATCCTCACGACCGTCGTCGTTAAGATCAGTCTTGAGTTCATTGCCAAAATATCGAGTGACGGTTCTAGATGCCGAGCCTGGAGCTGATTCGACTTCAGAAACGCCGTTAATGAGCCTGACAGTACGTCCATTAATCATGTACTCAGTATTTTTACAATCTACTACCGATACTACCGCTGTATCTTTTGGAACATGTCGAATTACCGCCCATGTGCCACCAACGACGAGAAGAGCGAGCGCGACATATAAAAATATTTTATTCATAGTCGAAGTATATCAGAGCCAGTAGAGGCTTATAAAGATACAGATAGAAGTTTGAGGTTGTGTAAAAGTTATTTACATTTTGAATATAGAAGCAAACTTTTATTTCATTATCTTATTGAGCACTTCAAGACACTGAGGCAAACTCAACCAGCCGCTTGAACCATTGAGGTGTCCTCCATTTTTTATAATAATAAGTTCTGCATTTAACTCTTTCGCAAGAAATTCTCCTTGGTCGACAGACACACTCTTATCATTGTCACCATGAATGACAACAATTTTTTTTGAATTTAATTTTATTTGTTTAAAATCAAACAGTTTTTTGAGGAACACAGCAACTTTTTTCTTTGAAGTTTTGAAAATTGGACCAGAAACTAAAATAATACCTTTTACTTTTTTAGCGTTTTTGGTTTCTAGATATCGTAAAATAGCAGAAACACCGAGACTATGGCCGATGAGATAAATTTGATCGCGACTATTTCTTTCCACGTGCCTTGAAATTTCTTCCATCCATTCAGCAGGGATTGGATTGTTAGGATTTGGCATCGAAAGAGCGCAGGCATATATGCCTTGTTTTTCTAATTCACTCATCAACCACGGGCTCCACCCACCGTTAGGGCTTCCCTGAAATCCGTGTACGATAAAGACTTTTTTCATTGAATAGAATGTATCACTTCTGTTTAAAAACTCCAGATGACCGTCTGGGACAGCATCCGAACTAAATTAACCTAAATGAGCATGATCGTTATAAACCCAGAGATGCCATTCTCCACCGTTAAACTGATTATATCGAATGGCTGAAATCCCTGTATTTTCTGTTAATGAATGATTATAAAAATTTCTAAAATTATCTTCTGTGAGTGAACCGCCAAGTAACACTCTAGCTAAAATAGTTCTGAGAAAATATCCATGCGTCACAACAACTATTACTTTTTCTGACCGATTCAAGAGAAATTCTAATGCTTTATCTGCACGAGCAATAATGTCATCAAAGTTTTCTCCGTCTTCAACCTTATAACCAGATGTATATAAACTTTTACTCCATTCTTTAGCAGTAGCGTGAGATTCCTTATCATCGCTAGATTTTCCATTTATTGATGTTGGTTTTATACGCTCAATAAAAAGATTTGAATATTCAGGAATTTTGTTAGTTATTTTTATAATTTCATCTGTAGTTTCTTTTGTCCGAGTGAGAGGACTAGAAATAAGCACATCAAATAATATTTTTTTAATTCTTTCAGCAACAATTTTTGCTTGAACTTTCCCTTCCTTACTCAAGGGAGATTCTGGGGATTGGTACTTACTGGAAATATTGCCTTCGCTTTGCCCGTGTCGGACAAAGTATACTGTTTTCTCTATAAATTGAGTTGCCATAAAAAATTATAAAAAGTTTGAGTCTGATATATGTGCTGGCCGTCTGGTACGAAGTTGGAACGGCGATGGCTCTAAGTATAGCTTAAATTACTATCGATTAAGTAATATTCCTAGTTTTATTCTTTCAAGCCAATCTTTTAGTTCAGAATTAAGAATATCTTCAATTGGAGGCCATTGAGTAAATTCATCAGACATATGAGCAATATTCTTATTGGCAGCCTTAATTGAGGCAATTGTTAATGGATGCTTTTCAAGTTTTCCTATTAACTCTCCTTGATAATACTTCTTCAAAGAATGTGTATTTTTTGGTCTACTGTGATCAAACAAATTACGAAGCCTAATACACAATTGATCTCTTATGGCTCCCATTGATTGAATAACTGTCTGGTTACTTATAGGTAAAGTATCTCTTTCCAAAAGGTTCATTTTTCTAATTTCGCTCGCATAGCGATTCATTTCCTTGAGAGCATCTATCGCCTTACAACATTCATCTAATATAAATAAAACTGACATCAGAGCAGGTCTTTTTTCTAATCTTGCAGGCATCGTATTTATTTCAAATTACTCTTCCAATAATCTATCAAATCTTTTTATCATCTCTTGGGCACGAATTTCATAATCTGTAGGGTTTGCAGTAATTTTATGAGTAAATAAATTATAATTAAGAAGATTAAAATCTCTCCAATCAATAACTATATTTAATAACTGGTTACTTTCATGCTTAAATTTTTCCTTAAGCCTTACGTATTTTTGCTCTATTTGTTCCATAGTTTCCATACTCTTTTTTACATCTTCTAAAAGCATCACTGAACCAACTGCTTCTCCCTTATTTAATTTATTTACTACTACCTTTACAGAATCTGACTCTACAGCTTTGAAAGTTTTTAGGTAATACTTATAAGCTTCATTTTCAACATTTTTAATCTTACGATTTTGAAAAAAATTTTTGATTGTCATAAATTATATTTTCTCTAAATTATCTTGAGAGTAAGTCTGTATATCACCATTAATATCTCGCACAATTACAACTATCGATTTAGAATTTTCACCGATATATTGTGTTTCTCCCACATCTTCGACTATCTTTATTTCTGATCTGTTAATAGGGAAAAGAAATAACTTTTTTAAAAGTGCTCTTTTTGGACGAACTACTTCTCCTTTTTTAAATTTTGGTTCCATGTTATTTTATTTTTTATTTTATAAATCTTATTTCTTTGATATTTTCTTGCCAAAAAGTTCTTTTATTTTGTCCGTGCCACTATACAAAATATATTTGCCACTTCTTTTTGGAGTGATGAATCCACCTTTAGCTAATGCCTGAAGATCTTTTATAGCGGTTGCTTTTGTTACCCTATAAATTGTCATGTGTGCTTTTACGGTGGTTGTCTCACCTTCTTTTAACGAAAGATATTGTAGTAATTGGATTTGTCTTTCATTAAAATGATGGCTACTTTTCGTGAGTCTGTTCATATTGGCATTTTCTCTACCTTTTTCAGCAAGATAACTCTCAAACTCTTTGATTGCTATCTTAATTTTCTGTATGTTGTAGTCGATAAAATATGTCAGATCGTGATCATCTTGTTCTGAATGGAGATATGCTTGCCCGTATGCTATCGTAGATTTTTTTATTACCTTTGAAATAGGTAAATAACTAATAGCCCAATAGTCTTTTTTTAGTAAATACCAGTAAAATATTATTCTGGCTAAACGACCATTTCCATCTATAAATGGATGTAAATAAGCAATCCAAAAATGAAGCATTATGGCTTTTATTATTGGATGGATAAAAGTTTCGTCAGTTGCATCGTTAGCAAAAGCGACTAACCTATTCATTTGTTTTTCGACGAAAGCTATCTTTGGCCCAATATGATAAATTACACCCCTAGCTTTATCATCCACAACAATTTTATCTTCATCAGTTCTAAATCTACCTTGTTCATTTTCAGGAAGAATATCTTTGGTAAGTACCGTGTGCAGTTCAAGTATAGTTTCGAGTGTGATTTCTTTGTTTTTATATTCAGTTTCTATTAACTGCATAGCCTCATGATTGTTTACAATCATAGTTTCAGATTCATTTACAGGTTTTCTTCCCTCTAGGAGAAGTTTTTTTGCTACTTTTCTTGTTGTGTTTGCCCCTTCAAGTTGAGATGAGGCTATAGATTCCTCCATAATTCCTCTGGAGATAAATTTATATTTAGATTTCTCATCCATGTCAGCACTTCTCATAAAAAGATTACCTCCCATATTCATATCAACTTCGTGAAGAAACTTCTCAAGTTCTGGTAATTTTATCCATGTAAATGTAGCTCCATCTTCAGCGATTATGGATGTTTTTTGGGATTGTGCATTACGAATAAATTTAACAGCAGCCCAAAATTCTTCTTTATTTATTCCCTTAGGGATTGGCTTGTGTTTTATTTTACTCCAAAATAAATATTCAGGAGTAATAGTTTTCTGTATGTAATCGAATATACCCGTCTTTTCATTGACGGCCTTTAAAATTATTTTCATGATCTTATCGTTATCTATACTAGACAGATCAGGTTTTGGTAGTTTATATACTTCCATATATTTATTGCTTTAACTATAACAGGTATACTACAGGTATAGTATAGGTATAAGTATACCTGTTCATAAAATGTTGTCAAATAGACCTACTTTCTTATCCCCATCCATTACTTGCATCCATGTACCTAGAGTAATATAATTACTGCAACGTATGGGACACGTTTATCCGTGTCCCTTTTCTATTCTCAAAAACTCATAGACGACACGATGCAGTGCTTCAAGGAAGAAAATGGCATTGATCTTTCGCATGACCAAGCAGTTGAATGTTTGCATAACATGGCAGGATTATTCTTGGCTTTCGCAAAGGATCGGAAGGTGGACGTCACCTCGTCCGCCTCACGAAAGAAGGCGGACAGTGTGACGTCCACAACTCCTTTGAATGACTTGCTAACTAACAAACTTAATAAGAAAAGTATATATCTTAATCAGAATATACGCCGTAAAAATGAATTCGGAGTGTTTGTGTTAACTTAACCTCAAATGATATGCTTCCGAATATGAGATACATAGTTTATTGCCGAAAATCTACTGATACAGAGGACAAGCAAGTTCTCTCTTTGGAATCGCAAGAGAATGAGCTGACACAAATTGCGAAAGCTCATAATCTTGAGATTCTTAGTGTCCTCAAGGAAAGTAAATCTGCAAAAGAGCCGGGTCGTCCAGTGTTTGATGAGATGATAAAAATGATTGCTTCGGGAAAAGCTGATGCAATACTCTGTTGGAAAATTGATCGTCTGACTCGTAACCCTGTTGATGGCGGACAGATACAATGGTTGTTGCAGAATAATAAAATAAAATGTATTCGTACTTTTGAGAAAAACTTTTTACCTTCTGACAATGTACTTCTCATGTCAATTGAGCAAGCAATGGCAAATCAGTACATCAGAGAATTATCTGTAAACGTAAAACGTGGTAATCGTGCAAAGCTTGAGCGTGGTGAATGGCCAAATCATGCACCTTTTGGATATTTGAATGATAAAGCTACCAAGACCGTCATCATTGACACTATACGCCATCCATACGTTCTTAGAACGTACGAACTCTACCTTACTGGTAGTTACGGTTTTCGAGATATAGCAAAGACTCTGTATGAAGAAGGACTGCGAACCAAATCTGGCAAGAAAGTTATGATCAATCAGATTTATAGAGTTCTCTCATCTCCTTTCTATACGGGTCTCATGGTACGAGATGGAAAATATTATGAAGGAAAACACGAGGCTATTATTTCCAAAGAAATTTTTGATAATGCCCAAGACATGATGAGCGGTCGTTCTCGTCCAAGATTAAAAAGATTATTCTTTCCCTTAACTGGTTTTATGAAATGCGAAACTTGTGGATGTGCGATCACTGCTTCGATCAAAAAAGGTCATCACTATTACTATTGCACCAACAGACGAGAAAAATGTGATGAACACAAAAGCTATATGCGTGAGAAATATCTCTATGAGGTTTTTGCTGATGTTTTGGAGAATGTCGCCTTTTCAGAGAAAAAGATTGAGTTGATGTACCGAGCTGCCAAAGAACAGTCTGGTCTTGATTCAGAGTATTTTGATACAGCTCTGGCAAGCCTCCAAACTGAGCTAAACGCTCTTAAAACGAAAGAATCCAAGCTACTCGATACTTTCCTTGTTGAACAGATTTCAAAGGAAATGTACGATGAAAGAATTCTTGTTTTACGTAATGACAAGGTGGCTCTCAACAAACAGATCAGGGAATTACAAAGCAAGACACCAGTTTTTATGTTGGAACCAGTCAAAAAAATATTTCTAGACGCTAGTAGAGCCAGATTAGAGTTTTTACAAGGTGATGATTCTAAAAAAAGAAATATTCTAGAAAATCTGTGTTGGAACCTTTCCATCAAAAACAAAAGCGTGGCTCAAGTAAAGCTTAAAAGTCCGTATGATGTGTTGTTCAAAGCACCTAAAACAGGGTCAATTTCAATGTTGCTGCCAGACTTGGAATCGAACCAAGATAAAGAGATCCAAAGTCTCTTGTCCTACCTTTAGACGATCTGGCAATATGAGCCGACTATCGGCGCAATAAACGCCATTCTAAGCCAAAAACAGCAGAAACGAAAGGCGAACCCCTGTCTCTGGGAGACATTACTCGATTTGCATGCCAAACAAAAAAGGGTGCGATACTGACAGAATCAGTTCCAGACACGGAACTCACAAGGGGGCTGACATGCATCACCGAAACCTTTACTCGAGAGAGCTGGCACAAGGTACTGTTCGAAAACAATACGGAGAAAGCCGGAACATGAACTCTCTGATTCTCGTCGCTCATATACGAAACAAGACGCGCTGAACGAGATGCCAGAACCACACCAAAGATTGGATGAGAAATACACCTCGACCTACACAAGCAAACTGTTTCCCTTGCCCGCCGGATACCCGGCGGTTTTTTTATCTTCCGGAACTGCCCTGATCAACAATTTTCATGAGCGCGAGTTCGAGCGGCAATTCGGGAATGAAAGCTCGGCCGATGAGCTGGCTGGCTTTTAGAATTTCAAGGAGAGAATCGTAAGACAAAATTTTAGGATTGTTCATGCCGACTTTTGGGGTCGCAGACAGGGCAAGTAAATATTCAAAATCCTCGGCGGAGACGCGCTCGCTGATCATTTTTCGCATATCAGGTGCGCTGGCGAGCAATAAAATGAAGCGCATCTTTTCGAGCACAAGTTTGGAAAAGATTGTCATGTCGATATTGTTTTCAGTTGCTTCGTGCAAAGCGGCGACACCCTTTTCAATATTGTCCTGAGCGATCGCATCGAGAAAGGCATTCACAAGAGAGCTCTTGGGTGCACCAGTTACAAGCTCAACTTCTGCCAAAGAGATTTTTTTGTCGTTCGACGCGGCGATGACCTTTTGCAAAATTCCCTGCATGTCTCGAAACGAACCATCGCCCAACGTGGCCACCAAGTCCCCGGCCGACGACTCGAGCATGAAGCCTTCTTTTTTGGCAATCACCAGGGCAGACTCGCGCAGCATCGCCTGGTTTGGTTTTTTAAATGTAAAAGTCTGGCACCGAGACACGACCGTTTCCGGTAATTTTTCTGTTTCGGTGGTGGCCAAAATAAAAACCGCATGCGGAGGCGGCTCTTCGAGAGTTTTTAAAAGTGCATTGAAGGCTTCTTTGGTGAGCATGTGCACCTCGTCAATTATGTACACTTTATATTTCGACTCAAAAGGCACGGTGTTCACGCCTTCGCGAATTTCTCGAATATCGTCGATGCCACGATTGGACGCTGCATCCATTTCATATAAATCGTTTTCACTCGTGCCAATTTCATTTGCAAAAATCCTGGCGACTGACGTTTTCCCCGTGCCGCGGGAGCCAGCAAAAAGATACGCATGAGAAATATTGCCGAGGCGGATCGAATTTTCCAAAACTTTTACGACGTGATCCTGACCAATGACGTCTTTGAAACTCTGCGGGCGGTATTTTCGGTAAAGAGCGGTATGTTCTCGCTGTACTTTTTGATCCACTGAATGTTGATTTTTCAAGTCGTTAGCATCTTTCATCGGTCTAGTATATCAAAATTTCCCAAACGGCCGAATAATCCTTCAAAAATATGAAAATGATGCATAAAAGATTGTAAATAAAAAAGGCCCCCGAATGGTGTCGGGGGCCTTGAATGAGTCGTGCGACTCAATTCAGTTTTCTCCCTTGCGGGAGAACGATATGCATTTCTGCATGAGATTGCGGCGTTAAGACACCGGTCTCTGGTTCGGATTAGCTCGCCTGGCTCTTGAGCTTACCGACGGCGGCGGGACACGATCTGGCTGATGTTGCCGGGGATGCTCGCGTGGTGCGTGGTGTTCGTCGTAATTGTGGCGCTGCGGCAGGCAGCGACCGGATCGTCATACGTGTGGCCCGGAACATGCATATGCATATGCAACTCCTTGAAAGAACTCTGTGTCCCGGTACCCACGAAATGTAGGACCATCGCACAAGTTAAGAGTATACCTCTCCACTAAAGTGTCAAATCTTATACACACCCTGGTGGGGAGCGACTAAAAATTAATATTTAAATAGTAAAAGTATTAATAATTAAAAAAATAAATGTTTGCAAAAAAATACCCCCCAGTCCGAAGACGTGGGGGGGGTTCGAGTTTTTCGCTCAACGAGCGAAATCTGCAGTTTCCTGCAGGGGCCGCTTACTCCGTCTGAGTAAACCCGCTGCCGGCGCCGATGTGGCGGCTGATGTTGGTATCGGTAATGACGGCGTTCATGCCGGTGGTATCGCCGAAGCTGGAGGGGGGAGTATTGCAATCAAAAATATCGGGATGACTGCCGGGCGGACCGTGCGAACAATTTTTCACTGGAAGCTCCTTTTAAAGAACACTGCTACCTTGATGCGAACGCCGCAACCAAGTACCTAGATAGGTTACCACAAGCATATTTTTTGTCAAGTAAATAAAAAACCCGACAGTGTATGCCGGGGGAAGTCCGCTCGGGACAAGATGGGTCGGCTGCGATCTGGTCAATGCATTTTAGAAGGCGTCGGCTGTGGTGTAGCCGGAGTAATTCGACCAACATAGTTCGGAATGGGCCGCAATCCCTTGTTGTAAATCCCCGGTTTTACCGGCGTCGAGGGCCCCATTCTGGAAGGAGGCGGTTTTGTTGATTTTCCACCGCTTTTCTTTGTCTGTTCTGCCAGTAAAGACATACACTTCCCTTCTATTGTGAAATGACACGAAAGGCCAGACGTTCCGGCCGTTTTCCAATACTATACCCAACTCAAATGCTGTCAATAATTTTGTACGGGTTTTTTATTTTTTTACCTTTATCCTCTCGTCTACTTATTTTTTATTTCTTCGAGGTATGCAAAAATTTTTTCTTCAACCTGGGAAGCATTTTCGGTTTCCATGAGTTGCATCCGAAATTCCTTTGCGCCGTCCCAGCCGTTCACGTACGCCTTGAAATGTTTTTTCATAATGGCGAAATTTTTGACGCCACCCAAAAGTTCTTCAAAAAGTTTTGTATGTTCAACGAGAACGGTTAATTTTTCCTGAACAGAAATTGTTTGTGGATCACGACCAGAAAAAAGCCACGGGTTACCGAAAATCGCCCGGCCAAGCATGACGCCGTCTGCTCCCGTTTCGGCAGCTTTTTTGCGAGCATCGTCGAGGTTCAAAGCGTCGCCATTTCCAAAAATGAGCGTGTCGGCGCCAGGCAGGCTCGGCCCACCATTTGCAACAGCCGCGTCTGAGTCTCGACGAATCGCATTGCGGATTTCGACAGCACGAGCAATGTCTTCCCAATGCGCAGGCACCTTCGACATTTCTTTTCGAGTTCGAGCATGGATGGTAATGACCGCGGGTTCTTCAGCGAGAAGTTCGGGCAACCACGTTTCCAATTCATTTTTATTAAAACCAACACGGGTTTTAACCGAAACTGGAAGATCAGGTTCGATCTGCACGCCAGCAGCATTTTTTCGGCCAGCCGCACCCTCTTTCGCCGCTCGAATGACTTCGCGGGCAAGTTTTGGATTTTTAATCATCGCCGCACCGGCACCCTGCTTTTCAATACTTTTGTCAGGACAGCCCATGTTGATGTCGATGCCGTCGAAACCAAGTTCGCGGGCAAGCTCCGCAGCTTTTTTCATCATGTCGGGGCGAGCGCTAAAAAACTGAGCGACGATCGGCCGTTCGGCTTCGGTATATTTTAAATCATGCATCAGATGTTCCCGTCCTCCAAGCATCAGACCGTCGGCAGAAACGAATTCCGTCCAGATGACATCGGGCTTGCCATAGCGTGCAATGACCCGACGAAAAGCCGCGTCAGTGACGTCGGCCATTGGGGCTAAAACCATGATCGGTTTTTTGAGCCTTTTAAGTTTCGCCCAAAAATTTACAGAGGAATTTTTTTCCAGATTTCCGAGTTGATTGTCGTGTTCTTTCACCTGCGTATTGTAGCCAAAAACGTTTGCAACACAAATATCTGAAATACCAAAAATCTGCAAAGTGTGAGGCTAATCCAAAAGTTCAGCAACGTGTTCGGCAGTTACGACCCGAATGTCCCGCGCAATGAGCCGCGGTAAAAGTGTGCTGAGTAAAACTGTGGCCTGATTTTCCTGCAGATTGACATTTGAATCAACACTAGCCCTTTCAGCAATCGCCTTGATCGCCTGATAGGTAAATAAAAGATGGCTCTGACGCTCGATGTCAAAAACTTTGTGTTCGAGCACTCGGAGCAAAATCACCGCATCCTCACACTCGACAAAAATCCGAGCAAAATGTTTCAACAGCTTTGGCTCTGAGGCAATGTATTTTTCATATAAAGTATCGAGCGCAAAAGCGACAATGCTCAAATCCGGCGAATTCAAATATGGTTCGATAAACTGCAAAGAATCGAGGCCGTGTTTTTTGGAAGCAATTAAAAAAGCTGGAAAATTATTGAACGCCACAATAATCTGACCTGACTCGAGCGCCTGCGTAAAAAGCTCGGTCATCAGGAGTTCGAACTGACCCGTGTCCGTAGCTGCTTCGTCGATAGCGTTGATATCAAGAACCAAAATTTCTTTGTGAGCGATTTGCGGCAGTGCCAAGCCGTCTTCAATGCGGCTCGAAAGTCCGGACAACACACCCATAAGTTTGTGCAGCCTGTCTGCCACGAGCATGGTTGGTGTCGCCGCCTCGCGAGCAAGCGTCCATTCGAGCTCGTCAATTTCTTTTTTAAAAAGAATATCGCCTTCCTGCGGCTTCACAAAAGTGCCGTAGCGTTCCAAAAACGCCGTCTCGCTTCTTGCCCACTCTTTCCCCACAGCCTTGATCCGTCCCAATGAATCTCGACCCCACCATCGAAACATTTCTTTGCGGCGCTCGTACAGTGCCGAAACCCAAGACGCAGTACCAATGAGATCGTCGCGAGCAATTTCATGCGACGCCAAAAAAGCCGAAAAATCTTTGTCGATGTCGAACACTGTTTTTGTATAGACACTGAGCGTCAGCGGATGGTCGAAAAAAACCGGGTCCGCATAGACTTTTTCACGAGTACCATGCAAAAAAGCCAGAGCCACCGCATAACTGACGTTCAAGCGCTGCAATATATCGGCGCCAGCTTTTGATTTCACAAAACCTTCGGTCAGGTCGGCCGCATGGGTATGGGCGACAATTTCTAAAATTTCAAATGGAATGGTTTGTTCGTGCCGCTTAATCCCCCATTCATGGATCGCAACATGCGCACCTTCAAAATAATGTGCGTAATAAAAACTGTCGAGCATAAAAATGACGAGCCACGCAGCAGTGCCAAACAACACAAAGGCGTACAGAGCTTCGATCGGAATAAGCGCCTGTTCTTCAAAAAAATAAAGCAGCATGAGAACAAACGGCAGCACCAAAAAAATAATTTTTTTTGCAGTGGCACGAATGCGTCGAGGCAAAATTCGTTCGAGCGCCGTCAAGCCGCTAATTCTGCCCTCTTTTTTTCTAATGTCTGAAAATGTCATGCTATAAAAATAAAAATCGGAGTCCTCCGAAAATCAAAGCAGCCACAATGAGCGGCAGGCAGAACCATATAACGAGCATCACCACCCCAGCCAGCCCCACCCCCACGCACATGGTGACTCCGAACACGAGCGTGAACATGCGGATGACCGCTCCAAAAATCTGGAGCGACGCCTCTTTTACAATTTCAAAACCGCGATTCGGCTTTGTGGCATAAATGCGCTCTTTTGCCCGCGACACCTGCCACGGCGCAAACAATGTCTGCCATAAAATAGGCATAGAAAAAAAGTGATACGTGAACCACAAAAAGTTTGTTGCAATGTTGAGGGTCGAGCGGAGCGCCGCCGTATAATGCCAGAGAAAATATTCGGGGATAAGAAAAATGATCTCCATACATTCAGTATATCGTAGGCTGACGAATTACTTAAGCCGCACGAAGGCTTTGCTGTTGAACCGCACGTCGATGTAGTCAAGCTTTGAAAGAAAATCGGAGTCGGCACGCAGCCGTTCGCTCAAAATCGTCTCAAGGTTTTCAAAAGTGATCAAAAAATCCTCGCGATTTGAAAAAAGAATGGATCCGCCCGAAGCCAACAATGCTTCAAAATCATCGACACCTCGTGAATTAACGCCAATTGGCGAAAGATTCAATTTTTTCAAACTGTCGACAAATGCATTGAGCTCCGTAAATTTCTCTGGCGGCAAATATGTGGCACCGACAGGCTCGGTCAAATCAATCAACCCATAATACGTAAACAAAACATTTTTCGAAAATGCCGCAGATTCAGAAAACACATAGCCGCGCGCATCCATAAAGTAGCAGCGATCCCGGGCGAGATCATCACACCATAAAAAAGTTGGCATATATTCCTTGAGCGTCACGTCGACGGTTTTCAGCCCGTGCAAAGCGACAGTGACATTCGCAACCATCGGAAACTGTTCTGCGATCTGCTGTTCGGTTTCAGTCCGTGAAAAAAGCAGGAAATTATTTTTCGAAAATAACTTAAAACGCGTCTGACCGAGCTCTTCTTTTACGATAGCATCGATTGCGGACTTGGGTACAATTTCATTACCCCTCACCTGCACGGTTTTTACTGCCACCGCCTGCGAGCGACTCAAAAAACTAAGACCCAAAACGAGCAACAGAAAAAGCACAACGCCACCAATATATTTATATAAAAGGGCTTTGCGTTTTTTATCGCGACCCTTGTGTGACCGCAAAGATGAAACACCTTTTCTCATGCGGCCGCATTTTTACGCTCGAGTTTGGTAATGCCGTGCATGTATTGATGCAGAACTGGAGGAATGAGCACTGAGCCGTCTTCCTGCTGAAATTGTTCGATGATCGGTACGAGCAAGCGAGGCGTCGGTGCGGCGGTGCTATTTAAAGAATGAGCGAATTTAAGTTTGCCGTCGGCCAGATCGCGGTAGCGAATGTTGAGGCGGCGGGTCTGAAAATCATGAAAATATGAAGCCGAGTGAGTTTCGCGATACGCATTTTCGGTTGGAACCCACGCTTCGATATCGTATTTTTTTACCTGACCCAGCCCAAGGTCGCCGGCACAATTGATGACCACATGATATGCAAGACCGAGTTTTTGCATGAGCTCTTCAGCGTTAGCGGTAATTTCTTCGTGCAGTCGCACAGATTCTTCGTGTTTTGCTTCGCACAAAACTACTTGCTCGATTTTTTCAAATTCATGAACACGAATGAGGCCTTTTGTGTCTTTGCCATGACTACCTGCCTCGCGACGAAAACACGGTGAAAACGAAACAAGCTTTATAGGCAAATTTTTAAGGTCGATGACGTCGTCCATGTAATACGCCATCGTAGCTACTTCGGCTGTGCCCGCAAGATAGTCGCCATCCTGAGTTTTATATAAATCTTCTTCACCCTGGGGCAAATACCCGGTGCCTATGAACGGCGCTTTTTTAAGAAGCGACGGTGCAGACATCGGTGTAAAACCTTTTTTCACCAACTCTGCCATTGCAAATTGCCAGATCGCAAACATCAAAAGAACCGCATCACCCTTCAAAAAATATCCGCGAAAGCCCGCGACTTTTGTGCCACGTTCGAGGTCGAGCATGCCAAGCGCCTCAAGAATTTCAATATGATTTTTTGGCTGAAATGAAAAACTTTTTTTCACTCCATACGCTCGCACTTCTTTATTGTCTTTGTCGCTGTCGCCTTCAGGCACCGACACGTCGGGTAAATTCGGCACTGCAACCATATACAGCTGCCAATTATGCAGAATATCTTTCATTTTTGCCTCATCTGCTTCCATTGCTTCTTTGACGCTTTTCATAGAATCAATAAGCGCCTGCCGTTCTTCAGGGTTTGCCGCTTTGGCGATTTTTTCGCTGGCCTGGTTTTGTTCGGTTCGGCGGCCTTCTATTATAGAGAGCAATTCGCGGCGCTTGTCGTCCAATGCCACAAGTTTTTCAACATCGAATTCAATATGCTTCTTTCGCGCAGCCGATTTTATTAATTCTTGATTTTCTCTTATGAATTTAATGTCTAACATAGTGAAATCAGTATACAAGATAGAACACAAAACGATAAGCGCACTGTTTCCAGAGCCTTTTTGAGGTGAGGAAGAAAACATATGAATGAAATAACCGAATTATTCCGGGCTGATTTCCCGCCCTTGCTTCGCGAAATCAACGACCCGCCAGTACGGCTTTTTGTGCGGGGGCGGTTGCCTGCGCAAGAAAAGGACGGAAAGAATATGAATGACCAAGGCAAAAAATTCCTCTGCGTCATTGGTTCGCGCAAAGCGAGCACATACGGTGTCGACGCATGCCGCAAACTCATACGTGGTCTGGCGGGTCAGGATATTGTGATTGTTTCTGGTTTGGCGCTCGGAATTGATGGTGTCGCCCATGAAGCAGCTCTCGAAGCAGGTCTGCAAACCATTGCCATCCTAGGTTCTGGGTTGGCTTGGCATGCGGTTTATCCTGTCGCCAATCTTCGTCTTGCAAAAGAAATCGTGGCAGCTGGCGGAGCGCTTGTTTCAGAAATGCCCGAAGATCATCGACCGTATAAACATAATTTTCCACAACGAAATCGGATCATGGCTGGTTTGTCGCATGCAGTTTTGGTTATTGAAGCTTCGCTTAAATCAGGCACCCTCATTACCGCTCGACTTGCCCTCGACTACAATCGCGATGTCTTTGCCGTGCCTGGCAACATTTTTTCTGAGAAATCGGCGGGGCCGCATATGCTCATTTCAAATGGCGCATTGCTTGTGCGAAACAGCGACGACATTATTCATGGACTTGGCTTGAAGGCAAATACAGATAGCGTCTCACCAAATTCCAAGCTGCTTGAAAACTGTACTGAGACCGAAAAGAAAATTTACAAGCTTTTAAGCGAGCCCATGTCGCGGGCCGAAATTCTTCAAAAATTTCCATCGTCAACCTCGGACGCAAACGTTGCCTTGTCGCTCCTGGAAATGAAAAAGTTTATTATTGAATCCGACGGAGTTTTGCGCAGAGCCTGATTTAAAAATTACAGAGCCAACATTTGCGTCAAAAAAACATTTATAGTATTACTTAGCACACATGAAATTATTAATTGTCGAGTCACCAGCAAAAGCCAAGACGATTTCAAAATACCTCAACGACATCCACGACAAGGAGCACTCCTTTGAAGTCATTGCCTCTGTCGGTCACGTTCGCGATCTTCCAAAAAACAATAAAAAAGCCATCGACATCGAGGGCGGTTTTATTCCTCATTACGAAATTTCTAAAGGTAAAGAAGAAATTGTCGACAACATTGCGCGTCTTGCGAAAAAAGCCGATGAAGTATTGCTCGCAACTGACCCCGACCGAGAAGGCGAAGCGATTGCCTGGCATATTGCTCAGGCTGTGGGACTCAAAAATCCAAAGCGTGTCGTTTTTCACGAGATTACCAAGGACGCTATTATAGAGGGCGTAAAACACTCTCGTCACATCGACCAAAACTTGCGCCATGCGCAGGAGGCACGTCGAGTGCTCGACCGTCTCGTTGGGTACGACCTTTCTGGCCTGATCTGGAAAAAAGTTCGCTATGGACTTTCCGCTGGACGTGTACAGTCTCCAGCGTTGCGCATCATCATGGAACGCGAACGCGAAATTCGCGCTTTTATTCCTGTTGAATATTGGGTCATCACTGCACATACCGAAACCGCCAAAAAAGAACCTATCGTTTTCACCTGTTCAGAACAGCCAAAAAGCGAGGCTGAAGCCACCGACATCATTAAAAAAGGCGAGGCTGGAAAGTGGGTCATCACTGATGTAAAAGAAACGTCAGTCAAACGCTCGCCTCGTCCCCCATTCATTACTTCAACCCTGCAGCAAGCCGCGAGCTCCCAACTTGGTTTTGCGCCGTCACGCACCATGGCAACCGCCCAGCGTCTCTACGAAGCCGGCCACATTACCTACATGCGAACCGACAGCGCAAACCTGAGCCAAGTTGCTGTCGCGCAAGCCGAAGCTTTGATTGTGAAAAAATACGGCAAAGATTTGGTGAGCCTTCGAACCTTTAAAACAAAAAGTAAAAATGCCCAGGAAGCCCACGAAGCCATTCGTCCAACTGATTTGAAAAAAGAATCGATGGGCATGAATGACGATCAGAAAAAATTATACAAAATGATCTGGAGCCGTACGATCGCGTCGCAAATGGCGGACGCCGGCATGCTCCGCACAAAAATTACTGCCAACATTGGCGCGGCGGGTGCAGCTGGTGCCGCCGCTGCAGACACAGCACAAGTTATTCCCGATTTCGAAGCTCATGGTTCGATCGTTGTTACTCCCGGCTGGTTGCTCGCGGACCCAGAAGCCAAAAACGACGACGTTATTTTGTCGAAAGTTTCAGTTGGCGATCCACTCAGCCTACTTTCAATCGTTCCAGAAAAAAAACAAACCGAACCGCCAACTCGATATTCTGAAGCAGGCCTCGTGAAGGAACTTGAAAAACGCGGCATTGGCCGACCGTCCACGTATGCGTCTATCATCAAAACCATCGGCGACCGCGGTTATGTGACAAAAGTCAGCCGTTCGCTCGTTCCCACAGACACCGGCGACGTGGTCAGTACATTTCTTGAACAAAATTTTATGGACTATATTAGCGACTCGTTTACTGCTGACATGGAAGACAAGCTCGATGAAATCGCCAAGGGCGAACGCGAGTACAAAAAAACTCTTACCGATTTCTATAAACCATTTTTGAAAGATGTGAAGTCGAAAGATAAAATTGAGAAACTCACCAACCTCGGTGTGGCCGATCCAAAATTTAAATGCCCTGTCTGCGGCGCCGGCATGATCATCAAGCTCGGCCGAGCCGGCAGATTTTTAAGCTGTGAAAAATTCCCCGATTGCATCGGCGCCCGAACGATCGACGGCACCGAGCTCGAAGGTCCAAAAGAAACCGGCGAAGCCTGTCCAGACTGCAAAGACGGCAAGCTCATGGAACGCGACGGAAAATTCGGCCGCTTCATCGCCTGCTCAAATTACCCAAAATGTAAGTACGTAAAACAGAGCGAAAATAATCAAAATTCAACCGGTGTAAAATGTCCGACCTGCAAAGATGGCGACATGGTGGAACGCCGCGGCCGCTTCGGACTTTTCTATAGCTGCTCAAATTATCCGAAATGCAAAGAAGCGATCAAAGCTAAGCCGACCGGCAAGCTCTGTGAATACGTCCGCGAAACTGGTGGTGTAGGCAAAACAACGACAGGCACAGGTGGCGCAAGCGGCACTATCTGCGGTCATCTGATGATGGAAGGCACCAAAACTATTCCCGAACGCTGCAGCGACAAAACCTGCCCCAACCACAACCCGCATAAATTGATGAAGTAATTGTCCGTTTCTCTTGTATTTATTTGACTATTCATTAATTCTGTGATAATAAATATCCAGAACGTTTTTTGAATTGCACAAACACCAAACTGAAAGGGTCAGAAATGGATAACCGGGATTATGTCGGTAACATTCTTTTGAATGTGTTCGCCTTCCGCAACAGCGACTTCAACCCGCACCTCAAGCTCAATGATGAGATCACGGGCGAAAAAGTCGCGGCTGCTACCATGTTCATGCAAATCCATGGACGCTGGCATCTGCGGCCGGCTTCCCTTCCTGGTTACTCGGCGATATGCGCCGTAGCCATCGATGCCAACACGCTCTTCATCGAAGCCGAACCGTTTGACGCGATGATCTTCAACAAGGTCATGGCTGAAAATGGAATGGCTTTCACCCATTCCCAGAAGACTCGGAGGATTACGAGCAAAAAGGGCCTGGTGATTCTGGTATCCCTTCCGCAAACCTTCCAGGTCGAAAACATGCAGGTGCCAGCACGATGCTTGTGTCAGGTAAAACTGACGCAACTCAAGGATCATGATTCACAGGATCAGGTCGCGGCGCTCTTCGACACCATGTTCACGAGAAGCGTCTTTCACACGATCGCCGAATCTCCTGAAGATCCCCACAGTACGCCTGCGGTCGAACCCAGCATCAGAATGGAGCTCAGCATGCGACTCGTCCACTCGCTCGAACTGGTTCAGCGTCCGATACTGTCGCTCAATGCAGATCAACAGCTGAAACCAGAGGCGAACCAGGAAGCCACACAAACCCTTCAGCTTCAGCATCTGTTTGCACTGCAGCGACAAATCGGTCAGATGAGTCGCGACGAGCTCAACGCTTTCACGACCAAGTTTGTAGCCGATCGCGGCGAACTGGTGGTACTAAAGGCCTACTCGTTTATCGCGGCAGGCAGGATAAAAAGGATAAAGCCAAATCTAACCTGGAAACAGGCTCGCCTAGTGGCAGACCGCATAATCCTCCAGCTAACGTGAGTCACAGAACCAACACCCACACAGACGTCGACCACATGGTCGGCGCCTTTTCTTTTATAAGAAATTGACATATTTCGATTTGAAGTGTACCTTCTTGAACTGATGTTCTTTGGAGGACATACGGTTGATAGTCTGCACAACTATGGCGCAGACAAAGTCGAAGTAATTCGATATATTCAATCCTAGGTCCCCCAGCATCCTGGGAGAAGGCAGTCGCCACTAGTTTTGCCCCGACGGCAAGACGAGCGAGTTGCTCGCGCATGGTGACAGCTCCCAGTCCGTCCCCCGACCACATGGTCGGGGGATTTTTATTTTAAACATTATCAAATAGTAGAGAACTGTTACAATTTCTATATAACCATAAAAACCCTTACGCATGATTTTTTTGAACGCAAAACGCGGGTTGTTGCAAGCGACCTTGTCGGCTGCACCCTTGTTCGAAACATTCCTGGCGAAATTTCTCGGTACATTATTACTGAAGTCGAAGCATATATAGGCCCTCACGATCTTGCGAGTCATTCATCAAAAGGCCGGACGAAACGCACAGAAACTATGTTTGGCCCGGCGGGTACGCTGTATGTATATTTTGTGTATGGAATTCACTGGATGCTCAATGTCGTTACGGAAAAAGAAGATTTTCCGGCGGCAGTTTTAATCCGCGGAGTTGAAAATATTTCTGGCCCGGCTCGCGTCACAAAAAAATTACAGATTACGGGCGCGCTCAATGGCAAAATGGCCAATGAAACCACCGGCCTTTGGTTTGAGGCCCGCGACCCAAAAATAAAAATTAAAATTCAAAAATCAGCTCGAATTGGTGTCGACTATGCAGGCCCAGTCTGGTCAAAAAAATTATTGCGTTTCGAGTTGGTCGAATCAAAATGAGTTATTGCTAGGCTAAATATTGAAAAACTAAAGCGAAAAATTTGTCACGGAGTAGAGCTCCTCATTATCATCTTTTATTTTATCAATCGGCGCTCGGTCGTCGATGAGTTCTGCGGCAACTTCTGGACCAAGCGCTTGGATTTCATCGGCACTTTCAAGCTCACCTGGAATAACATCAGCAGGGTTCATAGTGCCGATTACAGTCTTCGGAGCATCAGGAGCATTCGCAGCATCGTTAGAAATAGCACTGGCGTTTTTTGTTGCTTCCCTCACCGCAATATGACGGTCGAGCATGTCGCTCGAATTTCCGGTGCCATTTTTATTTGAATTTATGAGCTCGAGGATTGTGTGCAGATCAGTATTGGAAAAGAAATCGATCGTCAGTTTTCCCCCATTCTCTTTTCGTTCAATAGAAACACGTGTGCCAAGTGACGCCGCGATTTTTTCTTCGAGCTCCATGATTTCTGGATCAAAAACGTACTCTTTCTTGCGGACTTTGTCGTAGGCAATTTTTCGGGAAATCGCTTCGGCTTCGCGGACGGTCAATTTTTTAAAAACAATTTCTTTGAAAAGGGTGCGCTGCTCGTCCGGACGGTCGCCCAACATGAGAATCGGCCGTGTATGACCTTCGGAAATCTGTCCCTTGCCGAGTGCCTCGAGAATTTCTACCGGCAGCGACAAGATGCGAATTGTATTTGAAACATATTCGCGACTTTTACCAACCTTCCGGGCAATTTCTGCATGTTTGAATTTAAAAATATTCGCAAGCTGCTCGAAAGCGCGTGCTCGGTCGATGGGGTTCAAATCTTCACGCTGAATATTTTCGATGATTGCAAGCTCGAGCTTCATCTGGTCGGTGTCATCGCCGTTTTTGATGAGCACCGGCACCTGCTGCAAACCCGCAAGCTTGGAGGCACGCAAACGACGCTCGCCGGCAATGAGTTCGTATTCAACACCCAAACCGCCGTCAGGTTTTTCGACTTCTTTGCGGGTCACCACGAGCGCCTGGAGGACGCCGTATTGTTTAATAGAATCCGCCAAGCTTTCGAGCTGCGCCTGATCGAATTCTTTGCGCGGCTGAAACGGGTTCGGCTTTATTTTTTCAACATCGATCCAAAAAATCGAGTCGTTATAGTAATAAGACATGGGAGTATTTTAGCATACCCCCGTGCCATTTTTAAATAAATGCGCAAAAAAACTTGCCTATACCTTGCCCACACACACAACCGTGACACCACCTTTTGTACGCACATTTGCAATCCACCCTCTCCAAACTTTGAATTTCAAGCCAAATTTAGTAAAGTGATGTGGCTGCATTTCTAGTAGAATGTAGCAAAGGCCGGAGTGATGGAATTGGTAGTCATGCACGACTCAAAATCGTGTGCCGTAAGGCATGTGGGTTCGACTCCCACCTCCGGCACTAGTGAAAACTGTTAACAGCGACCCTACCGTTCTTGCACACATTATTGGTATTGCCATTGGCGATGGAAATTTATCTAATCCAAACAGTAGAGCTGTGCGATTGCGAGTAAGTTGTGATACCAAGTATCCCCGCCTGATACAGGAAATTTGTGAAGCAATTCAGAAATTATTACCCGACTATAAAGTTTCAATCGTCACAAGAACACCTCGGTGGGTCGATATAAGCGGCTTTTCAAATTCTCTGGAAAATCTGCTTGATTTCTAAAAACACCCAAAATTTCATACGGGCAATCGATTTATATAAAGAATAATGGTAGGAAAAATAAAACCAAAAATAATTGTAGTTTTGGGGCCGACGGCGTCGGGTAAAAGCGCCTTGGCCGTGGAGCTGGCCCGAGCTTTCAATGGCGAAGTCGTTTCAGCCGACTCCCGCCAAATATATCGCGGCCTCGATATAGGCAGTGGCAAAATTACCAAAACAGAAATGAATGGTGTGTCACACCACCTGCTCGATATCGTGTCTCCTAAAAAAATGTACAGCGTCGCCGAATTTCAAACAGTGGGTCAGGCAAAAATTGCAGATATCCTGAAGCGAGGGACGGTGCCCATTATCTGCGGAGGCACCGGTTTCTATATTGATTCACTTGTTGAATCGACCATTTTCCCCGTCGTGCCACCAAACGAACCACTGCGAGCGATGCTTGAGAAAAAACCCGTTACTGAACTCTGCAGCATATTGGAAAAAATTGATCCACGGCGCTTCAAGGAAATCGAAAAAACCAATTCCCGTCGACTTGTGCGGGCAATTGAAATTGCAACCGCACTCGGTGCAGTACCGAGGGCCAAAAAATCGAAAAGTCCATACGACGCACTCTATGTAGGCACACTGCTGCCCGATGAGGTTTTGAAAAAGAAAATTCACACTCGATTGCTCGACCGATTCGACCAAGGCATGATCGCCGAAGTCGAACTTCTGCATACCCAAGGACTCTCCTGGAAACGGCTCGAAAAATTTGGACTTGAATATCGGGCAATTGCACAATTTTTAAAAAACAAAAAAAATAATGCCGCCACTGCTGCTGCACACCATGAAGCCATGTTGGAGCTCATGACGCGGCTCGAAACGGAAACCTGGCAATTTTCAAAACGACAACGAACGTGGTTTAAAAGAAATAAAAAAATCGAATGGTTTGACCCGAATGATCTGCCAGCAATCAAAAAGCGCATCGCAAATTTTTTACAGAACGTATAGCGGAAAAATTGATGTTCAAAATCGTACAAATAAAATAACGCAGCTTGATTAGAGACTGCGTTATTGCTTTTGTGAAATTAATCCTTTCCCCCATTAAGAACTGACGGACAACTCACACGAGTAACCCACATGCACGTCGCTCGTATCAAACTGGTCCGAACCCACGAGCCGGATTTCAAGCCCCTTTGCCCCCGAATTGCCGATGCAGACCACCTCCCCATCTGGTGTCATGGCATTTGTTGCCACGAAGTCCTTAAAAAGGCGGTGACCCGTAAGGCAGTAACACACATAGTAGAGCCAGAGAACCGTCACTGGACTCGGACGGTTATCCGCATTGATTGAAAGCCGCCACAGCATCCAGTTCTGATTCACCTGTGGTCGGACTGAGGATCCTTGGGTTTCAGACCCATCCCCACACATTTTTTCGAACTCATCGACAGCCTCACGCTGATCGGGCGGCATTTCGGCCGACGAAGCATAGAGACCCTCGATGTAGCTCACGAGCATTGTGGTCTGCTCGAGAGGCCCGAGGTTGACTGAATGTGGCAAAGGATTGATGCCAACCCCATGCCAACCAGGAGCCCTTTGTCGCAAAAAGAATGTGTGCGACTGGTACTCAGCACCCGTCAAATTCAACAACGGCATCCTCGCTCCATCTGGAGACCGCATTGTGTTACCTGTGCGAGCGAGAATAGCCTCCATGGTTTCTCCAGGCTGGTAGACGAAGACATGCCCCCGGCACTTGGCCGAGTCTCGAAGAAAGTCCTTCTGAAGCAGTTCTGACACCCCTGAAGAATCCTCGACGATTTCCAAAACCCGAGCACAAACACTGGGACCGAAACACATATCCTTCGTATTTTTGTTCAGAGCCAGAAGGATTTGGAGCGGAGTCGGTGACCCAGCCTGCTTCCGTGCAGTGCGTGGACCCCGACGAGCCGCTCCTCGAATGCGTGAAGATCGAACTGTTGTCGTCATGACAATCTCCTAAAAAAGTGAGTGAACCTGCATACATCAACATGATATATGCTCCACGTATAATCATATTCCTCTCATGAAAAAATGCCAGCTTTTTTGCAAGCTTTCTTTTTTTTAACAAATTTTAACAAAAAGACGTAAGACAAGAATAAAAAAAGAAATTGCGGGCCCACCCCGACTCGAACGGGGAACAGCGGTTTTGGAAACCGACGTTTTACCATTGAAACTATGGGCCCGTGTGGCAATGGTACCAGAGCAAGGTCCCTTTTCAAAGCGGCCGTGACCGCTTGCTCAGCAAGAAAAAACCAGCCATTTGGCCAGTTTTAATTCTTTCGTTTTGCACTTTCGTATGCTTGTTATTTCTTGCTTTCTTTATGTGGAGTTCGTTTTCGGCAGGTTTTGCAAAACTTCTCGAGTTCAATTTTTTTCTGAACTGATTTCTTGTTTTTAACCGTATAATAATTAACGTTTTTGCATTTTGTGCAAGCAAGTTTTATAAGGTGATCTTGTGACATGGTGAGTGAAAATATACCCTAGAGCACTAGAAAATGCAAGGTTTGAGGATCAATTTTGGCCCACAAAAGCAGTGATTTTTTGGGCAACAATTTCGGGATGAGTTTTATGCGGAGAATGGCCAGCACCAGGCAGTATGACCAATTCTGAGCCGGTAATTCCCTCTTTCATAACATATGCATCTGAAACCGGTGTTGCCTTGTCTTGGTCACCCCAGATGATCAGAGTTGGAGTATGGATTTTTTGAAGTGCAACAGATAGATCAATCGAGATCAGATTTTTCATAGTTTCGCGCATGTTTTTTGGCGCTCGTTCGTAATCATTTGCACCAATAATTTTATAGAAAATTTTTCGAATGAACGGCACTCCGGCAAAGATTTTTCCTGCCTTGGCAACAAAACCAAAGACCGACCGTTTAAGCTGGATCGAGAATTCAGTATGAACAATACCAGCTGAATCTATCAGAATAAGTTTTGAAAGGTTTTGGGGATTTTCTGAAGCATATGCAATTGCGATTCGGCCACCGTTTGAATGACCCACCAGAATGCTTTCTTCTTTTGGAAGCGTCATTTTAAGCCAGTTTACATACTTTTCCAAAGTCCAAACTTCTTCAGAAGCTTCCGAAAGGCCGGGCACCGAAAGAAGCACTGGTTCGAAACCAGCCGCTGTGATTTTTTCAACGCAGTTTTTCCAGGCGTCCTTTGTATATGTCCAACCGTGAATGATATAAATCTTTTTCATGTCCCGTGAGTAAATTTTTATTATTTGATCCAAGCCTTGCGTCGTTCTACCCAAACCACTTCCTGACGACAAAGTTTTGTGATGTCAGCCGGATTTTTTAAAAGCTTTGCAACGATCCCTTCAAGGAAACGGGCACCCTTAAAAAGAATTGTTTCACCACCAGAAATTTTTCCCTGGATATACCGATAGGCTTCGTCCGGCCGCATGAATGATACAACGTTCCCCATGTTTTTATTATGATCTGAAAGCTTTGGAAATGTAAATTTTTTAAGTCGTGGCCCAACAAGAATAATTTTCTTGGCATCAATTCGTTCGATCAACGGAACGAGTTGTTCATGTTCATACTGTTCACTCTTACCCTCCTCGACCATGTCGCCAAGGACAAGCCATTTTTCCCCAGTGGCTGGATATTCAACAAATAGATCGAGCATTGCTCGCATGCCGTCAAACGTCGCATTATACGAGCTGTCGACAAGCGTCGTATTGTTGAGACCTTCAAGCACACTGCTTCGACCAGGCGGCAAGTCAAAGTTTTTAAACGCTGTGTCAAAGGGCAGGTTAAGAAATTCCATAACTTTTGAAACAGCGAGCGCCGAAAGTCCGACGTCACGCGGTACAAGTTTTGGAATAGAAATTTTTGATGCGGTATTTGAAGCAACATTTGAAGAGGTGCTTGAGGTAATATTTGAAACATCAAACTCGACCGTGTCTCGATGCACAGCAAAAGCAGTAATATTTTTTCCACTGAGAGAAATGTTCTTTGGATTTTTTTCTGATTTGGAAAATTCGGAATGGCTGGATTGGGATGTAATAAATGGATTATCAGCATTCAAAACTACGAGACTTTTCGCTGCCATCACAAAATATCCAAATTCGTGAGCAATCGCTTTTTTGAGACCATTAAAAGAATATTCCGGTAAAAGTTTGTCGTAGTTTATACCGTGTGCTTCTTCGAGCGAAAGCCATACCAGAATATCTGGTTTCAAAAGTTTTGCTAAAAATTTACCTTCCCCAGGACGTTCAGCATCGGCCTCGGTCACGTAGATTTTTTTAGGTAATATTCGAAAAGATTTGAAGGGTGCAAGAATCAAAAAAAGTGGCCATTCAAAAAAACTGAAAGATTTTCGCTCAAGCCCAAGGATGTGAAATGGGATACCAAATGCACTGTTCGCTTTATGAGAAAACAAGGCCCGGTCGCCAAGCTGAGCTTCGAATAAATGCAATAAGGTTGTTTTACCACTTGAACCAGTGACTGTGATAATGGTTGGTTGCGAACGCTTCAAAACGAATGCCGCGAAAAAACCAAAATATCCAGCGACCCAAAAATACACAAATTTTTTAATGTTTCGAACGATGTTCATAGTTAATAAAAAATTCTTTTCATAAGCGGATTAAGACGGGTCACTAGTTCGTGTACAAATGTTCCAGCTCTTTCGGCAACACGTTCGGCTGAAACTGGACTTTCTTGGTCGTTACTAATGAGCGTAACGATGTCACGAGCCGCTACGTTCGCAATGTCTGTCACATCAATACAAATCATGTCCATACTTACGCGCCCAAGGACTTTGGCCTGCTGACCGTGCACCAGCACAATTCCTTTTGAAGAAAGTGACGCCGGAAAGCCATGCCAATACCCAACCGGACATACAGCAACCATTGAATCTCGTTCAAGTATTTCTGAACGATTGTAACCAACCGATTCGCCTTTCGGAATTTTTTTGACTTCTGTAATGATGGTTTTCCAAGAAAGTGCCGGCTGCAAATCGTACGTTTTGTCGAATTCATTTTTCATTTCATTTGCAGGCCAGATGCCATACAATACCGCACCAAGACGAACGAGTTTGTCATCCATTTCTTCGTATCGCATCAAACCAGGCGAGGCATTTACATGAACGATCGGCTCAAAACCAGCTTCGGCAAAGGCATGACGAGCCGATTTAAATATCTCAATCTGTTTTTTTGTATAATCAACTCCCTCTTTACGTTTTGCATCGGCAAAATGCGTATACAAACCTTCGACAATAATTTTTCTCTTCGTTTCTGGATTAGAAATTTTTGAAATGAGCTGCGGAATGAATTCGGGCAAAAAACCTTGGCGATGCAAACCAGTATCTATTTTGAAATGAATTTTAATTTTCTCTCCGGAAATAATTACATCATCAAGTGCTTCCGGGCTAGAAATTGTAATTGAAATGTCGTTTTCGGCGGCTTCGAAAAAGCGTTCTGGCAAGACGTATCCGAATACAAGAATTGGAACAGTCAGTCCTTTGTTTCGAAGTGTCATTGCTTCAACTATAGAATCAACGCCGATCCAAACCGTGCCCTGATCTACAATATGAGTCGCATATTCGACCAACCCATGGCCATATGCATTCGATTTAACAACTGACATGATTCCTATGTCTTTTGGCACATGAGCTTGGACCATCTTAAAATTGTGGTTGATCGCTTCGGTAGAAATTTCAATCCAGGTTCGAAGACCTTCAGGAATAGCTTCCGTATTTTTTTTCAGCTTTTTATTTTTCCCGGTATCCAGCATAGTGCAACTACGGAATGAATTTAGACTCGACGTTTAATACGTCGGACGCTTTCAATCATATATGTTAAGAGGTATTTTGGCGAAAGCCGATAATCCTGAGTCGGCACATACATTTCCTCGAATCCCCCGAAGCCCTTTTTAAATTTATCGAGTCGAGCCCAGGCATGATCTTTTTTACCTTCTGGTACAACGCCCCAGAAATTATATTTCGTAAGACCGCGAGCTTTCGCATCACGAATCACCTGCCACTGCAGCAATTCGCCAGGCGTAATTCCTGAATGGATTTTGGATGCACCATGATGGTAAAACGCACTATAAGAACTATAGATAATCATCGCGGTTGAAATGATTTCGCCTTTGCAGTGAGCGAAATAGACACGAGCACGATCTTCGGCAGCAAAGTGTTCATATTCGGCCTGAACAAATTTTTTTGGATGCGGCACAAACGACTGACGTTTTGCCGTGTCAGCGTAGATATTCCAAAATGTTTCAAAATCTTTGAGATTTGCAGTTGAACTCACGGTAATGCCGTCTTTTTCTGCTTTTCGAATTCCATACCGGGTATTTTTTTTCATTCCCAAAAGCAATGTGTCTTCGGATACTGAAATATCGAGAATCCAGGAAAGTTCCGGGTACACATGAATTGGCGCCTTTCTAAATCCAAGATTTTTAAAGGCCTGGCGATTGTGTTCGTTCGAAAAAAGAATTGGCGAGATTCGAATCGCATCGCATTTTTCACTTTTTCCAAGTGTCACAAGATGCGTTTTCAGAACAGAAAGAATATCAATGAGTTCGGTTCCCTGTTCAGTCATTGCAATAATTGGTCCGTGCGGACACAGGAGTAACGTGCCACGACGTGCACGCAAAAGAACGACCTGGGCTGCGCCGACCTGAGTATCTGACATATCGATTGGTCGATGCGATGCTTTCGTATCTTGTGTTTTAAAAATTCCAAATCGAAAAACTTTTTTACCAAGAGCTTTTTCTGCTTCACCCCAGGCAAAAGAATGCATGAATGTGCTCGACTTCTGTTCGTCGACAAAAACGTCCCAAACTTTTTTGTCATTTATTTCTTTAATCGAATACATGAATGATTTTCTGTATATCTTTTTCCGAAATACCAATATGCGTTGGCAAATTAATACTCTGACTCGCCAAGCGTTCAGCAACTGGACAGGAACCTGGAATATAACCAACAGCCTCGTAGTTCACACCGACTGGTGCAAGCGCCGTCGTATACCAGTCGCCTAAATATATTCCCCATTTTTTTGCATTTTTCATAATCGCTTTTCGAGTTGATGAAAAAACCGTATATCGAAGATATGCATGGCCATGGACAAATGCGGGCGTCGTAATATTTTTTTCGCTGAGCAATGTTGCGTATGATTTCGCACACATCTGTCGATGCGCAGCGAAGCGTTCAATTTTTTTGAGTTGGTTAAGCGCGAGCACAGCCAACGCCGGTGAAAGTTGATGCAGAGTAAATGCCGGCCGGCCACCAGAAAGTTCTTCGGGTAAAACCGCTTTTGAAATGAGTCCGAAACGTTTGGAGATTTCTAATATAATTTTTCCAAGACTCAGAAAATCATACGTCGCCTTTGCGGCTGCGAGAATGATCGGATGACAAAGCTGCTGAAAAACCCACGCTCCAGATGGCAATGGATACGAATCGACAATTTTTTTAATTTTCATGGAAAGTGCCGGCGAATGCGTAGCGATCGCACCGCCAAACACGGAGGAAATGCTTTTGTCCCGACCAAAGCTGAAAAAAGAAGCGTCGCCTCTCGTGCCCAGCCGCCGGCCTTCATATTCAGCCAAAAGCGCATGCGCACAATCTTCAATGACAAAAATATTTTTTGCTCGGGCAATTGCCAAAATTTCCCTGATCGGCGCCGGCATACCAAAGGTGTGCTGCACCACAATGGCTTTTGTGTTCAGAGTTATTTTTCGCTGCAAATCCTCGAGGTCAAGTGTCAAATCGTTCGTACAGTCGACATAGACCGGTCGAGCGCCCGCCCACAGAATCGGCTCGGGCACAGCAACACAGGTGTACGCCTGAATAATTACCTCATCTCTCGCCGCGGCGTCGATTTTATTACCACTTTTCTCGCCCCTTCCCACAACGCTTTTTTCCGCGCCGCTTTCACCTATTCCCAGCGCTTTCAGAATCGTAAAAAGTGCCGTTCGACCGCTGTCGACTGCGTGCACATGCGGCATTGCAAGCTTTGCTCCGAGCGCATTTTCAACCTTCGAAACCGCCGCTCTATTTTTCCACGTCCAAGGAGTCACCAACAGTTTCAATGCGAGAAGCACATCATCGGACTCGGCATTGGGCGATAAACTTGTATGGATCATATTGTCACTCAAGAATACCAAATTTTGGTGCGTAGGGCAGGATTTGAACCTGCG
>JBBSOY010000008.1:0-34761 GCA_038259265.1 Minisyncoccia bacterium
AAAGTCTGAAGCGTCTTAAAAAAGCCGAAAAAGCGCTTGGCACAGTATCTACATCATGATTAACCTGCTTCGAAATTGCACATACACTTTTTTAGCAATCTCTCTTTTTGCGTCCAATTTTTACAGCCTGACTCCTCTATATGCCGCCGATGACCCAGCGGCGAGCATTGAGGTTATTCAAAAAAACATTGCGGAAAAATCCTCCCAGATCGAAGCCTTGAACAAGGACATAAAGCTGCTTGATAGTCAGATTCAAACAACAACGAAGCAGGCGCAAACACTCAAGGGTGCCATTGGCACGCTCGACGCATCAAAAACCAAAATCACCAAGGAAATTCAGGTGACCCAAGGCAAGGTCGGCACCACCAACCTCACCATTGAACAAATCGGGCTTGAAATTACCGACAAAGAACAAAAGCTCGCTCGAAACAAATCAGTGCTTGCCACCACTATTCGCGATATAAATCAAGCCGAAAATTCTTCCCTCGTAGAAGCGGTGCTCGAACATAAAAATATTGCCGAATTTTGGAATGAAATTGAATCGCTCAACCGTTTTCAAATTGGCCTTCGACAAAACATGACAACGGTAGGCGAATTAAAAAATCAACTTGCTTCCAAAAAAACCCAGAACGAAGCCGAGAATAAAAGCTTGCTTGATCTAAAAACCCAACTTGAAGATCAGCAAAAAATTGTCGATACAAACAAGCAAGAAAAATCGAAACTCCTTTCCGCAACCCAGAACCAGGAAGCAGCATTTCAAAAACAGCTCGCCGAGAAAAAACGCCTCAGCGAAGCGTTTTTACAAGAAATTAATTCATACGAAAGTCAGCTCAAGTTCCTTATTGACCCCACAAGTTATCCCGCCGCCGGGAAAGGTATTTTGCACTGGCCACTCGACAATGTCACGATTACTCAATACTTTGGCGACACAGAATTTTCTAAAACAACGGCCGCATACAAAGGCAAGGGTCATAACGGCATCGACTTTGGCGCCTCAACAGGCACAAAAATCATGGCAGCACTCGGTGGCACCGTCGCCGGTTTTGGCAACACAGACGAGGTGCCTGGCTGTTATTCATATGGCAAGTGGATCCTTGTTCGTCACGACAATGGCTTGTCGACGCTGTATGCCCACCTGAGCCTCATTAAAGTAACGGTGGGGCAGCGAGTCGCAACGGGCGAGATCATCGGCTACAGCGGCAATACTGGCTATACCACCGGTCCCCATCTTCACTTCGGTGTGTATGCATCTGAAGGTGTTAAGATAGTGAAGTACGAAACAAGTATTAATTGCAAAAACGCCACCATCCCGGTCGCCGACCTTCGAGCCTACCTTAATCCGATTACCTACCTCTAATTTTGCTTCGATTAATTCAACAAACGCACATGCAAGGACATTTAAAAAATTCTAAAACAGGCGGCTTCATCGGACTGATCGTCATGATCATTGTGGCGGTTGTGTTACTCCGACTCTGGTTTGATTTTGACATCATCAAATGGTTCAATTCGCCGGAAGTCAAAGATTTTTTCCTGAAAATTAAAGACATCATTCTGCTTATCTGGAACAAATATTTGCGCGAAGCGTTCCACGCAATTTTTGCCATTATTAACGGAATAATTAACAAGCTCCACTAATCCTGGGGATGTTCCTTGGTTGATACTTTGTATGAAAGAAACCCTCCGATTTCCGGCAAAATTTTTCTGGGGCGCTGCTACATCTTCGTTTCAGGTCGAAGGCGGCATCGAAAACTGCGATTGGGCGGAGGCGGCCCGAGAAGGGAAGTTACCACTTATTGGTAGTGCCTGCGACCATTACAATCGTTTTGAACATGATTTTGATCTTGCTCAGTCACTAGGTCACAACTCGCATCGATTTTCTATTGAGTGGGCTCGAATAGAACCCGAAGAGGGGAGGTTTGATGAAAAAGAAATTGAACATTATCGAAATGTTTTGCAGGCACTTCGAACTCGAGGCATCGAACCCTTCATTACAATTTGGCATTTTTCTTTACCAATTTGGTTTTCGGAGTCGGGGGGATTTGAAAAACGAAAGGATGCACCAGAAATTTTTGCCCGTTACTCAGCACATGTGGCAGAAAAATTAGGGGACTTATGTGATCATTTTTCGACCATAAACGAACCGCTTCCGTACGTTTCTAATGGTTGGCGGCGCGGCACCTGGCCACCCTTTAAAAAATGGCCACTTATTGACTTGATTGGTGTGGCCGCATATACAAACGTTGAAAAAGCTAAGGAGAATATTGGCTTCAAAAATATTTTCGGCTATTTTAAAGTGTTACATGCACTCGGAAAAGCTCACAACGCTGCGTATGATGCCATAAAAAAAGTTAGACCTTCTCTTGATGTTGGTATTATTTCACACGTTATCTATTTTCACTCAAACGCAAATCCAATAAACAAGTTATTTGCTAAAATAATGAACTGGCATTTCAATCATCATTTCCTGAGTCACGTTCAAACAAAAATCGATTCAATAGGACTAAACTACTATTTCCATCGAAAGTTTGGTGACAAAGCGGTGTACGACAAAACCGACATGGGCTGGGATGTGTATCCCGAAGGTATTCGAGGTGCCCTGAATATTCTTAAACGATACAATAAACCAATTTACATTAGCGAAGCTGGCATTGCAGATGCAACCGACAGAATTCGGAGCGAATATATCCGAAAATTAGTAATAGGAGTCTATGGTGCAATACAAGACGGCATGAATGTTAAGGGGTTCATGTACTGGTCGCTTTTGGATAATTATGAATTAGCACATGGGTATTCAAAAAGGTTTGGTTTAATACATATTGATTTCATAACGCAACAAAGAACCATCCGCCCGTCGGCGTTTGTGTATAAAAATATTTGTGAAACTAATACGATTGAAATTGATCATGGATAATCATTACATATGAACAACTGGCTTCTTTTTGTAATTGTCGGACAGTTTTTAAATGCTGCAGTAGTTTTGATTGACCGTTTTATCGTCACAAAGGGCGTGGTCTCAAAACCTATCGTCTACACTTTCTATGTCGGTCTTTTGTCGATTTTTGCGCTCGTCGCCTTACCATTTGGCGTGACTTTGCCAACCACAACCACAATTTTTCTCTCCTTGGGCATTGCCGTCAGTTTTATCATTTCTATTTTCATGCTCTATGAGTCGCTTCGAACTTCAAATCCGTCGGAGGTGGTGCCAGTTGTTGGCGGCATTGCTGCTCTTTCTGCCTTTGTTTCCAGTACTCTTATTTTCAAAATTGCTTTGCCGGGCCATTTTTTAATTGGCTTTGTTATTCTTGTCATGGGCATGCTTCTCATTTCTCATTTTAAATTTACAAAGCATTCTTTTTTCTTCCTGTCTGGCGCCGGCGTATTTTTTGGTCTTTCTACCGTCCTCACAAAACTCCTTCTCACCAACGACACGTTTATCAACGGCTTTTTCTGGTCACGAATTGCCAACGTTGTCGTCGCATTACTCCTTTTATGTATTCCTGGTGTATGCGCGACGATTGGCGCCGACCTTGACCGGCCGAATAAATCCCACAAAACATTGTTTGTGATTGGAAATAAAATGTTGGGTGCACTCGCTTTTTTCTGCATTTTACTTGCCATTAAATACGGCGACGTTTCAATCGTGAATGCACTGAGCGCTGTTCAGTACATTTTTCTGCTCATTTTCGCCATCTTTTTCAGCCGTCTCATGCCCGAATACTTTGAAGAAACTGTGCATCGACACGAATTTCTTCACAAATCCCTGGCTACAGCCCTCATTGTTATTGGCTTTTTTATTTTGTTTATCTAGACATGAAACGAGTCTTCATTAAAATAGCCATCATCGCAGCGATACTTTTTGCTGCCTTGGCGCTGCTGTCTATTCGCAAAAGTCCCGAGCGAATTTCATACGGCGCATCTTTCAGTGTATTTCATTCCCGCGAACTTGGTTTAGATTGGAAAACTGTGTACGATGCAATTCTCCAAGACCTAGGGGTTCGCATGTTTCGTTTTTCAGCGCACTGGCCTCTCACTGAACCAGAAAAAGGGAATTTTAATTGGACTGAACTTGATTATCAGATCAAGGAAGCCGAAACATACGACGCTCAGGTCACCTTAGCCGTCGGAAGACGTTTGCCCGGCTGGCCAGAATGCCATGAGCCGGAATGGGTTAAGAGTCTATCAAAAGAAGAAAAGCAAACGGCGATTTTGACGTACATTACGGAAGTTGTGAACCGCTATAAAAATTCACCAGCAATTTCAACCTGGCAGATCGAAAACGAGCCGTTCCTAACTTTTTTTTCCAGAAAACATTGCGCTGATTTTTTTGACAAGGATTTTTTAACTGAAGAAATTAAAGTCGTTCGCGCCCTCGATCCTTCTCGACCGATTTTAATAACTGACAGCGGCGAGTTGGGGCTTTGGTACAATGCCTATAGTCTTGGTGATGAATTTGGCACGAGCGTTTACATTTATATTTGGAATCAGTATGTGGGCCCGATTCGTTACCCAATCACTCCGGCTTTTTTCAGAATTAAAGCGAATCTAGTCCAATTCTTTAAAGGCAAAAAACCAATTTCTCTGATCGAGCTTTCCGCTGAACCGTGGCTGCTGCAGTCGATTGTTGATACGCCCATCGACACTGCCTTGGGTCAAATGGACATTGAAAAATTCAACCACGTTCTTTCATTTGCCAAAAAAACGAGTTTTGAAAATCAGTATTTGTGGGGCGCCGAATGGTGGTTTTACATGAAGGAACATGAGCATCCGGAATTCTGGGAGAAAGGAAGAGAAATTTTTAATCAAGAAAAATCTGACAATAGAAGCGAAAAAATATTGGAATAATATTTCTTTATATATTTTTGAATAAATTAAAAGAGAAGCGTGAATAAATTTTTAAAATACGGGAGGGAAGGGCTTCGAGGACTTTCTCGGTCTGCTATCCTCGGTTAGTGTCGCAAAAGATATATTGTGCGACTCATACCTATCCTTGCCTTCTCATTCAACAAATAAGAAATTCGTCTTCCCTTTCTTGGGCCGGTTATGAATATCTACGAAAAAATATGAATATCTACGAAAAAAAATGCGGTGCAGTCAATGCAAATTAAAGTTATTTGAGTTGCAGAAATATCTGACTTGTAAACAAAAAAACCGCCCCCATCACTGGAAGCGGTTTTTTCTATTTTTATTATTTAATTGAAGTTGAGAGATTTGTCAGATTTTGACGCAAGTTCAGTCACTTTTGACCAACACGGTGACGATGCCATCCAAGGCTTCGCACCCTGCTTTTCGTACAAATAGCGACCATATGCGAGGTTACCGTTGAGTGTGTATATGTCCATACCAAGTTTCTTTGATTGGGCAAGATGGTATCTTTCATTAATCTGCATCACACCAACGTCTTCGGCAACGGCGACACCGCGGAGAACCTTACCGTTTGAACCAAACTGACGGAACTCGGACTCACAACGAGCAACTTCCGCAAGAATTGGCGTATCTGAGAAATAATTTCGAACGTATGCTTCGACGTCTACTGCAGCGTTTTTTACTTCTTCAGCAGAAGCAAGTTTCTGAGTTTCAGCCGGAATAAGGGTTGCATCGGTCATGATCGGCGCAGAAAGAGCAGCAGAGTTCGGAGTCATGCTTGAGATCAACATATAGAGACCAAGTGCAGTGATATTTATCATATTTTTATTATTAGCCAGAGAAAACAAAAGCTCAGGTAATTCAATAGAATCAACTGAGCCCATATATAATAGCACGTCTCACTTTCTTTGTCAATGACAAATGCGATTTTGCATGGTGTAAAAACGGCCTTAAATAAGGCTTTTTTGACAATTTTTACCTATAGAGACACAAATTTTACTTCCAGGGAATAGGAAAATCGGCAAACTGACTCAACAATGTTTGGTCAAAAAGGAGTCTCGAGAGTGCTTCTGCCTCCCACACTGCCCCATTGATGGCAATATGCGGCTTGGGTTCTGCGGGAATGCCGACATAGTGCATAATTCCATCAGAATTAACATCACTTTTCTTATGTTTGCTTGGCGGAATAAGATTTCGCTTGAGCATGTGGGCAAATGCAATACTATGCAGGTCAATTGTCCGACGAGCAAGATTGAAATCGAGATGGGCCCGCCGCGCTGCCGCCTGAATGAAACTGAGATCAAAAATCGGATTTTGAGCTGCAATCAGCATGCTCGACTGACCTTCGATCCAGGTTAAAAAATCGGCCACCACCCTACCCTCCTCAGGTTTCTGCGGGTCAGAAATCGCCTCCATGCTGTAGCCGTTTACCGCAAGTGCCTCGGGTTCAACATGCGCACCGTCCCACAGCTGGCACTCGGCATAAAAACGATTGTCAGGAAAATCGAGGTCGATTGCCCCGATACTAAGGATCGAGTGTTTGCTTGGGTCGGTCCCACTTGTTTCTACATCAACAACAATCATGTTTTTTTAAAAAATTTCTTAAGTCGTGCCCATGTGCGAACAACCCAAGCCTCGAAAGCTACAATTGGTCGATCGATTCTGATATATCGGGACCTGACGCGGTCGAACCGAGCTTTTACCCAGGACGACCGAAGAGACATTGCATATATGCCTGCCACCACGAGAACAACTCCTGGGATAAATGGGATAAAAAAAGCAATAACGCCCATCAAAATTAAAATGCCCCCGCATGTATGCACTATTACATTTGTAGTACGTTGACTCATGATGTAATTCATGGTTTTTGAAGGCCTTTGCAGTTTGCCGCTGGGGTTAGGCCGGCTTTTTGTGCCGCTGCAGGACTTTCATAAAAAACCTTATTTTTTTCAATGATCGTCTTGGCTCCAGGACAATCCAACAAATGATATTTTTTACTATTTTTCGAGGCCACTACCCTTCCCGCTTCGGTAGCAGGAATATTTCCTATATCTTTTTGAGGCGAGACTGGATCTGGGATGACCGCTGTACTGTCGACCCGAATGGGTGTTTTATTGTGGGCAGAAGCTTGAAGTTTCAGGCCTCCAAAGAGAAGCATAAGACCCAAGACGACACAGATTGCGACCAGGACAATAAGGTTGATTTTATTACTACCCTGCGGTATACTCATTTGGCAATTATATCAGAGAAAATAGAAAAATATGGCAACAAAAAAAGCCGGTGGCTCAACAAAAAACGGTAGAGATTCAAATCCAAAGTACCTTGGCATCAAGGTAAACGAAGGCCAGCTTGCGTCTGCAGGTTCTATTATCGTTCGCCAGCGCGGTACAGACGTCGCTCCAGGCCGAAACGTTGGCATTGGCTCCGACCACACTCTCTACGCCCTCAAAGAAGGCGTCATTTCTTTTACTCAGACTCGAAAAACTCATTTCGACAACTCCTCAAAAATCAAGAAAATCGTGCACGTCAGCTAGCCAGCCGACACAAAAAAGCCAGCAACGAGCTGGCTTTTTTGTTACCTTTTATCCAATCTAACCGAAGGCCCTATTCGGCGGCGATTACGACCATGAGCATCGCTTCATGGTCGCCGGAACCTATCTTAACCTTGTGTTCTCCAACTTCTTTAAGTGGTTTGTCCATGTGGACAAAATCAACCGGGATTTCTATATGAGCCTGACTATGCAAGGCGGACACAATTCCCTCTTTGTGAATACCGGAGAACAAATGACCTTTGTCATTTGCCTTCGCACTAAGCGTGAGGCGTGCTTCGGAAATTGCTTTCAGGTTTTTTTCAAGCAAGGCATGCTGAACTTTCTTGTCGGCTTCGAGGGTCTTTTGCAGCATTTCGAGGCTTTTTTGAGCTTCGGGTGTTGCCATAACCGCATAGCCGTTTGGAATGAGAAAATTAACAGCAAAACCGCTTGAAACTTCCTTCACCTGATGCTTTTTGGCTACTTTCTGTAAATCCTTTTTAAAAATTACTTTCATGGTCTCGACTGTATCATTTCTTGAGTAAAAGCTCAACTGCCGCTGAAAGCTGAGGATCGCGCCCCGCTTTATAGTCTGCTTCGGTAAGATCGACTTGTACGTTGGGTGTTAAACCCCCCGCAGAAATAGATCGGCCATTTGGCGTCAGCCATTGAGCAATTGTTACCTTGAGCGATGAATCGGTGGTGATTTTGATCAATTCCTGAACAGAACCCTTGCCATACGATGTGCTACCAACAAGTGAAGCCACACCATGTTCCGAAAGAGCACCGGCAAGGATTTCTGAAGCGGAAGCTGAACCTTTGTCTATCAAAATCGCCATCTTTAGGTTTTTGCTAAAGATGTCATAGCCTCGGCTTCGGTGCAAAACCTGATCGCTTCCGTCTTTGTATTCTTCCCGCACTACGACTTCGCCGGTAGGCAAAAACCAACTTGCCATGTCGACTGCCGCTTCAAGAAAGCCGCCCGGATTGCCGCGCAGGTCGAGCACAAGTTTGTCGGAGCCGCTGCGGACAAATTTTCGCAAAGCATCGCGGAAGAGATTGGGTGATGTTGCAGAAAAACTGTAGAGACGAATGACGAAGATGCCATCTTTTCGCATTTCGGAATCAAGGGTTGGTATGTCGATGACTGCCCGAGTTACGGAAATCTCCATTGGTGTGTCGGAATCGCCACGAAGAATTGTGAAACGGACCTTAGTGCCGACCTTTCCGCGAATAATTTTCACAGCCTGATCGGTGTTTAGATTATCAGTTAACGTGTCATTGATTTTAAAAATCTTGTCGCCTGACTGTATTCCGGCTTTAGACGCAGGCGTGCCTTTGAGCGGAGCGACGACTGTGAGAACGCCTTCGCGAATACCAATTTCCATTCCGACACCTTCAAAATTGCCAGCAATATCGCTTTCAAAAATTTTTGCTTGTTCAGGGGGCAGAAAAACCGTGTACGGGTCGTTTAGAGAATCGACCATGCCGCCGATCGCTCCCCAGACGCGTTCCTGGCTGGTTGGAGCTATAGCACTTGAAGACGCTGTTGAGACAAATTTTTCATCTAAAATTCTCCACGCTTTCCAAAACGGGCCGAAATCGGCGTGTATGTCTGATGGAAGGCTGGAATTCTGTACGGGCAACGCTGCGAGAGTTTCGTCGGCCGAGTTCCGGCCGATTCGCATACCTGCAAAAAAAGAAACTCCTATGACAAGGAGGGCTATGAGTGTGTACTTGAGTCGATTCCCAACTAAGTTCATTTGTACAGCCATTGTCTCAAAGGCCAGAAGCAGAGTCAACGCATGTGAACTCTCTACAACACATACGGATTAATGTTAGAATGCCTTCATGTTGCTCTACAATACTCTCTCAAGAAAAACTGAAGTTTTTGTGCCGATCGAACGCGAAAACGGCAAGGTACATCTCTATCATTGCGGTCCCACGGTGTATGACTACGCACATATTGGCAATCTTCGTTCATATGTTTTTGCCGACACACTGCGTCGAACTCTCGAATTTTCCGGACATGTCGTGAAGCAGGTCATAAACATCACGGACGTCGGCCATCTCACAAACGACACCGACGACAGCGGGGCGGATAAAATTGAAAAAGGTGCCGAGCGAGAGCACAAAACAATTCAGGAAATTATCGCTCTTTATTCAGACGCTTTTTTCGATGATTTAAAAAAACTCAATATCAAAACGACAGAAACAATTTTTCCGCGTGCCACCACGCATATTGATGATCAAATTAATCTCATCCTCATTCTGGAAAAAAAGGGGTATACCTACAAAACTTCAGACGGGCTTTATTTTGACACTTCCCTTTTCAAAAACTACGGTACCTTGGGTCAAATCAATCTAAACCAGCTCGAAGAAGGCGCACGTGTGGCCAAAAATCCAGAAAAAAGAAATCCAACGGATTTTGCCCTCTGGAAATTCTCAAAACCTACTGAAAACAGAAAGCAGGAATGGGCATCGCCGTGGGGTACTGGCTTCCCTGGGTGGCATATAGAATGTTCTGCTATGTCCATGCACTATTTGGGCGAAACTTTTGACCTCCACACCGGCGGCATCGACCACATTCCTGTGCACCATAACAATGAAATTGCTCAGTCGGAATCGGCGACTGGAAAGCCATATGTTCATTACTGGCTTCACAATGAATTCGTTAACATTGCGGGCGAAGCGGAAAATAGCGATGGAGTAAAGATGAGTAAGTCCAAAGAAAATTTTCTTCGACTCACGAACCTCGAAGAACACGGCCTTCATCCCCTCGCCTATCGGTATTGGCTTCTGACGGCCCATTATCGTTCGCCAATAGCTTTTAGTTTTACAGCCGTTGAAGCGGCACAGACTGCGCTTGAATCCTTGGTTCGAAAAATTGGCCGGAATCGAAAAAATCCGAACCTTAAAAAATGCGACGACGAGCGTTTTGAAAATATTCGTGCGCAACTCCAAACATTCATCGACAAAGACCTCGATACGCCTGCGTCCATCGCTTTTTTGCACGAAACTGTCGATACGCTTATAAAAGACGGAATTGACGGTACGAAGACAATCGAACAATTTGATAGCCTGCTTGGCCTCAATTTGATTAGCCTTTCCAAAGACGTTACCGAGGTGCCTGAGGCCATTCAAAAGCTCTTGGAGGATCGAGAAAATTTCCGCCAATCGAGTGATTTTAAAAAGGCCGATGAAATTCGGGCAGAAATCGAAAAGCAGGGCTTTACTGTCGATGACACATCGACAGGCTCGCTTGTATATCGGCAGCTTTTTTCGCTCATTTCAGCCCATCCCAAGCCGACGAAGACGCTATAAACATTTTGTACACGCCCTATGCAGAAAGAAAATCAAACATACACGTCTCGGTCTGGTACTATGAACACCGTACGCAACATGCCAACCTCGAGACCTAATCTTCGAATACCACCTCAAAGTCTCGATGCAGAGACAGCGCTTTTGGGTTCGATTATGCAGCGGCCAGACGCAATGTTTGAAATTACCGACATTATTGCTATCGAGTCCTTCTACTCAGAAAAGCATCGTCAGATTTTTGCAGCAATGATCGAGCTTTTTCGTAAAAGCAATCCGATCGATCTCCTCTCGGTTTCGGCAAAACTCAAAGAAAAAGGCCAGCTCGACTTGCTTGGCGGTTCTTCCTATTTGACCGAACTTGTCCAAGGCGTGCCATCATCTTCAAACGCAAAATACTACGCCGAACTTGTGCAGAAAAAATACATGATGCGTCGACTCATTGAAGCGGCCGAACATGTGTCGAATTTGGGGTACGAAGAAGCTACTGATCTCGAAGAAATTCTCGACCGCGCCGAAAAACACGTCTTTGACGTTACCAATTTTTCGACTGTTCATAAATTCATCGAACTTAAAGACGAGCTTTCCGAGGCGTGGGAACGTTTGGACAAACTTCACAATACCGAAGGTGGCTTGCGCGGCGTTTCGACCGGTTTTGCCGAGCTTGATGGCAAGCTAGCGGGTTTCCAAAAATCCGATCTTATTATTCTCGCTGCCCGTCCTTCAATGGGAAAAACTTCCCTTGCGCTCGACATTGCGCGCTTTACCGCAGTGAACCACAACACCCCGGTCGGTATTTGTACTTTGGAAATGAGTTCACAGCAACTGGTCGACCGAATGCTAGCAGCACAATCAAACGTCGATGCCTGGAAACTTCGAACAGGAAAGCTCAACCGCGACGAAGAATTCGAATCGATCCGCCAGTCGCTCGACGCTCTTTCAAAAGCGCCTATTTTTATCGACGACCAGCCGGGCAACAACATTTTGAAGATGCGCTCAATTGCCCGCCGACTGAAAAGTGAAAAAGGTTTGAAACTTTTGGTTGTCGACTACCTACAACTCATGGTGCCGGTAAACTCCAAAGGTAACGACAACATTGTGCAGCAAGTCACCGAAATTTCTCGTTCGCTTAAAAACCTAGCTCGCGAACTCGACGTGCCGGTTCTCGCCCTTTCTCAGCTTTCCCGCGCCGTCGAACAACGCGGTGGCCGCCCTCGCCTCTCCGACCTTCGTGACTCCGGTTCGATAGAACAAGACGCCGACGTCGTCATGTTTATTCATCGTGAAGATAAATACAAAGAAGAATCCGAACGTACAAACATTGCCGAAATCCTCATCGAAAAACATCGAAACGGCGAAACTGGCAAAGTCGAGCTCTATTTCAACGACAAAAAAGTCACTTTCCAGAGCATGGCTAAGGGCGAATATGGCGGCGCCGAGAAAGAGTTTGCAAATTTTTAAACTTTTCGGCCCAGTTTTACAATAATACTCTCAAGATAAAGTTTTTCTTAATTTTTGTTAAAATCGATTATATTGAATTTGCACCATGAATCCGTTTAATCAACTCGTTGAAATGTTTTCGGATTTTCCTGGCATTGGCCCGCGCCAGGCGAAGCGTTTTGTTTATTTTTTACTCACGAAGCCGCCCTCTTTCACCAACGACCTCATTCGTGCCGTCGAAAACCTGAAACGCAATACGCAATTTTGCACCTCGTGTTTTCGAATTTTCAACCGCAATACTGGCACCTCAACCCTCTGTTCGATTTGCTCAGATCACAATCGCGACACATCTCTTTTGGCTGTCGTTTCGCGTGACAGCGACCTCTAATGTTTGTAAAAAAGCGGCTCGTACAACGGCCTCTACTTCGTCCTCGGCGGCATTGTGCCGATTCTCGACATCGAACCCGAGAAAAAGGTTCGAGCCAAAGAATTGCTCGAAACCGTCGACCGTCGAACTCGCGAAGGGTTGAACGAAGTCATTTTAGCTCTGAGTGCAAATGCCGACAGTGAAAACACCGGCCAGTACGTCGACCGCATCCTCTCGCCCTTTAAAGAAAATGGTCTGAAGGTGTCGCATCTCGGCCGTGGTCTTTCCACCGGCACCGAGCTCGAATATTCCGACGCCGACACCCTTCGAAACGCCCTAAAAAATCGAAAGTAGCATCGTTGCATCTTCAACTTCACCCTCACCTTAAATTAATTTCATAAATTACATGCTTCAGACTTTTGGGTACATTTCTGCAATCCTCAGCCTCATCATGATTATTCCCTATGTAAAAGATATTTTTTACGGAACCACAAAGCCAGAACGCGCTTCGTGGTTTATCTGGACTGTCCTTACGTCAATTGCTTTCTTTTCTCAGCTTTCCAAAGGGGCGACAGATTCTCTGTGGCTTTCGGCGGGTCAAACTTTTGCAGTACTTATTGTGTTTTTGCTTTCAATTAAATATGGAGTTGGTGGGCTAACGAAACGAGATCTTCGAGCACTTGTTGCCTCGGGCATTGGCTTGGTCATTTGGTATTTTACAAACGAAGCATTGTGGGCTCTTTTGGTTACCGTTGCTATCGACGGCATTGGCACCTATTTAACAGTGTTGAAGGCCTACAAAGAACCCGAAACCGAGACCCTCAGCACGTTCGCAATATCGGGAACTTCTGGCGTCTTCGGCGCTCTTTCGGTCGGCAGCTTTAATCCTATTTTACTCATATATCCCCTCTATATTATCGTAGCGAATTACACTATTGGTGGAGCAATTCTTTTAGGAAAAAACCGCCAGAGGGCGGAATTTTAATTTAAAAAACCTTAGCGGAATCTTGCGGTTTGTTTAGCTGATCTTTTCGATCTGAACTTTCATGAAAGGCTGGCGGTGGCCGTTTTTCTTGAAGTAGCGGCTCTTTTGTTTGTATTTAATAACTGTTACCTTTGGCGCGCGACCGGCAGATTTGAAGGTGCCTTCGACTTTTGCCTCAGAAATGTATGGGGTGCCGATAGTGGTGTTCGAACCGTCATCCACCAAAAGGACTTTGTCGAAAGTGACCTTGTCGCCTTCTTTCATGTCGCCGTCGAGCTTTTCAATGGTAATAACATCGCCAGATTTTACCTGGTATTGCTTGCCGCCGGTTTCGATGACTGCGAATTCGTTCATATCCTCAGTATTCTACAGATATGCCTAAAAAATGCAACCAGCGAAGCAATGAGGCCATTTATTCATAAAAACCATTGACACCTTCAAAAATAGTCGTAGAATACATTTTTAAAAAACTAGTCCTCTAAATCGGTTTCGGGTTTTGGGACACTCACCGCCTCAAGACCTGCCGAGCTGCCCGAAATTTTCAGAACGTCTTTGTCGATTTTCAAAAGCTCTTTTTGGGCGCGGTTGTAGTGGTTGACGGTCGTACCAAGCGACGCTCCAAGCGATGACATGTACTGGTCATACGCGGCAATATGTTTGCCCAAGTCCTCTACCCTTTTGCGGATTTCTTTGGCCGACTCTTCGATCTGCAGCGCCTTCAAACCCTGCAACACTGTTTGGAGATATGCGAGGAATGACGTTGGCGAAACGATGATGACTCGACGGTCTTTGAACGCATACTCCACGAGGTCGCGAGTATTTACTTTGACCGCACCAACCTGGGCCACGAGCAAATCGTAATAAATGGCTTCGTGCGGAATAAACATAAAGGCAAAATCCATTGTATTTTCGGCCGGCTTCACGTACTTTGAGGTTTCGTCGATGCGGTTTTTGAGATCGCGTTTGAAAAGGGCTTCGAGCTCGACACGGCGTGCCGGATCCCGTTCTTCGGCGAGGCGATTGTAATTTTCAAGCGAAAACTTTGAGTCGATCGGAATAATTTTATCTTTCACAAAAACGACAGCGTCAACAATCGTCGCATCGTTAAATGCATATTGCATTTGATAACTTCCGGGCGGCATGACGTTTTTAAGAAGCGTCTCCAAATAGTATTCGCCCAAAATACCGCGCTGTTTTGGATTTTTCAAAATATCCTGGAGCGACTGAAGCTGGTCAGCAAAAGACACGACCTGTTTGTTTGTTTCGTCGAGTTTTGTGAGGCCTTGGGTCACGTCGCGGATGAGTTTGGCCGACTCGCCAAACTGGTTTCGCATCGACTCGTTTTGGGTGCGCATGGATTCATTGACCTGCCGGGTCGTCTCCCCCATTTTGGCGTCGATAGTTTTCGAAAGTTCAGTGATGTGCTGGAGCATGAGCGACATGCTGTTGTCTGCAGCAGCCGTCGGCAAATTTTCCGGCTCTTTTTTTCGCCCAAACAAAAACCACAAAAACACACCGTTAGCGATGAGGACGATTACGACAATGCTGATTAAAAGGATTGGTGACATTAGACAAGTATATCATCTTACTTCTAACACTTAACCATGTACTTGACACATATAATTAATATGCTACTATGTTTAAAGTGAAACGATCGCCACTTCGGTGATCAACCAGTACCTTTACAAGGAGTCGAGGAATGAAGAATCTTCTCAGAACAGTCGTGGGGACGTTGTTGGCTTTTGCATGCGTGATGTTCCAAATCGCTTGCTGCAATAAAATGGGTCCTATTGTTAAAATCGTCAGCCCGCCGGCGTCGAGAGCTATTCAGCCTTAAGGTCAACATCTCCGACGAGAAAGCCTTCTGGATGACGGATATGCCGCTCAAGGCCGTCTACACCCCCCCCACAGTGGCACGTCGATGATATACCAGACCCCCGACAATCAACTCATCGAGAGCACGAACAAGGAGGTCATCAGCAAGATCAACGATGGTTTCGTACCCGGACCTCGAAGCTTCATGGTGATCAGCGAGCGAGAAATCGACTTCATCAAGACCAGCTACGACAACACTGGTCCATAACCTCGAACGATATCGAGAAACAGAGCACCCAGCGGCAGCGCGGGGTGTTTTTTTATTTCTTTTTCGCAGTTATAAAAAGTTTATGGAAAGGAAATTCCATGCCAATTTTCGGATCGCGTCGTTCAATAGTAAGAATTATAAAACCATTTTCAGTAAGGAGTTTAGTCATTTCCTTTTCCGTAAAAAGATTAATGAACATCTTTACTTCCGGTTTATAGACAACTGCATAATATCCATCCTTATCCATCGCCGTCATTGGCTCTTGCAGAGCGAGATACACATATCCTCCTGATTTTAAAATATTCGAAATGTCTGAAAGTGACGTGACCATATCCTTTTCTTCGGTATGAATGAGAGAATAATTGGCGAATATACCATCGAAACGGTCATTAGGAAAATCGAGTTTTCGAAGATCCATTTGAATCATTTTCAGATCAGGATGTTCGCGCTTGGCGATATCGATCATTTGTTTCGAATAGTCGACACAAACAACATCGAGTTGGTGATTCTCTTTCATTTCGGCTGAAAGCGAGCCGGTGCCAGCACCGATATCAAGAATCTTCTGTCGAGGTTTGAACAAAGAGAGAAATTTTTCGATATACCGATGATCAAGAGTGTCCGATTTTACCGTATTAGAATAATCAACAGCAATTTTCTCATAGGCTTCTAAAACATCTTGTTGTTCTTTGTCCATAAAATTAAATTATATACAGAAATTATACCTTACATGTCGAGGCTGGCTATGGATTGCGTCATCAAGCAGGGTTGATACTATAGAGGCATGACCCTTCAAGAAAAAATCAAAATCGATATGGTGCAGGCGATGCGCGACAAGAACGCGAACAAAGTGAACGTCCTTCGTGGTCTTATGGCTAATTTCACCACAGAACTCGTGAACAAAAAACGAAAGCCAGACGAAGCGCTCGCAGACGACGAAGCGACGACCGTTATTATGCGCGCCATCAAACAGCGAAAAGATTCGATCGACCAATTTCAAAAAGGCGGCCGTGCTGACCTCGTTGAGTCGGAAACTGCTGAACTTTCTATCATTGAAACCTACGCGCCGAAACTTATGCCGATCGAAGAAATTCTGGTGCTCGCGCGGGCTAAAAAAGCTGAAATGAACGCCGACAAAAGCAAAATGGGCCAGCTTATGGGTGCTCTGATGAAAGATCTTAAGGGTCAAGCCGACGGAGCGGACGTCAAAAAAGCGGTTGAGATTTTGTTTATGTAGAGAAGTAAATATTTCTATTTTCCAATCTTCAAAACCATTTCCATTTCTGGAATAAGGACGCCACTCACTGGCATTCGATGACGTTCTTCTGTCAGTCTTTTGCCCGTATCAACAAAACCGCGCTTCGAGTAAAAGACCTTGGCTTTTTCATTGTACGTAGCGAGTTGCACAATCGTTTCCTTCAAAGGATCGGCGAACCCCAGACATTCCTTCCATAACATCGAACCGACTCCCTGCCCCTGATATTCAGGCAGCACATAGATCGCCTGAAGCTGGTTGACCGTTTCTCTTTGAATCATTCTGCAGACGCCTACAACCTCTTCGCCATCTTTTGCAACAAGAAAAAGATGATTTTCCGGCGGTCGTAACATATGTTGTTTCCTCTTTTCCTGATCCTCAGCCGAAAGTTCACGGTCTTTTTTAAAATGAACTTCTATATCTTCGCGAGTAATCCCAATTACGGCATTCGGATACGTATCAAGATAGGTCCGATAATACACATCCTGAATGCCATCGAGGTCTTTTTCAGTCGGTTTGGAAATTTGAATTGTCATATTATTCCTTCCACTTTTTATTTCTCATTTTTTTCTCGATCAATTCTTCTCTCCCCAATGTTCACAAGAAGTACAATAGCCGCGAATACAAAAGCCACAATCGTAATACGAGCTGTACATTAACCACCTCTTTGGTAAATGTTTCTATGGCCAATACCGCAAAAATACTTGGGCAATATCTTTACATATTTCAGAAATCCTCTCTATTCGTAGCCTGAAATATTGAAATATTCGCATGTAATAATACCATGACTTTTTTTCATTACACATATTGTAATGGTAACTTATTGAATTTTTCTTAATAAAAGATAAAACCGCACCCTCTTGTGGAGTGGTGCGGTGTGTGGTCAGTTAGATTTTAGTTATTTTGTAGACACGCACTAGCTCACTAAGAACGGATCTCGCTCACATCAAGCCAGACATCAGGGGAGTTGTCTCCTATCATGCCAAACGTTACCATTGCTTGCCTCAAACGAACTGAGCTTGATTCCATAATTTTCCGAGGCTTCGAGGTTCCATCAGTGAGACCACAAGGTTCTCTGATCACACACTCCCAAATGTAGAGGTTCTGTCGAAGCCGATCGGTCAGCTCTGCCCAATCCCCACCCGCGCCAAGCGGCCGTCCCCCATACCATTCAAGTATGGTGAGACTCTCGATTTTTTGCAGAGTGGAGGTCGCACTGATCCTCATTGGGTCAGCCAGACTCTTTAGAAAAATGAACGCAACCAGAAAGAAACCATACATCGCCACCATCATGATTGCAAACTTTGTCATGAAATCTGCGGATGTGGCGAAATGTCCCTTCATATACCCCATCACCATCACGACCGCGGACAAGATGCTTATCAGCACATAGATAATAACCGTCCAAGTGATCCGCTTCTTTGATCTTCGGTCAAAAACCAAAAAGCGCGTGGCTTCTTTTGCAAGACCTTGCGCATCGACCTCCCGAGCGATCAGATGAAGATCGTCTCGACGACAGAAATCCCTCATAATTCTCACGACATGGTTCCAATCCCCCGTATTTTCTTTCCCATTTTCCATTTTTCTCTCCCTTAGTGTGAATGATGCAAGAATCCTTTGGTGCTCATCTGTACACGTGTACAGATGAGCGTTTACGCACGAAAATGACAGCAAATGGTACATTTTTTCTGTAGGCAAAATACCACGAATCGGTGGCCGAGGTCAATAAGAAAGAAAATGCATGTAGAACAATCTATCAAAATAAAAAAACACCCTCCTTGGTGGGTGTCGTGGAAGTTGCACACTTGTTGTTTTGTTTAAGGCACTGGCAGCGAAGAGATCATTCGACCATGCCTGCCCGTGATAAATTCATCGATTTCACAATCCAACAGACCGAAACCGGCGAGGAAATGAAACAGTTTTTCGTATGCTGCCCTGGCTTGCCTCAACGCAAGCTGATGTTCCTGATTTTCTGAATCTCCTTGCTCATTCCTTAGATTCACAAATTGCTGAGCCTTTTGAGCCAACTTCACCCGAGCGCAGCCTGCAATGGTATCTTTGGAAAGAGGCTTCCCAGACCTCACATCGGAAAAGCCACTGACGAAATCGTACAATCGAAGAACACGCCGTGCGATTTCCAACATATCAGCTCTGGTCTTTTTGGTGCGTCTGAAAAGTTCTAACTGCGTAGCCCCTTCAAGCACGAACCTCATATCACTAATTTCCCCGTTCGAAAACAGCCACACGGGAATTGAGCCATCATCGATCATTTTTACCACCTGCTGAATTTCGTCCACAGTAAACCCCTTTCTGAAAAATGTTCAGTGCGTTTGGTACAGATTCTATGCAAAAAATATCAGGAATTTTCACCCACGTCAAATATTTTAGTTTCTTTTGGTGACCCTACGGGGAATCGAACCCCGATTTGAAGCTTGAGAAGCTTCCGTCCTAACCGTTAGACGATAGGGCCAATGAGCACCAACCGAGCACAGACCATAACTTACCGCAAAATTAGCGCCTTTTCCACTCTGTTTCCTGACGCACCAAAAGTTCGCTTGCTCGCCACGGTTCAGCCATGATTTTTTCGACAATCTTTTCCATGCGAATTCCCTGCGAACCTTTTACAAGCACGATGTCACCCGGCCCAACGTTTTGAGCCAAAGCTACGGCAGCTTCGGCGGAGTCATGAAAGCAAAAAAGATTTTCGGTCGAAAAACCGGCCGCTCGAGCCGACGAAAAAATACCCTGGGCCCGACTGCCAACCGTATATATCTGGTTGGCTCCGGAAGCCGCTGCCTTGCACCCAAGCCTGTCGTGTTCAGCCGGCGAATGCGTACCGAGTTCGAGCATGTCGCCCAATACGGCAATTTTTCTGCCCGTTGTCGGCTGAAGCTGCTTCAGGGTGTCGAGCGCTTCACTCGCAGCAATGGGCGATGAATTGTAGGTGTCGTCGATAATCCACGAGTCACGGATGCCCCGCAAAATTTTCATGCGCCCGGGCGGCGAATCATTATTTTTTAAAGCCGCAGCAGCATTGACGAGGTCGATGCCGAGCGCCTCTGCAACAGCCAGCGCGGCAAGCGTCGTGTACATGTGCTGACGGCCGAGCACACCTTCGACCACAACAGGAGCCTTTTGATTTTTTGTACTCGCAAGGTACGAAATGCCGGCAGAAAAATTATTTTTGAAATTATTACCCGACACATCGGCGGGCATGGTCGAACCATAGGTCAAAACCCTTCCCTGCGCCAACGGCCGCATCGACGACACCAGTTTATCGTCGCCATTTAAAATGACGGTTGTTTTTTTGGTACTTGCAAGCACGAACTGGGATTTTTCATACCGCACCTGCTCGGCCGAAGCAAAAAACTCGACATGCACCGGCACGTCGCTCAGGCGCGTCACCACAGCGACTTCCGGATGCAGCCATTTTGCCACGGACGCAATGTCCCCCGGTTTGTCCGCACCTACCTCTATTACCAGCCATTCAGGATATTTGTGTGGAACGAGCAACAGCAAAAATCCATCGAGCAAATTTTTAAGCCATGCTTTCGGATCGTTCCAAGCATTTGGAAGACCAAGAATTGTGAGCGGCACGCCGATTTCAGCATTAAAGCTTTTACTAGTTTTTCGTACTGAAAAAGTGGTAGCGAGCACGGTGTATATTGCATCTTTGGTCGAAGTTTTGCCGACACTGCCTGTTACCACCACCACTTTTGGTTTATATTTTTTAAGGACAAGTTTGGCTTCAAACCGAAGCGACGCTGTTATTATTTTTTTAAATATTTCTTTCACAAAAGTTAGCGGTCTGGCGGAATGTCGTAGTAATGTATCAAATATTTTGTAATATCCATAAATGACTGAGTGAGCGTTTCGGATGCATATTTCACCTCTTTTGGATAATACGTATACAGAAAAATAATAAATTTTGGATTATACGCGGGGAAATAGCCGAAAAATGAATGGAGATAGCGATCTTCAAAATAGCCGCCACCGCTGCCTTTGGAAATCTGAGCCGTTCCGGTTTTTGCACCAATACTGTAATGCTCCATTTTTACCTTGCCGCCCAAAAGTGCTTCGTCGACGACACGCACAAGCATCCGCGTCACTTCGTGAGATGTTTCTGGCTTCAAAATTTGCTGCGGTTCTGGAAGTTCTGTTTTTTTTGTAATACCAGTTTTATAATCTATTTTTGCAACAACGTGCGGATTCACGAGCTTGCCACCATTTGCAAGCACCGAAAGCGCGCGGATCGTCGCGATCGGCGTCATGGCAATTCCCTGTCCATATGATGCCGTGGCATGTTCGATTTCGCGCGGACTGTTTAGGTTGTCGACAAGCGGCGCCGCCTCATAGGGCAAATCAATGCCAGTTTTTTTATCGAGCCCAAAACTTTTCATATATGTCGAAAAACGCTCCTTGCCAAGCTTGCTCATTATGTACGCGACACCAGTGTTGAGCGACTGGCTTAAAATTTGCTGCATGTCGGTTTGGCCACGACCCTTGCCATCGTAGTTTGAAATGCGACGATTATTCAAAACCAAAAAACCGGCGTCGTAGTATGTTGAATCGGCCGTGACAACGCCGGCGTCGATTCCTGCAGCCATCGTGAGCGGCTTAATAATCGAACCCATTTCATATACATCTTCCACAAGCCTATTTGAAAAAACTTTCGGATCTTCTTCATTTTTAAAATTATTTGGGTCAAATGTTGGGAATGATGCCATGGCCACTATTTCGCCAGTCATCGGATCCATGACAATGCCACCTGAATATTCTGAGCTCCACTTTGCATTTACCTGTTCAACCGTCCGCTCAAGAAAACCTTGCACGGTCGGCTCGATGGTCGTCACTACGTCCCCCTCCCAGGTCGTGTCGGCGGAAAAAGTTTTCTGAATATTTGAAAAAACTTCCACAAAGAAATTTGTGTACTTGGATTCATTCGCTCGCTTCAACGTTTCGTCAAACTGCCGTTCAAGCCCATACTGGCCACGAAGGGTGTCGCCACTGTATGCCATAAAGCCAAGCACCTGTGAAGCGAGTTTGTCTGACGGATAGGCGCGCCATTTTTGCCGCGAAACAATGAGACCGGGGATTGCCGGTTCAGCAATTTTTTGACCAGTTGCCAAATCTACCCGTTTTAAAATTTCCTCATAGCGATCGTCTTTTTTTGATGCCTTCTCAATAAATTCAGCATGGTCGATTGGCACGACATCGTTGATCCGTTCATAAATTTTTTCTGGATTTGAAATGACACTTGGATTCAAAACCACTATATTTCCGCTTTGCTGGTACGCCGCGGTCACTTCCTCCCCCTCTTTGGTTGTAAAATAAATATTGCCACGATCAAGAAGATCGGGGCTAATAGAAAAATATTGGCGGTCGGCCTTGAGCGAATATGCCTCACCTGACACAATTTGAACGGTATACAAGCGGTACACCAGCACTAACGCAAAACAGGCGATGAGTATAAAAAAGAATCTAACCCTGCTCACAATGACCTTTGACTGATTCGACATTCATTTATTGAATCGTTTCTTGGCGCGGAAGTAAACTAACAGCTTTGATCGGCATGTATATAATGTCTGTTGCATCGCCATATCCGAGCGACTGCGCAAGTTCGATTGTTACTTCACCTTTCTCTGAAATATATTTGGATTCAAGGTCAGCAAGCTCGTTTTTGTGGTCAGTTATTTTTATCTCAACTGCTCGGCGCTCTGCGACCAGCACAATCGTGCGATTGACCGCGAACAAATATGCTCCGGCCATCAGCACCACGGCGCCGACCATAAACCAAAACAATCCGCTCCCTTGCACATATACTTCTATTTTTGACTTGAATGACATTAATTTTTAATTTTTTCGATTATTCGTAATTTTGCACTTCGAGATCGAGGATTCGACTGAATTTCTTCTTCGCTCGCTGTGATTGGCCGCTTTGTGATGACTTTTGCACCTTGAGCAGTCCCCTCAGCACTTCCTGCACTTCCTCGGCTTTTTAATTCATTAAAATATTGCTTGACGATTCGGTCTTCCAGACTGTGAAATGAAATGACTGCAATTCTGCCTCCCGGTGTAAGTAGTTTCCACGCTGCTTTGATTCCATCAGTGATCGCCCCTAATTCATCGTTCACCGCAATCCTGATGGCTTGAAAAGTTCGGGTCGCCGGATGAATTTTGCCGAAGTGATAAAAGATCGGCGTAGATTTTTTGATGATGTCGACGAGTTCGGTTGTGGTTTCGATTGGTTTGACGAGTCGAGCTTGAACGATGCCTTTGGCAATTCGTCGGGCGAACTTTTCTTCGCCGAAACCTGCAATGATCGTCTCGAGATTTTCTTCAGCCCATTCATTGACCACCACTCGAGCCGTGACGCCTGAATGATTGCTCGAACCTTCACCCGAACTTTGATTCGCCTTTTCGAATGTCATGAGCAGTGGCTCGTCTTTTCGAAAACTGAATCCCCTGTTTGCTTCTTCAATCTGCCGAGAACTCATGCCGATATCAAAAAGAAATCTTTCTGCTCGCTCCAACCCGACTGACTGAAGAATTGTTTCGACGTTTCGAAAATTTCCCTGTTTCAAGAAAACTTTTGAAGCGTCGGCACCCATGGTTTGAAGTGATTCCTTGAATTTTGTTTCGACTCGATCAATTGAGTCCTGATCGCGATCGATGCCGACAACCGTCACATTCGCACCAAGTCTTTTTAAAACTTCTGCCGAATGCCCGCCGTCGCCCAAGGTTCCATCCACAAACACATCGCCTGCCTGGATATCCAAACCGTCAATTGTCTCTTTGAGAAGTACGCTTGTGTGTGCCATAAAAATTTATATGGCTCCAATTTCACCCAATTTTTCAGCAAGTTTGTCGGCTTGTTTTTGAATGAGTTTTTTGTACTCAATCCATCGGTCGCTGTTCCAGATTTCGATTCGATTATGCACGCCGGCGAAAACAATTTTTTCACCAAGCTCTGCAAATGATTTCAAAAAATCCGGAATCAAAATGCGTCCGATCGCATCGACGTCGACTTCGACGGCGCCCGCGAGCATAAAACGATTGAAGCCTCGAGTATCGGCTTGGCCTATTCCCAGTCCCGCAAGTTTTTGTGCAACTTGCTCCCACTCGGCAACTGAATATAGAAAGATGCAATTATCCAAACCGTGAGTCACGACAATTTTTTTGCCGACTTCCTTTCGGAATTTAACCGGAAGGGAGACTCGATTCTTTTCGTCTATTGTGTGGGTATACTCGCCGATTAACATACCAATTTCATTTACCACCTTTTCCCACTTAATTAGAATTATATACCACCAGTTGCCACTCCACTATAGTTCTATCCCCATATTTCCACAAGAGAAAAATACCTGGTGCATATCACCTTTGTTATTAGACATATACCAATTAATGTAATATATTATAGTCAATTCCCTCGTACGGATGGTGGCTCGAAAGAGCAGCGAGGTTTGTGCATACCTCCAAAATATGCGCTTGTTCTTTGAGAAAGGTTGGTATTCTATGACTACGGCTTCCGATAATTCCGGCGCAGTTACGAGCAATCAGGTTCCCGTTCGTCAGGCGAAGGTCACCTCATGTCCTGATCGACTTTATTTGGCTGACTGTCTCCTTGAGGGTGACACGCAAAGCCAAGTTCCCCTCACATTAAGGGTCGAGGAGATGGATGGTTCGTACAAACGGGAAGAGCACGTCTTTCTCACCAGTATCGAACGCGAAGACGGCAGCGGTACCAGCTTCAATCTCAAGGGACGTACCTTTGCCAACAACGCTGAAGTTAAGATTTACATCTCACTTCGAAATCGCAACGGCATCATGACATTCGTGTAAGCGGCGAAAGGACATAGAACACAAATCCGACAAGCAATTGCCGGGTTTTTTATTTGCAAAATTTTCTGTTTACACTTATTTCGTATCTCTTGGCCGGAGGGTCGGGAATAAAATGACTTCGCGGATGTTTTTTGTGTTCGTGAGGATCATGGTGAGGCGGTCGATGCTCATACCGACGCCGCCGGCTGGTGGCATGCCGTGTTCCATGGCTTCGACATATTCAATATCGTTTGGCTGGGCTTCCGAATCGCCAAGCTGTTTGTTTTTTTCTTGGGCTTCGAAACGTTTCTGTTGTTCGAGTGGATCATTGAGTTCCGAAAAAGCGTTCACGAGTTCGTATCCACCAATGACGAGCTGATAGCGGTCGATAAACGCATCAGTTCCCTCTTTATGTTTTGCGAGCGGAGAAAATTCGGTTGGATAGTCGATGATGAATGTTGGCTGAATGAGTTTTGGTCTGCAGGCTTTTTTGTAGACATTGTCCAAAATTTTGTGAATCAAATCACCACGGTCAACTTTCACACCGAGCTGCGCTGCCTGAAGTTTTGCTTCTTCAAGGGTCAGGGATTCTGGATTGGAAATGAGGGCGTACCGACGGAGCAAATCGTAAAACGTAATGACATTAAATTTTTTATCAAAGTCGATATCGTTTTCGTCGAACTTCACGGTCGTGGTTCCGAGCACATTTTTCACCACTGTGCGCAAAAGTTTTTCGATCATGGTTCGATGCTTTTCTGCGTCGGCAAAAGCTTCGTAGAATTCGATCGTTGTGAATTCTGGATTGTGCGTGACATCGATGCCTTCGTTTCGGAAAGAGCGGCCGATTTCATAAATCTTTGGAAAACCAGCCACCAACAGCTGCTTCAAAAAAAGTTCAGGTGCGATACGCATATACATATCCATGTCGAGCGCATTGTGATGCGTTTTAAAAGGTTCGGCTGATGCACCTCCAGCAATAGACTGAAGGATCGGCGTTTCAACTTCCATAAAACCAGCTTTGTCGAAATATTTGCGGATTTCGGTGACAAGCTTTGAACGAATGATGAATCGCTCTTTGACTTCGGGCGAAGAAATGATGTCCAGATAGCGACGGCGAAAACGCTCTTCAACGTCCTGCAAACCATTCCACTTTTCTGGCAACGGCCGCAAACTTTTTGAAAGCATTCGCCATGAACTGATGTCGAGAGTTTTTTCGCCGCGTTTCGTTTCAAAAAACTTTCCACAGACTTCGACGAAGTCACCAATATCTACGACGTTTATGAAAAGATCAAAAGCATCGTCGGCAATTCCCTCACCTTTTTTCATAAAGCCCTGGAACTTGCCCGTGCCGTCATCAAAATGGAAAAACAAAATCGCGCCCTGTGGACGCAAAGAAAGCACGCGACCAACGAGGGACTTTTCTTTGCCGGCCCTTACGAGTGTGTCGAATTTTTCTACAGCCTCAGCGACAGTAAGATCCTGATTAGAAACAATAGGATAGGCCGGAATATTTTTTTCCTTAAGCAGTCGGAGCTTCTCCAGACGGCCGTTTCGAATATCGTCTATCGTAGACATACCAATATATTTCTAATTATAACTTTTAAACAACTTTTTAAACGTTGAGCGTCGTGCCGCGGCTATGTAATGTCGATAACTTTGTAGCTCACGGTGCCGCCCGGAGTGGTTATGGTAAATGACTGGCCTTTTTGTTTGCCGATCATGGCTTCGCCAAGTGGCGATCTGAGAGAAATTTTCTTGGCCGCAATGTCGGACTCTTCGGAACCGACAACCATGTAGGTATAGCGGCTTTTATCTTTTTCTTTTTCAACCGTCACCTCTGAACCAAGCGTAATAGAGCTCGTGCTGTGGGTCGAAACAATGAGGGCTGATTTGAGGATCATTTCAAGCTTTGCGATGCGGTCCTCGATGTTGGCCTGCATGTCGCGGGCTTCGTGGTATTCGGCATTTTCGGCAAGATCGCCCAAAGACTTGGCGTATTCGAGATGCTCGGCGATTTCTTTTCGACGAGTATGAACGAGCGTATTAAGTTCGGCCTGCAATTCATTGAATTTCTCCTGGGTCAAATATTCGCTTGATTCGTTCATTTAATTTTTATTTTTTGTTATTTTAGAGCCCATTAACGCAAAAGTATGCCCCGTATTATATATGAAAATGGGATTTTATCAATTTTAAACCTGATGCAGCAGCTACGCGTCACTGAAAATATTCGGGTGTGTTTTCGTGCATCCAGTCCAAAAGCTGGCGCATCACGTAGGTCGCGCCGTACAGGTTGCTGCGAGGGCCTTTTTCCATCATGACCGTAAAAGCGTATTTTGGATTGTTGTACGGGAAATAACCGACAACCCAAGAATTCACAAACTCCTTTCGGGTGCCGAGTTCTGCAGTACCGGTTTTGCCTGCGATTTCAACATAATTAACCTTGATGCCCGCCGCCGTACCTCCTTCGTTTACCGAACCCCACATGCCTTCTTGGACAATTTTAAAATTGGAGTCTGAAAGCGGCACCTCAACTGCGCCCACCACCTCGTCTTCGTGCACCAACCGCGGCGTCAGCAGCGTGCCTTTGTTTGCAAGGGCTGCCATGTATCGAACGATCTGGATCGGGGTGAACTGCACACCGTACTGGCCGATAGCTGTGTTGTATGTGTCGCCCACTCGCCACGGATCGCCGGGAAAGACTTTTTCTTTCCATGTCGGGTTGGGAATGATGCCATCTTTTTCCTGCGGCAAATTGATTCCCGTTTTGCTCCCCAAACCAAACATGCGCAAATATTTTTCGATGTTTGCAATACCAAGACCTTTTTGGCTACCAAACCCGCCACCAATTTCAAAAAAATAAACGTTTGAAGACACGGCGATCGCCCGACGCATATCGACCAAGCCATGAGCTTTCCAGTCTTTAAAAATAGTCGGCTTGTCCGGGAAATATGGATTCGGCACGGTGAGCGCGCCCGTGCTCAGGATCTGCCGGTCGGGTGAAATAATCTTTTCGGTCAGAGCGGCAATCGCCATAGCCGGTTTGACGATCGAACCCGGGGTGTAGAGGCCAGAAAGAGCGCGGTTTAAAAATGGCGTGCGGGGGTCGGTAAGATATTTTGAAACAGCTTCCTTGTCACCTTCTGCAACAAGCGACGGGCTGTATTCAGGAAAGCTCACGAGCGAAATAAGGTCGCCGTTTGAAACATCCATGATGGCTGCCGCGCCGCCGGTGAAGCCATAGTCGTTGGACGACTTTTGCATGATTTCGTAAATTTTGTTGCTGATGCGCGAGTCGATCGTGAGCGTAACATTTTCGCCATCTGTTGCAGCACGGGTTAGACCCTGCGACTTCACCCGGCCAAGCGCATCCGTTTCCACAATCTTCATGCCATTTTTGCCGGAAAGGGTGTCGTGATACACCATTTCGACCCCCGCTTCGCCGCTGTAGTCATCTTTAAAATAAAAACCCGAACTGTCTTTGGTCGGATATTTTACATATCCCAGAACATGGGCTACACCGCTTGTGGTCGCATATGCCCGCCGAGCAAAATCTGCGCCGTCGTCGTATGTAACGTTGGATGCCAGCTCGACGCCATTGCGGTCAAAAATGACACCGCGGTTGGCATAGATGTCGGTTTGGTTGAGACGATTGTTTTCGCTTTGGGCAGCAAACGCTTCGCCGCGATGCAGCTGCAAAAGCCAAAAGCGCGACACGTACACCGATCCCAGCAGAATAAAAATAATAGAAAGAACGGCGATGGTTCGGCGAGAGATCGGCTGCTCGAGCCGGCCTTCAAACTGATACACGTCAAACTGCGGCAGATTGCTTGAGTCAATGAAAATTTCATCCGGGTCAATCTCCCCCATTTTTCGCCGCCGAAAGTTTCGAAAAAAACGTCTGATCATTGCCGCAATTATACGCGTCGTTTCACAGAATGAAAATGCCACCCCGTGTCCGTCCAAAAAGATATCGCCGTCTGGTAAATTATTGGTAAAACCTAAGCCGAGTTTTAAGAAAAATGGAAACAATGAATATGCAGCTGATGATTGCTGTGAAAAAAATATTCAGACCGAAAAAAGATACGCCCGGCACCCCATGGAAAGCATCGAGCAATACCGCAAAAAACAGCGCTTCGTAAAAAGTAGGAAAGATGAAAATGGCCGCAACGAGCAACACAAGCATGAACCACCAAGGTGCAACGAAAACAAGAAGAAATGTACAGGTGTCAAAAATAATTCTTTTGATGACCGATTGATTTTTCATTTTACGATTTCAACGTATCGGAGATTAAAAATGTTGATTGGAATTCGAAAAAGCGCTCGTTTGGAAGCGCTAGTAACGGTGGATTCAACTTCCACGGCAGTCGCAACTACCGCGCCGTTGAATTGCGGCAGTACAATCGCGTCCTTTTTTTCAATATTTGTTTCTTGGCCGATTTTTGCTTCGAGGTTGCCGCCGCCGCTTCCCATAAGAATGATCGTTGCGCCTGTTCTTTCATGGATTGCAGGCGTCTCTTCCCCATTACTTGAAAACATAATGACCTTTGCGGTATTGCCGGTCACTTCGTCCACACGGCCGATCGGTATGCCGCCGAGTGCATACACCGCATCGGCAACTGCCACCCCGTTTTCGGTGCCAATGTCGATGATTAGCACATCGTATGGCGACTGTGGTGGTTTGGCGATTACGTTGCCAAAAATCGAAGAGGTCGTGGCTGTTTTTCGTCCATATGACTCAAGAAGGATTCGATTTTCGTTGAGAACGCTGTCGAAACGTTGGAGTTTTACCGAACTTACTTCGAGCTCATTTTTTAGATTTCCATTTTCCTCGACGAGCGCCGAACGTGAACGCAAAAAACTTCCAGTAAATGCAATTTTATTTTTAACGCCCACATATACTGTGGCAATCGGCCCACCAACCGAAAGAACGGCATGGTCGAGTGCCGCGCCAAAAAGTATTTTGACACCAACAACAAGTGCGATCACAGCTACTGCAACCGCCACGGTTCGTCCCAAGCCGTTTTTAGATTTTCTATTTTTTTGGAGGTAGATCATCGTCGTGTACGATCAAAATGTCTCGGAAATAATTCAGATCTTCGAGAATAATACCTGTGCCACGCGCCACAGCCGTGAGCGGATCATCTGCAATGTGAATCGGAATTTTGACCACATCATGCAAAAGCTGGCCCAAGCCTCGAAGGAGCGCGCCACCGCCGGCCAAATAGAGCCCGCGTCCCATGACGTCCGAAAGAATTTCAGGCGGCGTCGTTTCCAACACTTCGCGCACCGATTCAACAAGCGTGTACACCGACTGGGCCATGGCTTCGCGTACGTCGCTGTCAGTAATGACTACCTCTTTGGGCAAACCAGTAACCAAGTCGCGACCTTTGATGACCGCCTCCATGGACTGAACCATGGGAATTGCTGAACCGATCGCAATTTTTACATTCTCGGCCGTTTTTTCGCCGATCAAAATTTTAAATTCGCTGCGCATGTAGGACATGATGTCGGCATTGAATTTGTCGCCGGCAATGCGAACGTTTTTTGAACGCACGACACCGCCGAGCGAAATGACCGCAATGTCTGTGGTCCCACCGCCGATATCGACAACCATATTGCCGATTGGTTCCATAACAGAAAGCTTCATACCGATCGCCGCAGCGACCGGCTCTTCAACTACAAAAACTTCACGAGCGCCGGCATTGCGGGTTGCGTCGCGCACCGCACGAATTTCCACGTTCGTAATACCTGACGGCACACCAACCACAACTTTCGGGCCAATAAATTTTTTCGAATCCTTCTGCGCCGAATTAAGAAGATAGGTAATCATTTCTTCAGTAACCTCGAAATCGGAAATAACGCCGTCGACAATCGGCCGCACCGCCACAATGTGCGCCGGCGTTCGACCAAGCATTTGTTTTGCTTGTTTTCCAATCGCCACAACCTGGCCGGTTTTTTGGTTCACCGCCACCACAGACGGTTCATTGATGACGATACCCCTACCACGCACATAGACGAGCGTGTTTGCGGTTCCTAAATCAATGCCAATGTCGTTTGAAAAAATTTTATAGAATTTCTGAATTTGGTTTTTCATGAATTGAAGGAATGGTCTGTGTCAGCTGAATTAGAAACGGGGTTTGAACTTGGAAATTTTGCGAGCAATTCTTTTTCAGAAATAATGACGGCACTTTCTTCATTTCTTTTTTTAACTTCCACACCACCTCCGGCGATTGTTTTGTCGCTCATAACGACGCGGAATGGAATACCAATTAAATCCGCGTCGGCGAATTTTTCGCCCGGCCGCATGTCGCGGTCGTCGTACAGTGTTTCGATTTTGAGCGCCGTGAGCATGTTGTAAAGTGCAACAGTTTTTTCATGCGTGTCTGGACTGCCCGCGATTTCAATGAGATGAATTTTGAATGGCGCCACAGACTCTGGCCACACGATTCCTTTTTCATCTGACAAAAGCTCAACGATAGTTCCCATGACCCTGCCCGGACCAATGCCATAGCTACCCATGACTGCCGGCTGCGGTTTGCCTTGAGAATCTAGAAAAGTCAGGCCAAGTGCTTCTGAAAAACGGGTACCAAGACTGAAAATATTGCCGACTTCAATGGCATTCTGTGCTTCAAAATCCTTTTTTTCGAGGGTCAAGCCTTCAAAAGCTTCTGGTTCGTTGAATATTTCTTCATTAATAGCAAAAGGTGCATCTGCATGTGTATAAATAGCGTCTTCACCTGCGTCGGTGATCGTCTGAAACTCATGGGAAAATTTTGCAAATGAACCACCTGACGCACGGGTCATAAATGTTTTCGAACCCAAACCAACTTTTTCAAAAATACGCTTGTAGCTTTCGGCAACACGGTCATAGAATTCCTGATGGCTTTTTTCATCGGCGGAAAAAGAGTAGAGGTCCTTCATTAAAAATTCTCGGCCGCGCATGATGCCACTTTTAGCCCGAGTTTCGTTTCGAAATTTCGTCTGGAACTGAAACACTGATCGAGGCAAGTCGCGATACGAACGAACATGATCTTTCATGATTCTCGTAAGCGGTTCTTCGTGCGTTGCAGCAAGGCCGATTTCTGTGCCGTTTTTGAGCTCAGATTTAAACCAGACATCCATCGACTTATCACTCCATCGATCGGTCTTTTCCCAAATACTTTTATCCTGAAGCGCAGTCAGACTCACCTCATTCGCTCCAAGGGCGAGCATTTCTTCACGAATAATTGAAACGATATTGTTTAAAACTTTAAGTCCGAGTGGTAGAAAAGAATACACCCCCGCCAATTCTTTTTGAATGTATCCGGCTCGAATCAAAAGTTGAGCATTTTTTGCGACTTCATCTTTTGGCGCATCCTTACGGGTTTTAGAAAAGAGATTTGTTTGTCGCATGGCTCCAATCTTACCGCAAAAACTTTTGGGGGTCTATGAGACAGTTGACAACATCTCAAATTTAATTTTTTATTTACACTTAAACCACCCAATACTGCATATTCGAAGTGTTCAGGGTGGTGACTTTTTTTACGGTAATCTTGTCCACTGTCTACATCCTGCACAGCAATAAACCGCGGATTTTGAAACTACTTTTAGAACAATTTCACCACATCGTGCACTGTCACGAGAATCATCAGACCAACAAGCAATAGGAAGCCGACAGTATTGAGAATATTTGAAACCTTCGGTGAAATCGGAGAGCGTTTTATTGATTCAATAATGACGAACAACAAACGGCCGCCGTCGAGTGCTGGAAATGGAATTAGATTGATGACAGCGAGGTTGATGGAAATGAATGCAGTGAATGACAAGAGATAAATGAAGCCAAGCTTCGAAGCGTCGCCCACCAAACCAACAATGCCGACCGGGCCGGTAACCTGTGAAAAATCAGACTGTCCGCGAACAGCATCGTACACAAAAGTCGCCAGGCCCACAGCTGTTGCCTGGGTAAGAGATGCAGTGATTTTGGCTCCATTTACAAGCGCCCGACCTACAGACAGGGACACGGTGCCGATCATATCCATGGAAATGCCGATGGCTTTTCGATTTTCTATGATGCCCGCTGCCGGCGTGACTGTTGCTGTGCCAGTTTCCTGACCGCGCACGTACGTAACAGCAATTTCGTTTTCACCATGCTCGGCTATAAAATTGGAGACGGTTTCTGGTGTGAGGTTTTGTTGTCCCTGATCTTCTGAGCGGTCATTTGAACGGTCGTTCGAATCATCTACATTCTCCAACGAATCATCCGCTGCTGAAATTCTCGAGATAACATCGCCCGCCTTGAGTCCGCCCGCTGCTGCCGGCGAATCCGGCGAAATCATTGTAATTACGAGTTTTGGATTTTCAATTCGCTGCCCGTCGGTCAAACCAGAGGTCGAGGTTGGCAGGCCAATCATAAAACCGACAGAAATGAGGAGCCAAGCGAAAATAAGATTACACACAACGCCGGCGACCAAGACGAGCGCTTGCTGAATGCGCGGTTTTCTGACAAAACTTTTTTCAGCCTCTGGGTTTGGCGTGCCGTCTTCGAGCTCGACGCCTTCGCCATTTTCTCCAAAAATTTTCACAAAACCACCAAACGGCAACCAGTTGAGAGTGAAATCGGTATTCCACCATCGAAACAAAGTTGCAGCTTTCGGCGGATATCCGATGCCGAATTCATCGACGCGGATTTTAAAAAGTTTCGCCGTCAAAAAATGCCCGAACTCATGCACAAGAATGAGCACCGCTAAAATGATGATGAATATGAGGATCGACATTCGTGAGTATTTAGTAGGCTAAGAAACGTAAAATGTAATTTGCTAATTTAAAACTTCTTGTTCCTTTTTGTATGCAAGATCCTGAAGTTTTTTTGCGCTTTCGTCCGCAAGTTTTTGCATATCGGTCTTGAGACGGAATTTTTCGTCTTCGGTCAGTGTCCCCTCTTTTTCCTGAGCTTGAATATCGTTCCATACTTCGTCTCGAGCTTTGCGAAGCGAAACACGCGCATCTTCGAGTTTTTGTTTTGAAAGCTTGATGAGCATGGTACGACGGTCAGCGGTTAATTCCGGAAATGTGACACGAACACCTTTATCATCTGTCTGCACCGACAAACCAAGGTTGGCATCGTTAATCGCCTTTTCAATACCTTTGTTCTGGCTCGCATCCCAGGAAACAATTCGGAGACTTCGTGCACCCTCAACAGTAATGCTTGCAATCTGACTGATCGGCATCATGTTGTCGTACGAAGAAACCATCACGTGGTCGAGGATCGACGGTGTTGCCCGACCAGTTCGGATTGCAGAATATTCTTTTGTAAGCCAGCCTTCAACATCGCTCAAACTTTTTTTAAATTCTGAAAAATTATATGCCATGGTTTTTGTTGTTAGTATTTGTCGGTAAATTTTTAGCGATTGATACCTGAATTAAATCATAGCGGCGCCCAAAGAACCAGACCGGCGAGCATCATGACGACGACTTGCAGCGGCACTCCGACTATCGGCCGATTGTTGAAATCTTTTTTTGAATGCATAGAATGATGGAATTTTTGCAGCCAACGCAAAACGCCGTTTTTCCAAACTCCGTATAAAAACTGAATGAAATCCGGCATAACACCGCCGACCGCTCCTGCAGCCAAAAGCCAAAAATTGTGAACGGAAAAACCACTCGTCGCAAACGTTACGAGCGCAAAACCAAGTGCGACGTCGGTCAACACTTTTGCAATGTCGGTATAAAGCGCTGCAGTGAAACTGATTTTTGTTTCCGTCGGTTTTTCTTTGTTCCATGAAAATGCAGCCAGTGGATAATCCCAATGCGCGACTGAATCGAGAATATAATGCGTGATCATTCCAACAAAAAAAGCCTGGACAGGATTTGTCGAAAAAACTTTTGCTGCTGCCGCGCCAACAACGATATGAGTTGAAAGAGTCATGTGTGATTTTATAAGGAAATTTTATTTTGAAAATGGAAATACTGAACTGATATGTTCGAGAATCATCTTAACAGATGGTGAGCGACTACGCAGGTAACGACGCGCGGAAAAAATATCCTCAAAAATTTCTGGCTTTGCAGTTTGTTCGTACTCTGGCGAATTTTTATGCAATTCAACTTCGAGGCTATTTAAAAATT
>JBBSOY010000009.1:0-25522 GCA_038259265.1 Minisyncoccia bacterium
GGCGTGCAGTAGGATTTCTAGCCCTGGTAAGGTTCTTCGCTTAGCGACGAATTAAGCCACACGCTCCACCGCTTGTGCAAGCCCCCGTCTATTCCTTTGAGTTTTAGCCTTGCGGCCGTACTACCCAGGCGCCTATCTTAACGCGTTAGCTTCGCCTCTCAGAGGGTCGATACTCCGAAAAGCCAGATAGGATCGTTTAGGGCGTGGACTACTGGGGTATCTAATCCCATTCGCTACCCACGCTTTCGTGTTTGAGTGTCAGGACTGCACTAGTACACTGCCTTCGCTTTTGGTGTTCCTCATGATATCAGCGGATTTCACCCCTACTCCATGAGTTCCATGTACCCCTTGCAACCTCTAGTCTAGCCGTTTCCCTCGCATGCCCCCGGTTAAGCCGAAGAATTTAACAAGAGACTAACTAAACCACCTACACACCCTTTACGCCCAGTAATTCCGGATAACGCTTGAGGCCTCTGTATTACCGCTCCTGCTGGCACAGAGTTTGGAGCCTCTTATTCGTAGGGTACTATCAATAGACTTTCTCCCCTATAAAAGAAGTTTACGCGCCGAAACGCTTCATCCTTCACGCGGCGTCGCTCCGTCAGACTTTCGTCCATTGCGGAAGATTCTCGACTGCGGCCACCCGTAGGTGTATGGACCGTATCTCAGTTCCATCGGTGGGGGTCAGGCTCTCACCTCCCCTAGACGTCATAGCCTTGGTAGGCTTTTACCCTACCAACTAGCTGATATCCCGCAGGCCATTCCCTGAGCAATAAATTTTTACCCGTCATCTATGTATCGATGGGGGACCATCAAGTGTTAGCTCCGCTTTCGCGGAATTATTCTTGACTCAGGGGTATGTTACCTACGTGTTACTACCTCGTTCGCCATGGGTCTAAACCCATTCGACTTGCATGCCTTATCCACGCCGCCAGCGTTCATCCTGAGCTAGGATCAAACTCTAAAATAAAATCCTTGCGATGACTTGCGTCACCTATAAGACTGAACGGAACAAAATAAAAGGCATTGCTTTATTCTGTGAACTCATATTTCTCCGAGGCAACCCAAACTACGAGCCTCTCCGAAACATGAGTTCACAGAATATACAATCCGTATATTTTATTCCTTTTTTAGAATGTTCTCCTGCTCTCACCCAGCCGTTTGTTCCAATTAACAACTGGGCGGAAATTACTTACATTCATATATTGAGACTTGCTCACGATGACCCCTTTTGGAAGTCACCGTGTTCTCATTTAATTTTCAAAGTACTCGCCCTATGTCAAACTTTCTTTCGAAGAATCTAACCTAGGGTGATGACCAGTATATAGGTATTTAAAAATGAGTCAAGCGGGCTTAGTACGGCCGTAAAATCGGACCCGGGTTTGGAAACTATGGGGTCTCTTTGAGATCTCTTTTGGGGTCTCTTTTGAGGCGATTGCGAGTGTTTTTTAGCTTATTTGCGATTTTTGAGGACTTTAACTTTTCTTAAAATATATTTGAGTAGCCTTTTTGCACACTGCTTTCAGACGGTTCTTTTGAGGGACCCATTCGCGGATCTGATGAAATCGTTGGAATTGGGTTCGCGTCGAACCCACATTAGCAATAATTTTGAAAGGAGGTTGTTGGCAAGCTAAATCTTTCGTGATGTTTTGTTGTGTGGCTTTTCTGTGTTTTTTGCTAACTCGTTTCCAGTATCTATGAAAACTCATACCAAGAAGGAGCTTCTCCATGTTCGCTCAGAGAATATCTCGTCGCGTCGCGATCGCGGTGGCAGTCTGCCTCGTCTGCGTCAGCGCCGTTTACGCTTCGACGGCAAGCTGGTGGCATGGCCTGTCTCAGAGCCAGCGCAACTATCGAATTCTCGATCGCGCAGCAGATGATCTTGGCCGCAACGTCGGGGTCGAATGCAAAGAATGGGTCCGGCGGGTGGTTAAGGAAGCATCTCAAAACGTCGTCACCATCCCATCAACTCGTTCAAACAACTACTCCTGGGAAAGCAGCTCGGATGTGGCAAGTTATTCTCGTGGTACGCCACCACCAGGTATCATGAATGGACACATCATTCAGATGGAATGGACAAATGCCGGCAATGGACGAATCTTTCCGCACACGGCAATCATCCTGAACTACAGCAACACGGGTATGACCTGGATCGACAGCAATTGGAACGGCGATCTGCGGGTTCGTACTCATGACGTCACCTACGCCGACTTTTATAATCGCGTCGGCAACAGGTACACCGTCTACAGGATCAAGTAACCACCACCAAAGGGATTCCGCGAAGCGGAATCCCTTTCTTACTAGAAAGAATAAAATGCGCTATTCTAATATTTTGATTTAAAACACTAAAACATGAAAATACAAAAAACCCTCATTATAATAACCTGCATCCTACTGCTATTACTTTCTGGGGTTCTGATCTGTACCTCAAATAAATTAATTTCTGAAAAATCTGAACCATGGACCTTGTATTCTGATTATGTTCACGGCTGGCAAATATCATATCCGCCCGAGGTTACAGAAATACAACTCGTGCAAGACATGGGTCCTCAGGATGATATTTTGAATAATATTTTATTTGCATCTACTGGAACCGGTCAATGGATTTTCAGCATCGCTGTTTCAAACACAACAATTGAGGATATTGATACCCTGAAAGATAATCCGGGGAGCTATCTAACTTTTGAAAAATCCATCATGGTACAGGACACAAATGCAATCGTGAGCATTGACAAGGAGAGGCCGGGCAATACCTATATCTCATTTATTAAATACCACAAACTATTTAACATCCACACAAATACAGATGTAGATTATGAAAAAATTCTCAGAGGATTTAATTTTATTTAAACAATAAAACCAAAACACCTTAACCCCTCTTCCCTTTCGAGCCATTGTTTCGGTTTGCGAACACAACGAGCAGTGGTGAGGCAATGAAGATTGAGGAGTAGGTCCCGGCGATGACACCAAGAGTCAGAAGAAGGGCAAAGTTTTTTGTCGAGTCGCCACCGAGGAAGTACAGAACGACGAGCACAATGACGAGCGTAAGCGAAGTGTTGATCGAGCGGCCCATGGTTTGGGAAACGCTGCGGCCAACCACGTCTTCAAAAGGCTCTTTGCCACGACCGGCATTCAGCAGAAGATTTTCTCGAACGCGATCAAAAACCACGATGGTGTCGTGCACAGAATATCCGAGGATCGCCAAAAGAGCAGTCATGAAAAGCAAATCGATTTCTGCGCCGGTAAAATAGGTAATGAAAATGTAAATTCCAGCTGGAATAACGACATCGTGCGCCAATGCAATAATCGTCGCGAGGCCATATTTCCAAGAAGAAACCGGTTTGGAAACTTTTCTGAAAGCAAAAGTAATAAACAACACAATAAAAAGAATGGTGACAAGAATTGCAACATAGGCTTTATTTCGAAGCTCGGTACCGACAACGGGACCGATCGAATTAAAGCGGTCTTCTTTCGGAGCCGAAAAGGAATCAACGACAAAAGCTTCCAGCACACGGTTCTTTTCTTCAACACCAAGCTCTTTGGTTCGAAGGGTAAAATTTTTCTCGCCGGCCGGGCGGAGCGAATATTCACCAAGAGAAAGCGTGTCGAGATTTTTCTTGACCGCGTCTGTATCCGGCCGAGCCGTGTCGTACGAAACTTCAAGAATGGAACCGCCAGTAAAATCGATGCCGAAATGGAGGCCGCGAGCAATCATTGAACCAACCGAAAAAATCAGCAGGAAGGCCGTGATGATAAAAAATATTTTTCTGTGTCGAACGATAAACATAGTATGTATTTAATTTTTATTGCTTTTGTGCACTTTTTTTGCATTGCTGTGCATGTCGCTCATAGTGTCGGTTTGGATGCTGCTGTCAGACTGTCGAGCATTTCGGAAACCAGCACCAAACAAGAAATGGGTAAGCTTGGACTCGTGCGAGAGGCCGATTGAAAACAAGAATGTTCGGGAAACCGTAATAGCCGTAAACATACTGACGAGCACGCCGATACCGAGAGTAAAAGCAAAACCCTTAACAGCCGACGTGCCGATCCAAAACAAAACAACAGCCGTGATGATACTTGAAATATTTGAATCCCGAATGGAAAGCCATGCACGATGGAAGCCTTCTTTTATCGCGTCGTTTAGTTTTCGGCCACGAACGAGTTCTTCTTTCATGCGCTCAAAAATGAGAATGTTGGCATCGACCGCCATGCCGATCGACAAAATGAAGCCGGCGATTCCAGCGGCGGTCAAGGTAACTGGAATGAGTTTAAAAATCGCCATCGAAAGCAAGATGTATATAACAAGGGCGACCGACGCCACAAGACCAGGCAATCTGTACCAGAGAATTAAAAATAGAACGATGAGCAAAAAGCCGACGAGACCAGCGCGAACACCTGCCTGCAATGCGGCTTCACCAAGATATGCGCCAACTGTCTGCGTTCCAACCAGCTCAATAGGCAATGGCAAGGCACCGTAATTTAGATCGCGCACCAAAAGCTGCGCTTCTTTGGCAGTGAAGTTGCCACTGATCTGGGCATGGCCGTCGCGAATCGCTTCGTTGATGACGGGTGCGGAAATCATTTCCCCATCGAGAAAAATTGCGAGCACGCGCCCGACATTTTCTTCGGTGATTTTTGCAAAAAGATCCGTACCTTCGCTGTTGAGGGTCAAAGCCACAACCGCTTGGCCGGTTCTGTTGTTGAATTCAACCGCGGAACGCTGAAGGAAACGGCCGGTCAAACCAGTCGTCACAAAACGCTCGGCGATTTCGGCAGAAGTGCTACTTGCGGTCAGTGGCGCCGTCGACGTCGAATTTGAAACAAGTTTAAATTCGAGGGTCGGCGTTTGGCCGATCAATTTTACTGCTTCGTCGATTTCCGTGACACCCGGCAATTCGACAATCAGGCGATATTCATTGCGACCTGCAAGGGCGCTCGCCTCTTCAACCTGGATAACCGGCTCAGAAACACCGAAAATGTTAACTCGACGTTCGATGACATCACGTACCGCTTCCATGGAGTCTTTGATTTCCGAAGGCTCAACCTGAGACACATCGGCACGATATACAAGCTCGGTGCCACCATTTAGATCCAAACCAAGCACAAACGGAAAACGAGCAAACCAAGAATCTGGTTTATTTTGTGACAAATAGAGACCGTAGCCCAAAAGAGCAAATACGATAACAATGACGAGGGTGAATATGCGGCTTTTGGTCATAGAGATATGAAGCAATAGTATATAAAGTGGGCGCTAAATTGCAACATGCGAGCCTACGCGAGGTTACAGCCCTTCTCGTGACAGCAGGGTTTTAATTGTTTTTAAAATAATCTTGAGATCGAGCATGATCGACCGATTTTTAAGGTAATAGAGGTCGTACGAAAGCTTGAGCTTGGTTTTATTAAAGTCAGCGGCGCCTTTTGGCGGCACACCCTGGTACAGCTGAGCCCAACCCGAAAGCCCCGGCTTGATGAGGTGCCGGACGTTATAGTACGGAATTTCTTTTTCATAAAGCTCAACAAGCGCCGGCAGTTCGGCTCGTGGACCAATGAGCGACAAATCGCCCTTGAGCACATTCCACAGCTGTGGAAGTTCGTCGATCCGAGTTTTTCTCAGAAATAGTCCAACGACCGTGTTCCTGTTGTTCAGGGCGACAGCTTGTCCGTACTCACCTTGATCATTCGTCGTCATGCTCCTAAACTTCGCAATATTGATAATCCGATTATTCTTACCGATTCGCTGTTGGGTAATAAAAATCGGCCCGCCATCTTCGAGTTTGATCGCAATATACACGAACGGATAAAAAATGAGCGACACAATGCCCGCAACAACCGAAACGACGATGTCGACCGTTCTTTTCAATGAATCGTATGTTTTGTTCGTCGAGACAGAAATGTGCTCCAAAAACCAATTATATTTGACGAGCGACAACGGAATGCGATCAAATGTATCCTCGTAAATTTTATACATATTAATAAACCGCACCCGGGAAAAGATGAGGTTATACAAGCTTGGCAAAATCGGCTCAACTTTGTCATCTTTGAAATCGGCGGCTACAATATGAATATTTTCACTGTAAATCCTCCGAATGATTTCTTCTTGAAAATCGACACCACTGATATCTTTAAGGTCAATCGACGAAACAAAAAAGAGGCCGTATCGCGGATTTTGGTTGACCTCTTCCCGAAGTTCGAGCATTTCGGCGCCGCTACCGATCAAAAAAGCATTTTCCCGAGCGCGAGATTTGAGCACGAGTCGCACTCCGACAATTCGCCAATACAAAAGCAAGGCAAAAGAAATCACAATGTACACAAAAAGGTTTGTCTTGGGCGCTATGCCAAAAAACGGCACGAGGTAGAAAAACAAAATGGCAATGCCGCTGTTGATGAGCTGGGCATTAAAAATGAGAGTCGGAATTCGACTTTTTAAAATAAGGGTGTGCTTTTCATAGAGCCCAGATATGAAAAAGACTATAAACCACAGAACGAAAATGATCGAAAACGGCACTAAATGGTTATAAAAAATAGTCGCAGACGGAATTTCCTGAAAACGAACAAGAAGCATGAGCCAGAGCGATAAAAAAACAAAGAACACATCGCCCGCAAACAGAAGCAGCGTTTCTTTTGTATTCGTTACAGCCATGGATGTATGGCCATATAGTAACCCATGATACGATTAAGATAAAGAACAGCATGAGCGAGATGACCGAAAAGAAAAAGATCCTCTTTGCGATCACAAAAGGAAATTGGGGTGGCGCACAACGATATGTATTTGATTTGGCCACGAACTTGCCAAAAGATCGTTTCGAAATCTGTGTGGTTTGCGGCGAGGGCAATAAACTTGTCGAAAAACTTCGCGCACAAAATATCCGAGTAATTCAATTGGACAGCCTCAAACGCGACATTCGTATCGGAAATGAATTCAAAACGTTCGGCCGTTTTTATGAAATTCTCAAAAAAGAAAAGCCGGACATTATACATTTGAACAGTTCAAAAATTGGTGCCGTCGGCGCTTTGGCAGGGCGATATGCCGGAGTGCCAAAAATAATTTTCACTGGCCATGGCTGGGCCTGGAATGAAAACCGAGCTTTCATCTCAAAATTTCTCATAACGACCATTCATTGGCTGACTGTTTTCCTGAGCCACACAACCATTGCCGTATCAGAAAAAGTAAAGCGACAAATACTAAAACTCCCCTTCCTCAATCCTTCAAAAATTGCTGTCATCCACAACGGCATTCAGACAATCGACTACCTCGAGCGCTTTGCCGCCCGAGCAAAACTCGACGGCCAGATAACGGAAAAATTTTGGGTCGGTACCATTTCCGAACTCCATACAAACAAAGGTCTCGACACGCTCATCGTGGCTTTTGCCGAAATCGCCAAAGTACAAAATGATGTTGTGCTGGTAATCATCGGCGAAGGCGAAGAACGAAAAAGCCTCACGACCCTTATTGAAAAAAATGGCCTTTCAAAAAAAATCCACCTGCTTGGCTTTGTCGAAAACGCTCAAACTTTTTTAAAAGCCTTCGACGTTTTCGTGCTCGCGTCTCGAACCGAGGCTTTTCCGTACGTTTTGCTTGAAGCCGGCCTCGCCCAACTTCCGGTTGTTGCGACCAGTGTTGGTGGCGTTCCCGAAGTCATCACCGAGCATAAAAACGGCCTGCTCATTCCGCCCGAGCAAACTGGCACTCTGAGCCGGGCGATCAAAGAGCTTCTGGAAAATAGCGCCGGAGCCGCAACCTTCGGCCACAACCTCCGAAAGACTGTTGAAAACAGTTTTTCGGTCAGCACTATGGTTGAAAAGACTTTAGACGTATATAATCGTATATAATTAATGCCATGCGAAGGTATGAAAACGTTATGAAAAACCAAGGCTTCACTCTCATTGAAATTTTAGTCGTCGTCTCGATCATCGGTTTGATTTCCAGCGTCGCGCTCGCAAATTTTCAAGGTGCAAAAAGTAAAGCCAATATCGCCGCCGGCCAGCAGTTCCATTCTTCCGCCGAACACATTTTAGGCGCCGACGAAATCGGCAAATGGACTTTCGACGAAGGCAGCGGCAGTGTTGCCTACGACAGTTCCGGGAATTCCCTGACCGGCACTATAGTCGGGGCAACATACGTAACCGACGGCATCTTGGGCTCAGCCCTTTCTTTTGACGGCGACAGCTATGTCGAAGGCATCAACTTCCCTCATCCAGGCGAGTCTCGTTCCATGACCATTTCCGCCTGGCTTCGACCCACAAACATTGCGGCCAACAACTCCCTCTTTCGGGTTGGCGACGCATCGTGCACCCTCTATCAGATTGCTGTCAGCGGCGGCCAAGCCTGGTCCATCGAACCCTTTAACGGCGACCTTACCGACACCAACCAATCTCAAAACGCATTGGCGGGCGCATTGCTCAGTATCACAGGTGACGACGGTACCAACGTGCTCGATGGCGGATTCCCCGTTTCCGACGAACGAATCATCAGCAACAACATTTGGCAAAATTTCGCTTTTGTCTTTGACGACACAAGAATCGAAACATACGTGAACGGTATTCTAAAAGGCAGCGCAATCACCACGAGCGACACGAGCTGTGTCAGCCAGGTTTGGACGATCGCTTCCACCGGCGCTTCAGCGGCTGTTGGTACTGGATACCAAGGTATCATGGACGACGTCCAAATATTTGGCGTTGCCTTGACCGCATCAGAAGTCGGTAAAATATACGCCCTCGGCCAACCAACCCACAAAAACGTCCTGGTCGACAACCAAATTATTTCCCGATAATTATTTAAATAATTTTTCACATATGTCAGACGAAGTTACATTTGAAGAAGAGGAAATCCTTGTCGATAGCGCCTCACAAGTATCAAGGCATTCTTCAGCGCTCACCAATATGATTATGCATACCGGTTTGGCCAAAAACGAATCTCAGGCCAACTATGTCCTCATTGGCATCATGGTGGCCTGCCTATTGCTTACCATTTTTGTCATTGCCCGCTATCTTCTATAGCTACAGACCGACGCCCGCGTCAACGCCTAAAATTTCATTTTTGATCATATCCCGATGCGCTGGCCCGCTGTATCGAGCCATACTTGAAATAATGCCGAGCGCAGTGAATTCAACGAGCAAATGACTGCCGCCATAACTCATAAACGGCACAGTAATGCCCGTCACAGGCAGCAAGCCGACATTCATACCGATATTAATAACCAAATGGGCCACGAACATAATCGCAACACCGATTCCAAAAAGAGTTTCGAAATTCGAGGCGCCTCGCGCAGCATTCGACAAAATTCGCCAGATCAAAACTCCGAACAAGCCAATGAGGATGGTCGAGCCGACAAATCCCCATTCTTCTGCAAAGGCAGCGAAAATAAAATCCGTCTGATACTCGGGCAAAAACAATAATTTCGACTGTGTGCCATAGCCAATTCCTTTGCCCAAAAACTGGCCCGAGCCAACGGCAATCATCGACTGGTACGCATTGTACCCAGCACCCTGAATATCGGCTAATGGATAAATGAACGATACGATGCGCTGCTTTTGGTAATCCTGGAACACAAAAGACCAAAGCAAAACTCCGGACACCGCGCCCACACAAAGCACCATCGCCAGATGTTTTTTTGAAATACCAGACACAAGTACCATGCAAAACCAAATGAGGAAAATAATAACTGCCGAACCAAAATCTGGCTGCAAAATGATGAGCAAAAAAAGCACCAAGCTATAGAGACCGGAGACAAAAATGTGACGAATGTAAGCAATCTCAACATGCCGCCGCGAAAAATATTTTGCCAAAAGCATAATGAGCACAAGCTTGGCCGGGTCTGAAGGCTGAAAAGAAAAGAGGCCGAAATTAAACCAGCTTTGGGCGCCGTTTGTAAACTGCGCGAGGCCAAACAGCAAAAAAAGTAACACACACGTTGCGGAAAAAAGCGTCATGACCACACCAGTTCGACGCAAAAAACGAAAATCAACAAAGGAACAACTGAAAAAAGCGGCCACAGCCACACTCATCCACACTATCTGTCGCGAAAAAAAGGGGCTACTTCCCACAAAAGAACTCATGGTCACGAGCCCCGCAAAAGAAATGAGCACTGCGCTTCCAAAAAGCAGCCAGTCCGTGGACTGTAGTATCGAGCGCGCACCACCTACGAATTTTTGAGCCACTTGAAACATCTGACAATAATACAGAATCTGCAGGCAGAATCTACCAATTTCGCGGAATGACACGAGGAATGATCTCAACAACCGCGGATCCTTCTGCCTCTGCAAATGGTGTAGGCCAGGTAAAGGTAACGTGCGCGCTTTGGTCGGCTTCCAAACGGTCGACAAATGTTCGCGACGCAGCGATGGCATTACCTTGGTCGTTGTACACGAGAGCCACGAGCTCGATACGCTCGATCGGCTTCAAGGATCGGTTTTGAATGTCTGCATCAACACGCGGGCTAGTATTTTCTCTCGATAAAATATTTTGTGTCACGACAAGCGGCGGCGCAGGCTGGTCGGTTTTTCGCCATTCAAACTCCTGAATAAATTCAAAGCTCACCCGAGCAGGGACCTTTAAACCGGTCGCGATGTTTGGCTCAAAAATCGCCAGGGTTTTATTTTTTGGAACGAAGGTGACGCCTTTTTTTGTAGCAATCAAAACATTATTCGCATCGAATAGACTAAAAGCGTAGGTCGCCATAGTTTCCGAATTAATATTTGGATTTTCAATATAGGCAACGGCGCTGTACACACTGTCAGTCACGCGGAATGCTCGACTCCAGAGAATGGTTGGGTCAAGCGCTTCAAAGCTGCAGAGAATTTGACATGAGCCCCCGCAGTCGACGCCTGTTTCATCACCGTTTTGCTTGCCATCAAAACACGTCGGCACTTTGTGAACCAACAAAAAAGTCGGGATTGCCACAAAAATAAGAAGGATCAAAAAACCCAACCCCAGGTATATTGTTTTTCTACGCGCCGACCATGTATCCATACAGAAAGTATACCAAATTTTCCGAGCGTTTTAAAAAAATGATTAAAAAAAATTAAATAACTTTGAAAAACTTTAAAAAATGACCCGTAGCAAAAAACTCGTACTGTGTCCTTCGGAGCGATTAGCCGAAACCAAGAAGGACGAAGTACGAGTTTTTAGATTTGAACACACTGTTCCGGCGACTAGCTACTTTCCCCTCCATAAGAGTATCATCGCCTCAACAGAGCTTAACTTCTGAGTTCGGAATGGGATCAGGTGTGACCTCTGCGATAAATCACCAGAACACTATGTTCAAAATTCTTTCGTTAAAACATTTTAACTCAATCCATATTTATGAAATTTGAAAACCGAAATATGAGTGCGACCTTTTCAGGTACACACTGTTTGTATCTCTCTCACTCCTCCTGGAATGAATAGCGGCGGCTGGATTTGAACCAGCGACATCCGGATTATGAGTCCGGTGCTCTACCAGACTGAGCTACACCGCAAACAACTCACATTTCGATTTTCAAATTTTAGAACCGACTGATTTTGCGTCTCTCGACGTCTGACATGTGCGAGGCACAATGACAGAGAACAGGGTGTAAATTGATGCATCAATTTCCTAACAGAATCGACGGATTAGTACTCCTCGGCTGAACACATTGCTGTGCGTACACCTAGAGCCTATCAACGTGATCATCTCTCACGGGTCTAAACGATTCCTCATCTTGGGGTTAGCTTCCCTCTTAGATGCTTTCAGAGGTTATCTACTCCCGACTTAGCTACGGAGCGGTCCACCTGGCGGCAGAGCTCCCAGACCAGAGGTCAGTTCATTTCGGTCCTCTCGTCGCGTATATTTCCCCTATCACTAGGAGCGCAGACTATATCTTCACCCTGTTTTTTAATTCCAATGTATTTTGGAAAAATAGAACGTCGGGTGTTGGCGTATTACCCATATGTATCTGTCGGCACGTTCAGTCGTGACAACTTTCCAATATCACATGAGTCTGTTTTTAAGCATAGGGCCGAAAAACAAGTCGTTACGGGGTCAAACCTAAAACCTGTAGCAGTTCATCTCTTGTCTTCTTTTTCTTGGTGACATAATTTTCCCTCTGAATCACCAAAATGAGATCAACAAGTTTGACCAACTGCTCACGATCCAGCATTTTTTTCTTTGTTGAAGAAAGAATCACACAAGCTTCGAGCAATGCCCGAGCCTGAATTTCTTTAAACTTCACATATGGTACAAGTTTTTTGAGAATATCCCTTATTTTTGAATATCCGTTTATTCTGAGCTCAGACATTCCGTCATTTCTCTGACAGACATACCCAATACTCAGAACCTCTTGTATCCAGTACAAAGATTTTTCATGCCGGGTATCTTGATAAAAACAAATTGTGGCCATAAATCTTTTTCCGGATTTATTACCATCTTTTCGTTTTTTGATTTGGAGCATTACACTTCCATCTCCATCAAGAAACCCAGCGATATATGCGAGATCAGTTTTAGATCGACTTCCCACGGTATTGTCTTAATTAATTCTGGTCCTCAAGTAAGTACCAAGTACCTACTATTGTATTCTCATGGCCGGACCGGCACAACAAGAATTATCAACGTTCCAGAACAAATCAAGATTCCACCGTTATTAGCCACATTGTCATCACAGATTACTCCGTGAAGTAGCAATATTTTACTAGAAATGAATCCCCTCAAGAATCAACGCCTGCAGTAGATAGGAGACCAACCTGTCTCACGCTTCATGTTTACCCTTGCGGGTATAAATCCAACATTGCTGCTGGGAATGGACTATATCTTCATCCGACTGACACATTGTCGCGTCGCATGGCTGATGTGTAGTCTCTACGGGTGTTTATGAACTTCATAGAAGAGCGAACGCGGGTTCGCTTTTGAGAAAAAGGAAAGAGACGACGAGAAGGTCCGTGTGTCCAATCCACTTAGCAGGTTCAAAACCTCGCTGATAAGATTGGTGGTCGACGAACAGATTTTTTCCTTAGGTACCCGAAGGTTTGCCTTCTGGACAACTTACCCTCAAATGCAGAGCAAGGGGGCATCACAGCCCGAAACCATCTCGTGAGTAAAACCGCATTCTTAAGATAATGGGTATGTATCTTCCACACCAGTAAACTGGCATGCAATTACAACTACTCAGCACCTCGTCGTCTCTTTCTCTCTTTCTCTAAAAACAAAGAACTATTTTACTTCTTCTATGAAGTTCACAAACTTCCCTCGGTATAGTCTCAGACATCACTCCGAGATTCCACCGATATAATCAACTTCGTTCATCTCGCATTGCTGCGAGCGACCGCCGTGAATTGAAGGTTGGTACTCTAATTTTTAACTTAGCACAATATAACAGGTTCAAATTTTTTCAATTATAAACTCACTCTCGACGGATTCAGACTGTTAAAAAGTCATCTTAACAATATAAGAATCGTCATGTGTTTTTGAAATTGTTTTAAGAAAGGACTCTCGGAGGCGCGTAGGCGCCGAGAGGGAGCAAAATTTCAGTAGAAATTTATGCGTGCCTTTCGAAAACGATTTTAAAAACACAATGACTTCTTAACGGTCTGAACCCAGCTCGCGTATCTTTTTAAATGGCGAACAGCCATACCCTTGGGACCTTCTCCAGCCCCAGGATAAGATGAGCCGACATCGAGGTGCCGAACTCTGCCGTCGATATGGACTCTTGGGCAGAACTAGCCTGTTATCCCCGGAGTAGCTTTTATCCGATAATCTCCCACCGCCTCTAACGCGAATGGTCGGTTCACTATGTCCTGCTTTCGCATCTGCTTGACAAGTACGTCTCACAGTTAAGCCAGCTTGTGCCATTACACTATCGCCATGGTTTCCATTCACGGCTAGCTGACCTTGATGAACTCCTCCGTTACTTTTTAGGAGGATAGCGCCCCACTAAAACTGCCCGCCAGGCACTGTTTCTCGACGTTTTTGCCGTCGAGGTTAGAATGTACATCAAGTAAGATTGGTATTTCACTGACGAGTCCACAGCGTCCAAAAACGCCACTTCAACCTCTCCCAACTATACTACGCATACAAAACGTACATTCAATGCCAAGTTACAGTAAAGCTTCCGGGGTCTTTTCGTCTAACTGCAGGTAACCGGCATCTTCACCGGTATTGTATTTTCACCGAGCAAGTCCCCGAGACAGTTCTCCAGTCATTACACTATTCGTGCGCGTCAGAACTTCATGTGTGTTCCTCTATTTTCATAGAGGCATAGACTATATCTTCATCTTAGAAAGCCTTTTACAGAGCTTTTATAATTTGGTCTTGGGTAAGTTTCCTTTTCCCAGAACCATTCATTGTATAAGCAAGCTGTACAATTTTTCTGAGGCCTTCGATGGTGTGATGATCTCCGTTTTTCATTCTTTTGCAAACATCAGCAAACAATAAAAAATCTTTTTGTTTTGAAGATATTAAGGGAAATTTTTGAAAGTGGGGAATAATTTTCGAAACAAGTTCTTCTAAACTGCGAACTTCATACTTCAGAGTCTTATCTGCATAATCTCTTCGCATACATCCGCACCCGAAGAATTCTTGGATCAAATCCAGAACTTCACGACGGTCAAAATTTTGACCAATCGCGAAACTTGGTTTAACTTCCCACCCAATTTTCAATTTTTCTCTTTTCGAGAACGAAACACAGAAACATCCTTCACCGTCTACATATCCAGAAACATATTGAGACAACTCTCTTCTAAGCGTCGGCGTATTATAGTTTTCCATCTTGTAAATTATAAGATGAGGAACTATCTTTGTCACCGCTAGTTAGCGGTGACTCCAGTCGTTACGGGGTCAATTCTTCGATTTCTCTCAGAACGACTTCCCACGGTATTATCTTGCCTTCATCGCACTATCTTTGGGATAGTACTCCAGCGAGGACTTCACCGTTATTAGCCAATTTTATATGGAGATCACTCTCCAAACAGGCAATTCAATTACCTGACAAGGAATTTCGCTCGTCTATTCCTTCGCACAGACGGACTCTATCTTCATCCTCGCCTTAGGGAGTAGGATGTGTGGCGTTGGTCTCTATTGAGCCACAATTGACTAAACACTGCATTACTGCAGCTTAGGTAGCATTTTATGTAATGATTTAACTTAATTGTTTATCTAGACAGCCACTTTTGCCCTATAACCGTCCCAGTCATTCCAGATTCGTCAAAAATTTTTCGGATCGACGAATCCAGAACCTTAGGACCGTTATAGTTACGGCCGACATTCACCAGGGCTTACAACAATCAGCAAATCACCTTGCGGCAATACACGGTCGTTGTTTGACCTTCTGGCATTGGTCAAGTGTCACCCCCTATACATCCTCTTACGAGTTCGCAGGGAGCTGTGTTTTTGATAAACAGTTGCCAGAGATACTTTAGCTGCGGCCCATTTTCATGGGCAAGCCTTATTCCGAAGTTACGGCTGCTTTTTTGCCGAGTTCCTTGGGGACATCTCACTCGTTCGTCTTGGTCTACTCGACCTGAACACCTGTTTCGGTTTTCGGTACGGATAACTAAAAAATAAGTTTAGAGAATTTTCTTGGAAGCTCGCTCGCATATATTCATCCGGGTTGCCCCGGACATTTTCGCTTCGCTTGAAATCGCCATTAAAGGCAGCCATGGGATTTTCCTCATGAGCAATCTCACGACACAAACGCAAATCCAATAATGCGCATATACTACAGAACTCCGTCCTCTCATCACTTTTTTAGAAAGTCAGGGAATATTAACCCTGTGTCCATCGGGTACGGTTTTCACCATCCCCTTAGGCCCGACTAACCCTTGGCTGATTGACATTGCCAAGGAAACCTTGTTCATTCGACGTGCGGGGTTCTCACCCGCATTGTGGTTACTTGTGCCAACATTCTTACTTCGCAACGCTCCAGCATGGGTCACCCCTTTGCCTTCACAGCAGATGCGAATACTCTCCTACCGCTCCGTCCGCGCGAACGCGAACGAAGCCCTCAGTTTCGGTACTATACTTAGCCCCGTTAATCTGCGGCGCAGAGTCTCTTACTGAGTGAGCTGTTACGCTTTCTTTAAAGGATGGCTGCTTCTAAGCCAACCTCCTCAGTGTCTCTGAAACTCCACCACCTCGCTTGCACTTAGTATAGATTTAGGGACCTTAAATTGAGATCAGGGCTGTTTCCCTTTTGACCACCGGAGCTTAGCCCCCGGAGTCTAACTGCCAAACTTTAGCCACGAGTATTCGGAGTTTGATAGATTTCACGAGCTTTCGCCCTGTTGAAATCTTCCAGTGCTCTACCCCTCGCGGGAACATTTGACGCTAGCCCAAAAGCTATTTCGGAGAGAACCAGCTATTACCAAGTTCGATTAGCTTTTCACTTCTTACCACAGGTCATCCGGAAGTATTGCACGGCTTATCGGTTCGGGCCTCCCCTCGCATTTCTGCGAGGTTCACCCTGCCCATGGCAAGCTCACTTTGGCTTCGGGTCTCATACATGCTACTTAGTCGCGCTATTCACACTCGGTTTCCCTACGGCTTCGTCCTTTGTCGGGACTTAGCCTTGCAACATGCATGAACTCGTTGGCTCATTCTTCAATAGGCACGCCGTCGAGGACATCGGCATAAATGCCGCCCTCTTCGACTCCTTGTAAATATATGGTTTCAGGTCTATTTCACCGCCCTCACCGGGCTACTTTTCACCTTTCCCTCACGGTACTAGTTCACTATCGATCTTCTGCAAGTATTTAGCCTTACCGGTTAGTTCCGGCAGATTCCTCCGAGGTATTCGTGTCTCGAAGTACTCAAGAACAGTAACAAAAGAGATTACACAATTTCACTTACGGGGCTATTACCCTCTGGGGCCGCGCTTTCCAGCGCCTTCAGTTATCATGTAATTTTTTTACTCTTCTCGTTTAAAAACGACGCTACTGCCTTACAACCCCCAGTGTCATTCCCACGAAACGCACTCTATTGCTAGATTGGCATCGTGAGAATGAAACTGAGTTTGGGCTCATTCCTTTTCGCTCGCCGCTACTTGGGAAATGTTTGTCTTGCGACAACTTGTTTTCTTTTCCTCCAGGTACTGAAATGTTTTACTTCCCTGGGTTTGCTCCGTACAGATAAACTGGACGGTCACTGTTATTAACAGCGGAGTTTCCTCATTCGGAGATCTTCGGGTCAAAGGTTGCTTAGCACCTCACCGAAGCTTATCGCAGCCACGCTACGTCCTTCATCGCCTGCAGAAGTCTAGGCATCCACCATATACTCTTAGTTTCCTGTTAGGAAACCAATGCACCACAATCCCGCGTTAGTGCTTTCGCCTAACAACGGGTCTTACACCCTGTTCTCTGACATTGTTTTTCAGCAACACTTTCGTGCTGCAGAAATTCTTTGCTAAAAACAGGTTCGATTTTTGCTGCGGACCGTCGGTTCAAGAGATCCGCAACACGTCTTTTGCCTTCTCGGCAGTACATCCACCGCTGGACGTACAAAACGTTTTGTCTGTCTACGCCCCGAAAAGACCCACTTGGGTTACGAGCGCGACAGGATTTAATTTTCAAGCTACGGTCGGTGGGTCGTGACTGAATTTCTGTCTCTCCGAAAGGCTCAACTCCTGCAAAATTTTTGAGCGCTCCGGAGAAACCAAAACCTTTCTTTATCGCTTCTATTTTTCCCTTTTTTCTTCTCTTTTCACTTAAACAAAAAACCGCTTCCGCGGTTTAGATAACTTTCAAACAAGTGTTATCTATTCCGCTTTTTGTATTAAGTTACGGCTGGTAAACATATTTGATGTCTGGATAGTTTAACAGGTCCTAAAATCGTGTCAAATCCTGAGTAAATGTGGGTCGAAAAAGACGCTAAAAAGAAGCCTTTTGGATAACAAAAACCACCCTTTCGGGCGGTCTTTTGTGAAGAATTTTATATCTGCTTGGAAGGAGAGTTTCCGCAGGCGTTTGGCGCCGAGAGTAGCGAAAACCCAGCAGGGTTTATCGCGCTCTCATGAAAAGCTGATATAAAATTCTTACTCCTTGTGAGACGAGATCTCGTTTCGAGTCTTTTCGATGAATCGAGCGGCTGCGTCCTGGCCGCCGAGACCGAAGGCCAAACCGACCGCCAAAGAAAGCGCCACGACAATACCGGTAAAGATTGTCTGGATGAAAGCGGTCGCAATGTTGAGCTGGATCAAGGCAGCGAGAACTGCAAAAATCCAAATTGCCCATTTTGTAAAGCTACCCAAAAATCGAGCGGCTTTGATGTTTGCGGTTCGGGCAGACGTGGTGACAATGCGCTGCATGACGTCGCCAATGACCGCTGCGAGCAAAAGAATCAGCACCGCGATGATAACCTGTGGCAAATAGTAGAGCACAACACCCTGAAGGAATTCATTGACCTGGGTCAAATGAAGGACATCCAAGGCCGCCACGAGGAATACGATAATAACGAACCATTTCACAAGTGACCCAACAAAATTTCCGGAATTGAGCACAATTCCACCTCGAGCAAGCGTGTCTTCGATGCCAGCCTTTCGAAGACCTTCATCGACGCGAAGCGAACGGATAATCTGAGCGACGATTCGGCCGATCAGTGCTCCTACGAGCCAACCGATGACGAGAATCAGGATTGCAACAATAATCTGCGGTACGAATGAAATCACGCCGTTCCACAAATTCAAAAATGAATTCGACAGAACGTTTCCCCAAGTTTGTATGTTCATATGACTGAATGCGGTTTTCACCGCGCTTATAAACTGCTAATAATTGCGTTTTAAACACGTACTCAAACGCATCTGGAACGCATACAGAGACACTCATTATTATACCACTCACCTTGAGGGATGCGAGCCCTAAATCCCGAGTCTGTTTACGAGTTTTTTATGCGGATAGTCCAAAATGTCGCGAATGAGCTTGTCGTACATACCGAGGCGGTAGTTGAAGTCTTTGGTTTCAAACACCGTATACGTGAGGTCTTTGCCGAGTTCCGCCTCCATGTCCTTTATGGTTGCGTCTACGGTACTGCGACGGAGGTTGTCCCCGACCACGAGCACATCGACCCGACTTTCCTTTTCCTGAATAAACACGCCGGCCGTAATGAGCAATTTTATTTTGCCCGCTCGGTTGAATTTTCGGATAATGACGTTGTCTTGCAGCGGACTCGTGCTAATGAGCAAGCCCTGCAACGGAAACAAGTACGAAAAAGTTTCGTCTAAAATCCAGCCAGGCACGCGCTTTTTTACGACCTTCGAAGCCTTTGCGGCCGAAACCATTTTTGCCATTTTCGCAGCCATGGTTTTGCTCTGTCCTTTAAACTTAAAATTTTTTCCTTTCTTGCCCTTTCGCATCACGAAAGTAGCAGTCTTTTCCGGCATGCGCCTAACCTCTTTCATGACTGTTTTCGGTTTAATGAGCCCGGCATTTTCAAGCACACGCAGATTCAGCCGTGCCGCCTGTGGAAAAATTTTGGTTTTCGAAACAATTCGGTCGAGGTCGTATGTCGTGTTTGGATTAAAAAGAAAAAGCCGCATGATCTTCACTTTTGCCGCACTGCCGAATATCTTCTCGAGGACGTCCATGGTTTTGGTATTTAGAATTTAGGTTCGTAGTATACCAAAAAGAAAACCATCCGGTAAGGATGGTTTTCAGTGACTGTATTGTCTGGTGTAAACGTCTGCTGCGCGCGAAGTTTGGCCTATTTAAGCTGACTATTTAAGCTCAACCTTTCCGCCAGCTTCTTCGACTTTCTTCTTCAAAGCCTCAGCTTCTTCCTTCTTCATGTTCTCCTTGAGAGTTGATGGAGCGGCGTCTACGAGGTCTTTGGCTTCCTTGAGTCCAAGACCCAAAACTTCTTTAATAACCTTGATGATAGCGATTTTGTTTGCACCAGCATCAGTGAGTTTGACGTTGAATGCTGATTTTTCTTCTTCAGCAGGGCCTGCAGCAGCGGGACCCGCGACTGCAACAGCAGCAGCTGAAACGCCGAATTTCTTTTCTAAAAATTTTACGAGTTCGTTGAGGTCGAGAACAGACATCTTTTCGATGGCCTCGACAACGCTTTTGAACTTACTTGGGATTTCGATATTTGTGTCTTCCATATGTGTAATTTTATAATTTGATTAAGTAATGAGAACGTTATGCAGTTGGTTCAGCACCTTTCTTTTTTGCAATTTCACTGAGGGACATAACGAAACCCTGGATCGGTGAATTGATGAGGTTAACAAACTGCGCACGGAGCGTCTGAAGCGGTGGCACCTGCGAGATCGCTGTCATTTCAGCTTTGTCTGCAAACTTTCCTTCGAAAATTCCGCCGAGAATCGAGATTTTTTCCTCGAGCTTTTTCTGAAATGCATAGACACCTCGGGCTGGCGCGATCGCATCGTCGCCGTACACGATACCGAGTTCACCAACAAATTCAGGCTGGGTGCCTTCGAATTTTGCATCCCCCAACGCCTTTCGGGCGAGAGACTTTTTGGCAACGAGATACGAAATATTTTCCTTGTGAAGCGTACTGCGGATTTCGTTGACTTCGTTTGAAGTGAGGCCGTGAAAGTTCACGAACACCACGGAAACTGCGCTTTTGAAGACGTCATTGAGACGGCTCAAAATATCGCCTTTCTTTGCTTTTGTAATAGCCATTATAAGAATTCACGCGAACGTGAATAGATTTGATCCAATAATATAAGGGTTGGGCGTGTTGCCGAGCCCCGTCTTCGACCGTAAAGGCGAGAGTTGTTGTAATAACCTCGATAGGCGGAAATCGTGAGAAGTCCTTTGAAGCGAGCTTTTTTCAAAGCTTCGCTACCTATTGTCTGTGGCCTTAGGTTGAAAAGTATACAAGATTTCAGCCGACGACGTCAACCTTGGCACTCAATTTAGTAGCCATAGCTGCCAGTCACAAAATATTGGACAACAAGGCTAATAATCAAAATTCCGAGAAAAATAATGAGCAATCTGAAGAAACTTTTTGTGAAATAGGATTGCATTTTGCTTTTCTTGTCTTGCCTCTTGCCGAATTTACCAGATAAATACCTGCCGATCTACATATAAACGTTGGTGGCTTGCCTCGAAGCCTTTCAATGTAATCGAGAAACGAACCTTCGCATCAAGCGTAGGCTTAGTCATGTAAATAAAAAATGTACGTGGAGGTGTAGACCCTGGAATCTCGATAGCGGCATTTGACTTGGCAAAGTCTGTCTGATTATAGGCCATTGTAACACCCTCATCGTATTTTGCTCTCACTTGCCAATGATCGATACGTGAATCTCCCACGTCTGTCGTTTCAAATTCGAATCGATACGTGTTCGTATCGATTATTCGATTTACTTCTTTGAGGTGAAGAATGACCGGTTTTTGCTTTTTTATTTCAATCCTTGGAGAACCTTCGGTGGAAACTGCTACCGACTGACCAGACGACTGGGGAGAAGAGACATTGATCGTCGAAGCGTTCGCATGAATAGATGGAAGTCCCAAAAGCACAACGAGTCCAAAAATAAAAAATATTTTTTTCATATTGTAAGTATATTTTTTATGCACCACAAAAGCAAACAAATGTATTCAAAGTATTCAGTAGCATTCAAAGAATCCAAAATATCCAGACAACAAAAAACCACCTCATTTCTGAAGTGGTTTTTTGTACTTTTTCCTTACTAGCCGTGGCTAGCTCAGAAATCTCAAGTTAGTTGAGAACCTGAACTGAAGGACTCTGGTAGTCTTCGGTTGGAGTTGCGAGATGCTGAGAAGTACCAGCAACTGCAGTACCAGCGAAGTTAACTGCATAGAGTTGAGCTCGGTAAGTACCAGATGTAGCTGCATCGTAGTTAACAGTCAAAGTCAAATGAGCAGTTCTGCCCTTATTGATTCTAACGTAGTTACCACTCTGACTTACACCTGATGACTGAGAGCCATCGAGTTCGAGGGTTGTAGTGATTGTGCTTGTACCAACAGCAACGTCGTTGTCGTTAGTGCTTTCAACATACACATATGCACCAGCAGTACTTGGAGTTGCAGAAGATGTGCTGCTTGCAGCAGTCAATGCAACGTATGCATCATTTTTGAATGCAGTAACATCGAAATTGATTACATACCTACCCTGATCATCGGAGCTTGTAGTGTCGAGATTGTAAACACGTTCTACAGAATCCGAACGACCAGCAGCGAGCATAATACCGCTCGATGCAAAGGTAAGTGGACCACTGTCAGCAGAACCACTCAAATCCTCTACAATATCTCCGTTTTCATCTTCTGCATCAACATCATCAGAGTCAAGGGCAACAGAGAATGTATCACCGTTTCCAAAGGCGCCGTCAATGTCATTGATATCAGCAACGAGAACAAATGTTACTTCATCACCTTCATCAATCATTACATCATCATCATCAAGATCTGTGATGGTAATGGTTCGAGTCATGTCAGTGTTTGAAGCAAAACCAGTCGCGCCAGATGCTGGAGCGTCAATTGATGCTCGACCAACTTCTTCACCATTCATCATGAGTCGGAAGTCGTTTGCGATTTCAGTCACACCAGCTCCTGTAGAAGTGATAGTGAACGGAATTTCGTTAATGAACATATCAGAACCCTTAGCTTCAATAGTGAAGCTCAAGATTTCAACATCGTTTGTGTCTCTTGAGTCATCAACCTGGACAGTACGAGCGTCATTAACTGATTCGTTGTCTTCGCTCACAGTCAATTCGATATCACCTGAAGACTGTAGGTCTTCGAATGAAAATGTTTCGGTGATATCACCATCGATACCATCGCCAGTGTTATCAGTCAAGATAGCACCAGTTGCATCTTCGAAGCGGATCTGACCAAGAGCAACCTGCCAATCTTCACCAAGATCATTACTGTCAACATTTCGAACAGCAGTAACCGCGACATGGAGTCGGAGGGTTGCGTCTTCTCGAACAATAACACCAGAAACTGGGATGTTTCGAGAGTAGACGTTTGAGCTCTCAGAGAAAGCAGAAACATCAGCAGAACCAACCACCTGATTTCCGTTCATGATTTGAACTTCATCAACGTATCGGTTGAATCGTCGTGATCCGCTACCTTCGTGCTTAAATTCAACACGAACTGAGGTGACCATAACGTCGCCGCCTTCGGCTTCGACTTCGAAACCAAGAACTTTGACTTCTTCGTCACCTTCGAGAACTTCGTCATGAGTACCAGTGTTTCGTTCTGTGACCGTGACATCGCCAGCTCCACCTCGGAGGGCGCCTGTTGAAGGATTTGTTGTTCCTGTTGAGCCTGCGCAAGACATACCAGTTGTTGAACTGTAGCCAACGCTTGAAGTACAACCTGCTGGGTAAGTTGAGCCTGCGCAAGACATACCAGTTGTTGAACTGTAGCCAACGCTTGAAGTACAACCTGCTGGGTAAGACGTGGTGCCTGGAGTTGTTCCAGTCACCATCATCATCGCGTTAACTTTGGTTCGAGTGATCGGACCGAAGTAACCTGATGCTGGTGAAATTCCATTTGCTGACTGGAATGTTGCGAGTGCTGAACGAGTCAATTCACCAAAATATCCCATGGCAACGCCAGCAGGAATAGTGAGGAAACCCTTCGTTACGAGCATCTGCTGAAGCGCAACAACGTCTGCACCCTGGCTACCAACCGTAAGGTCAGCACCGAAAGTGTGAGACATCATCATTGAGCCACCAGTAGAACCAATTGAACCTTGTAATGAAGCAATCTGTGCGAGAAGAGTATTAATCATCGCCTGCAATTCTGTGTTTGTCTGTGCCTTTGTTGCAACTGGAGTTACAAACAAAGAGAAGACGAACGCAAAACCGACAAGTCCCGCAGCGAGTTTTGCAGCTTTTGTTTTTAAAATCATATTTGATATTTTTCAGCTTACTCACCGTTTTAATAATAAAGTTTGGTGAAATAAACGGAATGAAACCGGTCACGGATTGCTCCGCAACACAGTGCTTATAAAGTTTCTTATAATTTCTTCGTAACCTTCGAACTGCACTGCCCGGAATTTCTTCCGATCCGCCGGGCAAGGCTTCCTAATCTCACCCGTTCCAATTCTTTCGACCGAATTTAGAACGCGCGAGTTAGTAATGAGAGTGGTCTGTGTTCAATCGGGACAGACATGTAAGGAATAAGTCATGCGGCATGCATTTTTTGTACTTTTGTACGCGTCACTTTTAAAATATTTCGCTTTCGCAAAACATTTCTTTCGAAACGCGCACCGTACGACACATATTGAGTTGTCAAAGACCCATCGTTACCGACAACCGCAAGGACGTCGAAACGTCCTTATTCTTACACGCGGCATTTTCGGGATAGGCGTTAGTGTAGCATAGCGAAACTCGAAGGCAAACACTAAGCGCTTAGGGTCTATAGTACCTGTATCGAAGGCTCACAGCAAAGAAAATCTGTGGATAATACTTGATTTTTTTAACAAATGTACTGGAATAATTTTTCTAAAGAAATTTTGTAGATGATTTAGGTTAAGGAATATGTGCTCCAACGACGTTCGCCAGTTCGCTTCAAAATTCCCTGCGAAACAAGAGATGTGAGCTCTCTTTGGATAGTCTTTTCGCTGCAGTTTATTACGACCGAAGACACGTCTTTAATACTGACAGCGCCTTTGAGCTTGATTATTGAAAGAATGGCTTCTTTTCTGCTTATTTTCTTGGTTTCAGAAGTGTTTCTCGAAGACGAAGGCAGAGTGTTGCGTTCGTTCTTAAACTCATTTTGGAGATTTTTTTGCACTGTCAATCCTGAGGAATCGTGATCTTTTGAAGAGAGTTTTGAATAAGACTTTGGAGCAGATTTGGAAGCAGATTTTGTCGCAGTGTCTGCAGCGACTGTTCCGGTGTGTAGCCCAAATGCAGTAGCGTCGATTCGCAATGAATCCGGTGAAAGGTTTTCTTGACCGCCAGCAAAACCTCCTATTTCATGTGCAAAAAGATCGAATTCTGCTTTCAAAACCGAAAAATTCATTTCGGAAACGTACCCTGAAAAGAAAGCGATTTCGAGCAATTCCAAAACTTTTTTACAAAGGACAGAAACTTCGCTTGAAACTTCCGACAAAGAATGCCCAGCTGGAGTCACCCCAATAAGAGACAAAAGCTTTATTGAAAAACGTCTTATAGACAAGCGAAGTGGGTCGGTTTGAGGAATAAGCCCACTAACCAAATAAATGGCGGTGGTTAATTTTTTCGCACGTTCGGAAAAATATTCAACACTGTTGTCCTTTTCATTATGGCCAAAAAGCTTGGTATTTTTAGCCTCTGAACCATCATGTGGAATATTATTTTGAATTGTGAGATCCTGCATGTCCTTTATTGTAAACGTCTAGTCTCATCTATATTTAATGTCCTTTATACTAGAATACCCCTTTAACCGTTCAAAGTCAAGTGTCCTTTAGCCGCGCATCCCTTTCGAGCATGTCTGTTATCCCACTCTGTCATTCCCATCTAGTATCCCTACACATCCCTCTATACACAGAGAACGGCCAAGGCGCGTGGTATTATGAGCTTCTTATGGCACGCAAAGACAAGGGCTCAAAAAGAGGCTCCAACAAAAAGGACGCCGGCGGGTCGTCACTGTCGGTTTTTAAAA
>JBBSOY010000010.1:0-25123 GCA_038259265.1 Minisyncoccia bacterium
ATCTGAGCAGCACCGGTGATCATGTTTTTGATGTAGTCGGCATGACCAGGGGCGTCGATGTGAGCGTAATGACGAGTATCTGTCTCGTATTCCTGATGAGAAAGATTGATCGTAATTCCACGGGCCTTTTCTTCAGGAGTGTTGTCGATAGCGTCGACACCTTTAATAGTCGCCTTTTTACCCGCTCGGTTAAGAACGTTAAGAATAGCGGCAGTAAGCGTGGTTTTTCCGTGATCAACGTGACCAATGGTTCCGACGTTTACGTGTGGCTTTGTTCGATCAAAATTTGCCATATGTTATTTGTATTAAATTTAAATGTATTAATTTACTGTAAGTTTCGTTTCTTTTGGGCCAGGCACCCAGAGGAGTCCAGAAGGAGTCCTCGAAAACCATGGGTGTCAAAACAAAAACGACGCTAAAAGCGGTACCGACCATGGTAACAAACGGTGAGAAATAGTCAATTATTTCCAGGCCTTTTTTAGCTTTTACCTCCCCTATTTCTACTTTTCAAGTGTTTTCTATAAAAAAGGGGCGGTCATATGACCGGCCCTGCGCCGATTTTTTGTTTTTTCTAGGCACGAATGTTGTTTCGTGTAATTCACAAATGCTCGGAGGGAGAGTTCCGCAGGCTGCGAAGGCAGCCGAGGAGAGCAAAAGTCAGTAGACTTTATGCGCTCTCCCGAAGAGCGTTTGTGAATTACAAAGAAATTACGCCCGCGCCGCCGCGATTTCGGCTTCGACGTTCTTTGGCACGATGTCGTAGTGATCGAATTCCATAGTGGACGAGCCGCGGCCTTCAGACATAGATCGGAGCTGAGTGGTGTAACCGAACATTTCGGAAAGTGGCACCATGGCGCGGATGACTTTGAGCATACCTCGGTCTTCCATACCTTCGATCTGACCTCGTTTTGAAGACAGCGAACCAGTAACGTCTCCCATGAATTTCTCCGGAACGACGACTTCGATTTTCATAATTGGTTCAAGAATAACCGGCTTTGCACGTTTTGAAGCTTCCTGGAAAGCCTGTGAGCCGGCAATCTTGTAGGCGATTTCGGATGAGTCGACATCGTGGTATGAACCGAATGTCAGTTCACAAGAAATATCAACAAGTTTGAAACCGGCAACGATACCGCGGTCCATCGCTTCTTTCACACCCTTTTCAACAGCAGGAATAAATTCCTGTGGAATGACGCCTCCTTTAATAGAATCGATGAATTCGAAATGATCGTATCGTTTGACGTTCTTTGGAATTTTCTTACCTTCTTCGAGTTTCTCGAGCGGCTTCACGGTGAGTTTTACGTGACCGTACTGACCCTTTCCTCCGGACTGCTTGATGTATTTATATTCGGCTTCGGCTTCGGCGGTAATAGTTTCTCGATACGCAACCTGGGGCTTGCCGACGTTTGCTTCAACAGCGAATTCTCGTTTCATTCGGTCAACCATGATTTCAAGATGGAGTTCTCCCATGCCGGAAATAATTGTTTCCATGGTTTCTGGGTTTGAAGTAATGCGGAATGTTGGATCTTCATCAGAAAGTTTCTTCAAAGCCATACCCATTTTTTCTTGGTCGGCCTTTGTTTTTGGTTCGATTCGGAGAGAAACGACCGGCTCGGCGAATTTGATTGGGTCGAGAATAATCGGATGCGCTTCGTCAGAAAAAGTATGCGACGTTTTAGCGCTCTTCAAACCGACAGCTGCAGCGATTTCGCCGGCGTAAACTTTTTTCACTTCTTCGCGTTTGTCGGCCTGGAGGCGGACGATACGACCAAGACGTTCTTTCTCCCCTGTCGTGGCATTGTAAATATAGGTGCCGGCTTCGATCGTTCCAGAGTACACACGGAAGAACGTCAGCTGACCCACGAATGGATCAGTCTGGAGTTTGAAAGCCAATGCAGAAAACGGTTCGTCGTCTGAAGTTTTTCGAGTGATTTTGTCGCCAGTTTTTGGGTCGATTCCTTCGATTGGCGGCGCTTCGAGCGGTGATGGCAAGTAGTCGACAACGGCGTCGAGCACGAGCTGCACGCCTTTGTTTTTGAGCGCCGAGCCGGTGTAGACCGGAATAAGTTTTACGGCGAGCACGGCTTTTCGCAAGGTCTTTCGGAGATCCTGGGTTGAAATTTCTTTGCCTTCAAGAAAGTCATTCATGAGCGTATCGTCATGTTCGACGATTTTTTCAACGAGTTCGGCTCGCTGTTTTTTCGCTTCTTCCATGTATTCGGCCGGAACTTCTTCTTCACGGATTTTGATACCCATTTCGCCTTCAAAATAAAAGGCTTTCATTTTCAAAAGATCGATGACACCGACAAAGTTTTCTTCGGCGCCCATCGGAATCTGCATGCGAACGGCATTTTTGTTGAGTCGGTCGAGGATCGATTTATACGATCGTTCAAATGACGCACCCATGCGGTCGAGTTTGTTGATGAAACAGATTCGAGGCACAGCGCCTTCGTCGGCATAGCGCCAGTTGGTTTCAGACTGAGGTTCCACACCAGCGACACCGTCAAACACAACAACCGCGCCGTCGAGGACTCGCAAAGAACGCTTTACTTCGGCGGTGAAGTCGATGTGGCCAGGAGTGTCGATGATGTTGAAACGATGTTTTTGCGAGGTGTCGGCGCCCATGTAGGTCGGATTCCAGAAACTGGTGATCGCGGCGGCCGTAATGGTGATGCCGCGTTCTCGTTCCTGCTCCATCCAGTCGGTTACGGTGTTACCTTCGTGCACCTCACCGATTTTGTGAGACATACCGGTGTAGTACAAAATTCGCTCGGAGACGGTCGTTTTGCCGGCGTCGATGTGGGCAATGATTCCAAAGTTTCTGACTCTTTCTAATGGGTAATCGCGATTCATTTAAATGTTAATTTAATATTTTTTTAATTTTCGTAGAAAGTGCTTTTGAAGTGACTCTCGGAGGCCATGAAGGTGGCCGAGATAGAGCCAACATTTCAGCAGAAATGTTGGCGTTCACGAAAAAAGTATTTTCTACGAAAATTAAACTTGTAATAACCTACCAAGCGAAATGTGCAAAGGCTTTGTTTGCTTCTGCCATTTTGTGGGTGTTTTCTCGTTTCTTTACGGCTTCGCCTTCATTTTTTGAAGCCGCGATGATTTCGTCGGCGAGTTTTGCCGCCATCGGTTGGCCTTTCTTAGCTCGGGCAGCACCAACGATCCATTTCATTGAAAGAGACTGGCGGCGCTCTGGTCGAACTTCTCGGGGAACCTGATAGTTGGCACCACCGACACGACGAGAACGAACTTCCATCAAAGGAGAGGTATTTTTAAGAGCCATTTCGAAAACTTCCAAAGGCGCTTCGGTTTTAGCTTTTTCTTTAATGAGCACAAGGGCGTCGTAGACGACAGTTCGGGCAGTGTTTTTCTTTCCCTCTTCCATTACATAGTTAATAAGCTTCGAGACTTTGAGAGAGTCGTATGTATAGTCAGGTTCGATCTTATTTTTTTGTTTGATTTTTCGGCGCATGAAATTACGTTATGAATTCAGAATGAAATTATTTAGGTCTCTTGGCACCGTAGACAGATCGGCTTGTTCGGCGATTTTCGACACCACCGGCGTCGAGCTTTCCTCGGACAATTGTGTAACGAACGCCGACGTCTTTGACGCGACCACCTCGGAGAAGAACAACGGCATGCTCCTGGAGATTGTGACCGATACCAGGGATGTAGGCAGTGACTTCGAGGCCGTTTGTGAGGCGAACTCGGGCGATCTTTCGGATAGCTGAGTTAGGTTTGCGGGGAGTTTTGGTGGTGACCTTTACACAGACACCTCGTTTGAAAGGTGATGGATAGCTTGCAGGGCGATTCTTCAAACTATTGAAGCCACGAGAAAGAGCAGCCGCTTTTGGTTTGCGGGCGGTGATCACTCGTCGTCGCTTCACTAATTGATTTATTGTCGCCATTTGTCTAGACGAGTACTGTACTAAATTCTAGGATTTTGTGCAAGAAAGTATGCTACGAGAAGGTTTTCGAAAAGCGACACAATAGTCATCGGCCCTACCCCGCCCGGCACCGGACTAATGGCTTCGATCGTGTTTTTTACAGCATCAAAATCCACATCGCCGACGATTTTGTTTTTTGGCACACCTTCAGCAGACAGAGAGGTTCCGTCTGTCATAGGAATGACATTGATTCCAACATCAACAATGATCTGCCCAGGCGATACGGAAGCGGCGGTGATGAGTTTCGGCTGGCCGGCGGCAACAATGAGAATTTCGGCTCGGCGGGTTTCTTCGTCGAGATTTTTGGTATGGCTGTGGGTGGTGGTAACAGTCGCATTACGGTTCAACATGGCCTGAGCCATCGGCTTCCCCACCAAAAGCGAGCGACCAACGACCACGACCCGCTTGCCGGGAATTTCAATACCATAATGATCAAGAAGCGTGATGATGCCTTTGGCCGTAGCAGGCATAAGCGCCGTTTTATTTTCGAGCAGTAGTTTCGTATTTTTCGAAGTCAGGCCGTCGACGTCTTTGTTGGGGTCGATCGCTTCGATGACGATGGCTGTGTTTATATGCGCCGGAATTGGCAGCTGAATAATGATGCCGTGCACAGACGGATCGGTGTTGTAGGCGGCGAGGTCATCCAAAAGCTGACGCTCGGATACATTTTCCGGATATTGATGATGGTCAACGAGCGCGCCGATTTTTTCAGCAAAAATCTTTTTGTTTTTTATATACGTAGTCGACTCCGGACGATCCCCTATCTGAATAATGAGGAGCTTCGGCTTTGCCCCAGCGGGCAGCGCAGCAATACGCTCGGCCAACACGGTCGACAAAGTCGCACTCAACATTTTTCCATCAAGAATTTTTGCCATCAGATTTTATTTTCAAAGCGCACCGCGCTTTTTATTCCTTATATATACAGACCAGTGAGCAAAATGAAAAGCCAAAAGATGACAGGGGTTACATATGTCCAGAGAAAATACACGAAAAAGAGGACGAGAAAAAAGCCATAGCGCTCGAGGAAAACCCGAGTCGGCGTGAAACCGATGCGAAAAACGGTAAACAGAATTTTCGAGCCGTCGAGCGGCGGGATTGGAATGAGGTTAAAAATCGCCAGAACGAGGTTGATGATGACAATGTAGCTCGTAATATGAAGGACTGCGGGGCTCATACTGAAACCGAGACCCACACCGAAACGAATAATCAGGCCGAAAATAATGGCAATGATGATGTTTGAAAGCGGACCAACGACGGCGACTATGGCTTCGCCCCAGCGATGATTGCGAAGATTATAGGCGTTGTATGGCACAGGTTTTGCCCAACCGATCAAAAAACCAGCATGCGAAAAGTACAGCAAAAGTGGCAGGATGATCGAACCGAACGGGTCGATGTGTTTGATTGGGTTTAAGGTCAGCCGACCCTCCAGACGCGCAGTTGGGTCGCCCAACACATTGGCGGCATACCCATGAGCCACTTCGTGAATGATCACGGAGAACAAAAGAATGAGAATTTGGAAAATAAAATCGTAATACATACATGTGGAAGCGCGTGCCGCTTGATTAATTCGTTATGTATGATAGCATGCTTCTCACAACACATATGGCGAAAATTTGCCCAGTTACAAAAAAAGGTTCGATGGTAGGCGGCGGTTTCAGCAACAGAACCCGCGCAACGCAGTTTAACCCTACCGGAAAAGTTCGCCGATACCCAAACCTCCAAAAGCGCCGCATCTACATTCCTGAGCTCAAAAAGCACGTTCGCGTTACCCTTTCTGCTCGGGGCATCCGCACCGTCAACAAACAAGGTTCGCTCAAAGCCCTCCGAACCGCCGGCATCGTTTAAATAAACCGAGACTTCGGCCAGCACTAGAAGCTCCCCACTCGGGGAGTTTTTTGTTGCAAAGATGTACCAAAAATAAGCTACCATATATACAGAAACAACAGGAGGTGCATCATGGAATATTACACAAGAGAAAGTTGGATGAGATTCGCCACAGCAACACAACCTGGAGAATTAGGAGGAGAATTAGAAAGTGGAGTGTCAGTTCACGCAAAATGCGGCGGAATTATTTATGAAAAAGTAATTCCTCGAAGAGTCTGGGATGACCGCGGTCGGGATGCGCATGTTCCCGTAAACGATCACGAGATCGTACCGGTTGCGATTCTTTTTTGTCCACACTGCGATGTGAAGATGGTGTGGCCGGCTCCAGGTGATTCGATCTACCGCTCACAATTTTTTTCACCAAGGTCGAGATTCCTGGCTTCCCAACTTACCCAACCAAACCAGTGAGCGAGAAAGTGTTGCCCTGTGCTCATGTCATCATATTCCGAAACCCGGCATCTCCGGGTTTTTATTTTCGTTTTCCTTTTCGTTTTTTATTTTGAGAAAAATTTCTAATTTTTTCAATGCACGACCCTAAACTCTTTGCCGTCGCTTTTCATGACGATTGTGCCGAGTTGGTCGGTGCGCAAAATTTGGATTGATGAAGTGCTCGTTGTTGATGTCGATGTACCTAACTGCGCTGCAGCTTCGAGAGTCGCCAGAGTTTCTTCATTTGGGTGGCCGTATTTGTTGGACTTTCCGCTCGAGATGACAGCGAATTTTGGTTCTATGGCTTTCACAAAACTTTCGCCGGTCGAAGTTTTTGAACCGTGATGTCCGACTTTTAAAATGTCGCTTGCAAGACCAAGCTCCGGCGCCGTGCTCGATGAATTCAAGGAATTCAGCAGACGATTTTCCACAGCAATCGGCGCATCGCCGGTCAGCATGATTTCTGTTTCGCCATACGTAAGCCGCGCAACAATCGAGCCGTCGTTTGAACTTTCTTTCGAAACGTCGTGGTCTGGGAAAAGCACGGTCAAAACAACTTCGCGCCCAGGAGTTTCGTCGAGAAAAATACGCAGGCCGCGCTGCGCAAGAATTTTTTCAACGCTCTTTTCAGTGATGAGTTCGTGAAGCGTCGAGTTAGTGAGCGTTTTGTTTTCTGTTCCAGGTTCGAGCGCATATGAAACCGCATATCTTTTTAAAATTGGAATGAAACCGCCGATGTGGTCTTTGTCAGGATTTGTGAGAACAATGAGGTCGAGTGACTTGTCGTACCACGGCATAATTTTTCCCAGTTCCTGCAGCACTTTCGCATCTGCCCCGCTGTCGACGAGAATCTGATTCCCATTTGGAGCTTCAATAAAAATTGCATCGCCCTGGCCAATATCAAAAAACGCCACCACGAGCTCTTTTGCTTGGGTTTTTTCGTGCGCAACATACAGAGTGTGCCAAACTGCTCCGTTCCCCACCAAAAGCACACCGACGATAAAAAGAACGAGTTTTTTAGGGCTTTTTTTGAACATGCTATAATCCCACCATAATCAATACAGTCGTCATCAGTAAACATCCATACAGATCTATACAAAACAGTATCTCACGGCAGATCAAATAAAAATCAATTATTATTTAAGAATTATTTAAGAAAAAATATAAACCAACATGCATATCTATACCGAACAAAAGTTTACCATCCCTGAGCTCAAGGGTATTTCAAAAAAGGCCATCGACGAACATCTCAAGCTCTACGCCGGCTATGTGAAAAATGCCAACCTCATCAATGCGAAGATTGTTGAATACAAAGCCGATAGCGAAAAACATGCTATTGCGCTCGGTGAACTCCAGCGCCGTTTTTCTTTTGAATTCAACGGCATGCGCAATCACGAATATTATTTTAAAAGCCTCGAAAGCGGACCGGTAGCGCTTAGCGAAACGAGCGCATTGCGGGCTCAAATTGAAAAAGATTTTGCTGATTTTGCTACAGCTGACATGAACGCTTTTGACGGCTGGCTCGCAAGTTTCAAAGCCATTGCCCTGACCCGCGGCATCGGCTGGGCTATGCTCTACTACGACACTCATGCGAAAACGCTCGTGCACGCCTGGGTCGACGAACAGCATTTAGGACAGCTCAACGGCGCACAACTCGTACTCGGACTCGATATGTGGGAACATTCTTTTCTCTTTGACTACACACCGGCCGACAAGAAAAAATATATCGAAGCCTTTTTTGAAAATCTAAACTGGAACGTTATCGAAAAAAATTTTGAGGGGGCGGTGTTGAAATAAGAAAACTAATTTATTTATAAATTTTTCAGAAAAGAAGAGGCCCCCGAAGATCGGGGGCCTTTTTTGTTGGTTAAATCACCACATAGTGTTCGCCGTTAGGGCGTGGCTGGCGTCGCGGAAGTCGAAGGCAGCGGCGGACCGTAAGCTTCGGTACAGCCACTCAGGGTTGATAGTTGGCCTGTGGGTGTCACGCAACCAGCGCCACTCATACGGCAACCACTGTTCTGAGGACCCCCTGGGATGAAAATGGTCGTGCCACCTGTGCCGTCATCGCCGGCGCCACACACACAAGCACAGCCGCGAACGTACACACGAATCGGGCGGGGGCCTGCATTCCAGGGCCGAGGCATCATGAGGTTCTGACCGTTCTCGACATCATTTTCGTAGACGCTGATCTCACCATTGTCGTTGACCGACGTGTGGGGGGCGACGACGATCGTCTCACCCGGGTAGAGATTCTCCACATTACCAGCATCTCCGACAATGACGAACGCGGGCAGATTGCCGTTGTTGGTGATCGCGCCGTTGTAGACCTCGACCGGAGCACTGATATTGCGCTCCTCGAAGTAGGTGCCCTCGCTGGTGTCGGTGCCAACCGAAGTGGTCAGACCTTCACCTTCCATCAATACGAGGACCGGGCCGGACACGACACGCGTGACCATTTCCGGCAGTTCCATGGTCGGCTTGACCATGTAAACGAGCGAACCGGGTTCACTCGGGACCCAGACGGTCTCCTGAGCCATCTTCTGATCCGGGGGAGCAACGAGCTGCCCCATCGCGCATGTCGCAGCCATGACCGCACACACCAAGCCTGTTATCAGATGCTTCATCGTGAACTCCTTCAAAAAAGGATCTCGATCTCCACCTTAGCTTCGGCACATTACCAAAGCTTCTATATAAAACAATACACCTTCTCCAACTTTTGTCAAGTGGACTCCTTATTCCTAACAAATATTAGAGGGCGAAAATAAAACACACAGCACACAGAGAGGACTTTCTGGTTATTTATCTTATACCTCTTCGGTTTTTTGTCAATCAGACTTTAAAATCTTGAGACTTACCAATTAAATTTCTATGAAGCGAACATATAATGGAAAGCATATAAAACCCCACCACAATCGCGCTTGAAAAGCCGCTGAAAGCGATTTCGGCCAGGGAAAATTTTGAGAAAAAATCGACGACCGAAAGTTCATATGAAAGCAGCAGATGGGCAGCAAAAGCAAATGGTAGACCGAGAAGATGTGAGAGCCAGCCGGCGATGGCGGTCAGGAAACTCAAAAGCATCGTGAGCGGCACGAGCGGCAAAACAAGCAGGTTCACCGGCAGCGACACCGCCGACACAAAACCCGTCATCCAAGACAAAATTGGTAGCAAAAAAAGTTGCACCACGATGTTTGAAGTTACGAGCTCGCGAATGCCGAATTTTTCGGGCAAAAAACGAAGCCAGCTTCCGCATACCGCTTCACAACGCGGCACAATTTTTATGACAGCAAAGGTCGCCAGAAAAGAGAGCTGGAATGACGGGCTGTAAAACAAAATGCCGGGGTTGTGCGCGAGCATAAGTAAGCTCGCAATAAACAAACCACGGCCAGCATCATATTTTTTGAGAAAGCCACGGGAAACAATGACGAGGAGCGCCATGATCGACGCACGCACAACGGTCGATGTCGCGCCCGTGATGAGCGCAAAGGCAACGATACCAAGACTTGCTGACACCAGCCCAAGCACTCTCGGCAAAAAAGCGAAAGCCCGCGTGATGGCTTCGGCCACGATCGACACGTTCGAGCCCGAGAGCACAACGATGTGCACGAGGCCGGTTTTGCGGAATTTTTCCTGGAGCTCGCCGTTTATAGACTGCTTGCCGTCAATAAGAATGCCGGCCGCGAGCGAGCTTTCGGGTTCGGGCAGCAAGTTGCCAAGCGACGCTACAAATTTTCGCTTCACATAAAACAAGCCGGCCAAAATGTTGCTTGGCGGGTCGTGCCCGGTCACGGTCACCGCTGCATTTTTGATCAAAAAACGAATGTCGTTTGTTCGCAGATAGCCGATATAGTCAAATTCTCGGCCGGTGTCGGTATAAAAATTTTCCGGCACGATGATGCTGCCTGTCACCTTGACCAAGTCCCCATACATAAAATCTTTCGGGCTGCTGGTCGTGACAAGGATTTTTATATTTTGTCCGATCGCCTGGCCGTTGATTTCCCGCGGCACGATGGTGAGTCGTGTGTTAAAGTCGCGCCGTTCCTGTTCTTCAGTTGCCACTCCGACGAGCGTTACCTTTTCATTCACAAACGAATCGATCTCGGTTCCTGAGGTGCTTTGCATAACGGCGACATGGTTGCGAAAAAATCCTCCACCGAACGCAACAACCAAAACTGCTGCACATGCTGCCACCGCATGCAGCCAAGACGTTTTTTTAGAAAAAATAAAACAGGCGAGGGCGAGAAAAAGACCTGCAAGGCTGAGGGTTAAAAATAGTATCGTCTTCCCCCACCATTCGTTAAATGCAATACCGCCGGCAAAACAAAAAACAATCCAGTATAAAATTTTGTCGCGAATCACCTGAAAATTCTGCCGCTGTCGCTATCAAATTAAAATCAATTTTTGATCAATCAGACTTTGTTGGGTTTTAAATTTAGTACGACTTCTTTGTCTGAAAATGAGAAATGATTTCCGATTCTTCGGCTGGACTCGTAGCTTTTTTATAGAGCGCGGCCTTGCCCTTTACCCGTGCTTCACATTCGGCCCAGGTTTTGTGAGTCTGCACAAGGCCGTCAACCATACTGACATACGAAAAGGCTTTCGCACTTGAGCGAGTTTTTGAGCTCGATTTTTTTTCCTTCTTCGTAAAATCGTGCGAAACATTCAAAATGTCGAAACCGCACTCGGTCTGGTATTTCTCAAAAGTGCCCGAAAAAAGCGCATCTGGTTTTCCCAATGCAAAACTCGTGGCGATTTTGTCTGCACGTTCGTTGCCGACTATTCCAACATGACCCGACAACAGCTTCCAGCTCATATTTTCCATCCCCACAGCATCAAGCAGCACTGACATTTTGAGCCAGAGGTCTTTGTTCGATACGTCTTGTTTCGCCATAGTTTTCCAGCCCTTTTGCTCCCAGCCAGCAAGCCATTCGGTCGAACCACGCAGTACGTATTTTGAATCTGTATATATTTGAATGTGTTTTTTTATAGACTCATTCACACCAGTATGCGCAACGCTATTCAATTTTTCCTCAAGAAAAGTTAAAGCACTGATCGCAGCCTGAAGTTCCATGCGGTTATTGGTTGTATTCGGCTCAAAACCTCCAAGTTCAAAAACTTCGCTGTCACCTCCTCTGAGGACGCGAGCGCCTTTATCCGATCGAGGTGCAGTGACATCAAGCACAATAATCGTGCCCCAGCCACCAGGGCCGGGATTGCCGCGCGAAGCGCCGTCTGTAAATACAATTGCTTCCATGAAATTTATTATTTCTTTAGATATATTTGATCTCTGTTTGTTATCGTGTGCTCACTATACCAAAACGCTCATAATCCGTAAGCGGAGTTCGGGATAGCGTTTGAAATAGGATTTTTCGAGCGTAGCTTTCATGCTCAGCACATCCCCTTCTTTAATAGACTGAAGCGGGTCCGTGGTTTTGGTAAAAAAAGAAATGGCATTGAACACTTCGCCCACAGAGTTTTCGAAACTCAGTTCGAGATGGTTTTTGGTTTTGCCAAATGGCTTTATTTTTTTCACTCGAATATTTTTAAAAAGAAACACTGGCTTCGGGTTGCCGACACCAAACGGCCCGAGCTTTTCGATGAGCGCATAGGTGCTCGAATTAATATCGTCGAGATTCAAAATGTCATCGTAATCTGGCACATCGCCTGGGACATTCGCGGTCGCATTCGCAAGTTTTTGGTACGTTGCCGAAAGCATTTCTTCGAGTGTATGGATTTTTTCGGCTTCGATTGAAAAACCGCCAGACATTTTGTGCCCACCAAAGGCAATGAAGAGATCGCGGCTGGCTTCCATCAGATCGACAACACTGACACGGCCATCCGAACGACATGATCCTTTGATGACCTTGCCATTATCTTTACCCCACAAAAATACCGGTCGGTCGTGGTCGTCTTTCAGGCTGTTTGCCACGAGCCCAAGCACAGTTGGCCGCCAATGAATATGCCCCATCACAACGACCTCGCGAAGCGTTTTGTTTTCGGCTCGTTCATGCATGCGCTGTCGGACGTCTTTGGTGATCGACGCGACAAGCACTTTGCGCTCATCATTAATTTTATTCAAATGCTCAATGAGTGTGCCGGCGCGAATTTCGTCGCTCGTCGCCAAAAGCTCAAAGGCGTCGTGAGGCACACCCATGCGCGACGCAGCATTGATGCGCGGAGTGATGGTAAAACTGACATCGTCTTCGGTCATGAAGCGCTGATTCGTATTGGCTGCTCGGAGCAATTTTGCCAAACCGAGGCGCGGCGATTTTCGGAGCACGCGCAAACCGTACGATGCGAACACCCGATTTTCACCAACGAGCGGCACCATGTCGGAAAGGGTTGCGAGGCCAACCATGTCGAGCAACCATTTTTCCCAACCGATCGGAATTTTGACCAGCTGCCCATTTACCTCGAAGCCATTCCCGCCATTTTTGTCTACACCCTCTGACTTCCCATCATTTTTATCACCACCTCTGACACGCCCTGCCATTTCAGACTTTTGCAAAATGGCCTGGATGAGTTTGTACACGACGCCCGCGCCGCACAGGAATTTAAACGGGTACCCGCAATCTTTCTGTTTCGGGTTGATTATTGCAAAAGCCGGAGGCACTTCGGGGCCAGGTTCATGATGGTCGGTGATGATCGTATCAATTCCATTTTCTTTCGCGAGCGTAATCGGCACAATGTCGGCAATGCCGCAGTCGATCGTGATCATGAGCTTTGAGCCGCCTGCGGCGATTGCTTCAACTGCATCAGCGTTTACACCAAAACCTTCTTCGTGCCGATCCGGAATATAATTTTCAAAATTCGTAAACCCAATTTTTTTAAAAAAATCGTGCAGCACGACAGCGCCCGGAATACCGTCGGCATCGTAGTCGCTGTAAATAGTAATTTTTTCGTCGTTTTTGATGGCGAGCATGATCCGATCCACAGCCTTTTTCATGTCCTTGAGCGCAAATGGGTCATGAATATCCCGCGCATAGTCGAGGTTCAAAAATTTTTCAGCTTCGAGCGGATCGACGAGCCCGCGGCGCTCGAGAAGCTTTTTTAAAAGTGGCGGAAAAAAGATCGGTTCAGGATTCATGTGGGAGTATTATACACCCCGCTCATGCCACCTCATAAAATGTTACTATTGGGCCATGGAAAAAAATCTCAAAAACTCAGACGAAGCTTCTGACTGCGTTTTTTGTAAAATCGTTGCAGGCACCATACCTTCACACAAGGTGTTAGAGAACGAAAATTTTATGGCATTTCTCGACAACAACCCCCGCTCCCCCGGCCACACTCTCGTCATTCCCAAAAAACATTATCGCTACGTGTGGGAGGTGCCGAACGCCGGAGCATATTTTGAAATGGTTCAAAAAATCGCCCTCGCCCAACAAAAAGCCTTTGGCACCGAAGCAGTGTGGTCGCGTATTACCGGCGAAGAAGTGCCGCACGCACACATTTGGGTGTTCCCGGATCCAAGCCAAGCCCAAGGCGATAAAAAAGAATTTGTCGAGAATGCCGAAAAAATAAAATCGGCGCTCCCGGCTTAGCTTTTTGACTCGTCCGCGACCTCGCCCGCATCGGGGCCTGCGTCGGTTCCCTCGCCAGCATGCGCTTTCTTTCTTTCGGATTCAGACTGTCCTGAAGTCGTCATTTTTTGATGGATGTGAATTTCGAATTCATCGACACGTATGTCGACAAATTTTTTTTCGGTATCCCATTCCATAACGAGGCGGTGCTCGATATTTTTTTGGAGAATAAAAAAAGGCACTTTGATTTTTGTCGTTCCAAGGACGTCGTGCTGATACGTGCATTCGAGATCATCTTTTTCTACATACATGATTTTAATAGATCCGCTGAGCAGTTTTTGGTCGACCAAAATAATAGGCCGTTCTGCATGCCGATAGATCTCCGCACTAATGGTTATCGGCATTTTGTCTTTTTCAATATTGAGCTTCGACGGATCTGTTGTTGGTGTTTTTTCAGATTGTTGTGTCATGTGTATATAGTAGCAAATGCGGGCTCGTGAGGTAGAGACTGGAAAAAAATAGCTGCGGTCGCTTCACTGCATTTCACCATGTGAATATCTATTTGACAAGGTCGATGGGTTTGATACAATGATTTAGGATGTTCGCGTGTGTCGAGCAAATCAACGACCAAACTCAAAGCAAAGGAGTGTGTCATGAAAGAAAAAGGGGGCGTGATCGGAGACCAGAGGAATCACGTCGGTAATCGAGGCAATCGTGATCAAGGGGATATCTACGAAAACTACGAGGGATTCCTGAGAGACTCATCATTCTTGGAATTCATTTTGCCGAGATTTATCCTGAGACTTTTCAGGATAATTCCATGGTAGTGAGATACTAAAAATGCGTAAAGCACTTCGTGCCGAGCAGATAAAGCCCCGATTCGATCGGGGCTTCTTTTTTATAATTACATCTGCTACTTTAGGTTTTTTATTCTTTCCCCTGTTCGAGCGCCTCGATGCCTGGCAGAGTTTCATTGGCGAGAAAGTCGAGCATGGCGCCGCCGCCGGTTGAAACAAACGTAAATTTGTCCATCAAACCCATAGACTGGATGGCTGCGACGGTGTCGCCACCGCCAACAATAGACGTCGTTCGTGATTTTGAAATAATGTCGGCAAGCTGCAACGTAGCATCCGAAAAACCATCTTCATAATTTCCAAGCGGGCCGTTCCAAAGAATAAATTTTGACCGACTGACAATGTCTGCCAACTGCACCAAAGACTCGGGGCCAGCGTCTGAAATGGTATCTTTACGGCCAATCATATGGGCCAATTTCACTTTTTTTGCAGTCGCCCTGCCGGTCACCACGTCGGTTGGAATAAAAACTTTTTTGGTTTCAAGCATATGAGAAAGATGAAAATCGCCCTCGGACACAGTTGATTCGCCAATTTCATAATGTAATTCTTTAAAAAAATTGTTGGCAAGGGCGCCGCCGACAAATATAAAATCGGCAAGGCCGAGAAATTTTTCTATGAGCGGCATTTTCGTGTCGAACTTCGCACCGCCCAGCACAAAAAGAAACGGCCGCTCGGGCGTGAACGCTTGGCTCAGGTTCTTCACTTCCCGCATAAAATTCGGGCCAGCAAAACTCGGCAAAAATTTTGGCACACCAACAATGGACGCATGGGCTCGATGCGACACAGGAAAAGCTTCGTTTACATACAGGTCTGCCATGGCCGCGAGCTTTTGAGCAAAAGCCTCGTCATTATTTTTTTCACCCTTGTTTATGCGGAGATTTTCAAACAAAACCATGTCGCCGTCTTTCATGGCGTCGAGAGTTTTTTCGGCAGCGACAGTAAAATATTTTGGCACAAATGTAACAGGTACTTTTTTCTCGACCAAATATTCGGCGACGGGTGCAAGCGACGGCGCATCGGCAGCCGAATTCTTTGATTTTTTATCCTGCTTGGCTGCCGCTTTACCTTCGATATGACTTATGGCAATAATCTTCGCTCCCGCATCTCGAAGCAGCGTGATGGTCGGCAATGCCGCAATAATGCGAAAATCATCGGTGATTTTTCCACCCGCAATCGGCACGTTGAAATCAAGCCGCACCAAAACGCGCTTGCCTCGAAGATTTTTTTCTTGAGCGATGCTTGTAAGACTCATCGTTTGTGTGTGTAAATACGCATAATAAAAACGCTATTTTAATGCCGACGTTTTGAGACTATCAGCGATAAGTAAAATTTCTTTAAACTGAAGCGGATCGAGACCTTGGCGACCGACAAGCAAACCGTTGACCCGGCCATTCACCAGAATATCTTGGGCGTTCAAGGCACTGACCGAGCCGCCGTACAAAACTGGAATTGTTTCGGCATAGTCACGGCCAAGCATTTCGGTCAGAATTTTTTTAATATAAATAAACATCTCGTACATATCGGCGCCTTTCATGGCTTCCTGGTCGCTTTTGCCAATCGCCCACACGGGCTCATATGCAATTACTAAATTTTCCACAAACTTTTTCTGAATGCCCGAAAGCGCCGTGCCAAGCTGCTGTTTCAAAAACGCTAAATACTCACCCTGGCTGTCGCGGGCTTTTTCGCCGATACACAAAATGACGGTCAGTTCTTCACCGAGTGCGCGCAAGACTTTTTTATTTATGACCTCTGATGTCTCCCCCATTTCCCGACGCTCCGAGTGGCCGAGGATCACATGCGTGCCGCCGAGGTTGCGGATCATCGAGGCGCTGATTTCGCCAGTATACGAACCGACATTTTCAAAATAAGAATTCTGCGCACCGATTTTCACTTTGCCACCGGCAAGTTTTGCGAGATTGCTAAAATAAATTGCTGGCGGACATATGACCGTTTCAGTTCGTTTAAGCTTCAGCCCTACCCGCTTTGTCGCCTGAAAAATTTCCCGAGCAGCTTCGGGCGTTTCGGGATTCATCTTCCAATTCGCGACGATCATTCGCTCGATTTTCATAAAAATATTGTATCACACAGCAAAACCGGCATACGAAACCACGGCGGTGGAATTAGATTTCCTCCCAAGAAATAGTGGTGTATTGGTCGGAAGCCAAAGGAAAGCTTGGCGGCGGACCGTAGAGCAAATTGGCATCATATGTGATGTTTCTTACACAATAGCCGCTGCCAATGTCGCCAATCGAACCGCCGCAGGCGAAGCTTGAGCCAGTCCAAGAAAACCCGTACCGCTGCGAAGTGGCAATCATGCCGTAGAGCGTAATTTCCTGACGGGCATAATTTACGCTGCAACTTGAAGTGTAGTAGTAGCGCCCAACGCGGCCGTTTTGAGCCATGAGCGCCGCATCGATTTCGAGCGAATCAGCACTATAAAGCCCGACGTTAATGTTGTTTTGGGCAATAAGCGAAATAACGTCGGTGCCGTCTGTGTATGTGTAATTCAGATCGTCGTTGACTGTAATACTTGTACGAGTCGAAGCATTGTCGGGGAATCGGCCGGAAGCGACTGTCACCCGAGCATTGCCGACGATGCCCTCGACCCACACATTATCTTCAAAAAAAATAATACCATTTGAAGGCACGGAATATTTGCCGCCCGAGCCAGGACCGTTGATCTGGGTCAGGGCGTTCCCTGCAGTAGCAATGCTCCAGGTTCCCCAACCGGTCTGGCCCGGATTAACGCAATTGTTCGGTGGGTTGCGAAGGCTGTTGACTCGGTAGACTTTGAAGGTGGTGGTGGCCGCCGAGTAACTGAAGACGATTTTGTAACCGAGGGCGCCCGAGGCGGCGAAGTAGCGGCCGGCGGACGTTTGAGCATCGGTTTTCATTTGAGCCAAATTGCTGGTCAGACCGTCAAAATCGACGTCGGGCACCGGAAACTGCCGGCCGGATTCAAAAATATCTGTACGAGACGGTGTTGCTGCGGGCGGACTTGGGTCGGCTGGCGACTCGCAGGTATGCACACCAAACGAGCTGTTGGTACAATTGCCATTCGAAATGTTCCACGCAAGACTCTGCGATGTATTGTAGTCGGGGTCATTGTACGTGGCCCGAGCACTGCTAATAATGTTGTGCACCAATCCGTCGAAACGAATGCCGCCATTTGAATGAACGGGGCCAAAAATTTCTGTGCCTGCACCAAAACGCATATCACTGTCCGAAACAAAGGCGAACTTCGCAAGCGATGGAATAGCAAGTTTCGTTCTTATTGTTCTGGTCGTGCTCGCATTTTCAATCGTCTGTCCGGTTGATTCTACAGTAACGATAGTCGAGCCAGTGAGCGGCGGCGTAATCCGAAGCGTGTACGAACCAATCAGCACACCATCCTTGTCGTAAAAATTATGAGCATGCGGATTATAATTTCCGGTGCCGTCGGTAAAATCTTGCGGAGAATGAGCCAAATGCCAGCGATAATAATCAATCCCCGCTTCGGCAATCTCAATCGCCTTTTCCTTAAAAACTGCCGACCGCGAAGATTTAAGATTTGCTCCTGCCCATGCCACGAGTGCGCTCACCACCACAATCGCAATACCACCAAAGACGATGGCGTGAAGCACGAGAAACCCTTTTTTTTGTGAGCGAGCGCGGATCAATTATTTTATAAATTATCTTTTAGATTTCGAAGAGTGACCTGCGACGTCAGATTGAGCGGAATGATGCCTCGTGAAGACTTCGCTTCGATCAGAATATTAATTTTAACAAGCTTTATTGATGCAATATTGACTGGCGTGGACAAGGGCGTCGTTGTACCAGAATAATTGGTATCATAATACTCAAAAATAGGTGTCGAAGTGCCATTTGCAACACTCGAAGCGACCGTTGTTACCACCGCACTACCAGAATTATAAACCAACGGACTCCCTGTTGGGTTAATAACACTTTTCATAATATTTGTGCCAGAAACATAGTAGCGAATCTGCTCTTTTGCCGAATCAGTGTCAATGTCAGAATAAAAAGTGATGGTCGAGGTGGCAGCAGCAGCAATCGGATACGAACCGAGGCTCGAGGGTGACATTTCCCGCATTTCGGAGACCATTCGGGTAATCGCCTTCCGACCGGCGATCTGCGCATTTAAATCCGACTGAATAAAGCTGTTAAAAGAAAAAATATCTCTTTCAAATGCCGTGATGCTGAAACCGATGAGGGTCAAAATTGCCATTGCAACCAAAACCTCGACGAGCGTCAGACCTTTTTTTAACACCTTTTTTTGTAGAGAATATATTTTCATACGCTATGGCACGAGAAAGATTTCTTGTTGCTGCCATGTCGACCCCACCGATATAGAAATACTTTGACTCGTATAGCCAATATGCGACACATCCATGGTATAGGTGCCACTCGAAAGGCCCGTAAAAGCGATTTGGCCTGGCGGTATGCATTCCGAAGAATACGTTACGGAAATATCAGAAATGTTTGGCGTAAAAGTCGAGCTCGCAGTGCTGAGAAAAAGCTTGTAGCGCAAAAAACGAGTATTGTCATGAGCCGAACTAATGTTTGAAATGGGCGAAGTGTAGTACGTGCCGGCGCTTCCGTCTGGCCCAAGAAAATTCCACGTGGTCGCATCGTTGTTTGTGGCAATCTGCATTTTCACACTGTCGGTTCCCGCTGCAGCGGGCTGACTTGCTGGCAGCCACGACAACTGCCGAAAAATACTGGTCGAGCTCGCATCGAACGTCGACGACACGAGATTTCCGCTCGCATTATACGAACCAAATGCGCCTGTCAGCTTCACCTCTCCCACAGGATTGCTCACATTGATATTGTTCGAAGAAAAATACGCTTTCGGATCGGTTGATGTCGACTGCCCTCCTCCGTTCGACCAATCGGTCTGGGTTTTGAAACCTCGTTCGGTGATGAGTGTCTGGTCGAAACCTGTTTTGGTCAGGCGAACAGTTGCATCGGAAAGCGGCAGACCGGTCGACATGTCTTTCATGATCACCAAAAGTGTCGAGGGATTTTTTGGCTCGACAACAAGCTTCACATCTGCGGTCGAATTTTGAGCGAGCGAAATCGGCAGCAATGGATTTGTGCCGACCAAATAGTAGTCTGAATCGATGAGTGTAATCGGATACGAATCCCATTCCATATTCGAAACAGTTTTCAAACCCGAACTATTTGTCACCAAATTTTGATTATATTTCAAAACGTTTGGGCCGGTACCAATGAGCTTTGTGCCCTGCAGGTTGAAATCGACACCAGCAATCGGCGCACAGAATAAATCCATGCTACTGACATTCATTGTACTAATCCGGTCGATAACAAAACTGATCTGCGTGACCTGCTGCACTGCCACGGTCGCATGCGGTTTGGTTGGATTTGGATTGCCGACCGCACCAGGCGTTCGCGTCTGGTCGCTCGTATAACCCGATTTGGAAACAGTGATCTGGTACGCATTCACCCCCGGCGGCGCATCAACAATCTGCAACATGCCGCTCACGTTTGTACTGTCGTCTATCGTAAGAGCCGGACTGGTCGTCTTCACCACATGAATATCCGCGTCTGGCACCGGCTGGCCATTGGCGTCAAACACCCGGACAAAAAGCGCGCCATTTGTGGAAGACGTTTCGAGACCTTTTGGCGCGACGTGCGTATTCACAAAAACGGGTGGAAAATTTTTACAGGTTGCGCAGCCGATTTCTATTTCCACAAGTTTGTAGTCTGCAGGCGAAAGATCGTTTGGCGTACCGCCGATTGTGCCGTCATAGGGATCGTCGACGTTTCGTATGGTCGTTGTCGCCTGAAAAGAGAAGCCGGCACGAACAAATGTTTCTGCATGGAGCAAATCACCAGCAGGCAAACCACCAATGATACCGACATCTTGATACGGCAAATTGCGAATGAGCTCGAAACGTTCGTTTGCCAAATCCATGGCGATTATTTTCGCTCGCGACAAAGAAATGACGCTCAAAACCGTGGTGAAGGATCGGTAAATGCCCGTGGAAATAATGAGAAATATCGCGACGCCAACCAAAACCTCGACGAGGGTCAAACCGCGCGTGCTTCCGAGCAAGCCGCCCTGCGAATGTCCACGTCTTCGTGGCCCGTGAAAAAAATGTGAAAGATTATATAACATCGACAAGGGCGTACATAGGCGAAAGCATGGCCATGGCGAAAAAGCCGACAGCCACGCCGATGAAGATCATCAAAAACGGCTCGATGATCGTCGAAAGATCTTTGGTCTTTTGGTCAACTTCGTTTTCATAATACACGGCCACGTTTTCAAACATTTCAGAAAGCCGGCCCGTTTCTTCGCCGATACTTGCCATCTCCCCCACAAATGTCGGGTACAGGCGCTCTTCTTCAGAAAATACCGAAGAAATCGGCTTGCCTTTTTCCACAACCAGCTCGGCTTTTTTCAACACATCTTTGTAATACACGTTTTGCACCACATCGCCCGAAATTTTAATCGCTACCAAAATATCGACACCAGCCGACAAAAGCGAAGTCAGGGTTCGAGCAGTACGAGCTGAATTTGTTTCCTTCACAATATTTTTAATAACCGGAATGCGCAAAATAAAAGCGTCGATAATTCGTTTGCCGCGCGGCGTTTTTTTCCACCACATAAACGCAGCCACAATGACACCGATGATTGCAATAGAAATCAAAATATTATTTTTAAGAAAATCCGAAAGGCCGATGACGATGCGAGTCATGAGCGGCAGCTCGACATTCAGTTCTTTGAAGGTGCTCGACAGCGTCGGCACCACAAAAATAAGCATCAAAAAAGTAATGACGATCATGATGCATAAAATAATCGCCGGATAGATCATGGCGCCGCGAATTTTTTTAGTGAGCAAATGAGCTTTTTCGAGCTGCGAGCCGACGGTCTTGAGCGCGCTCGTCAGGCTTCCCGACTCCTCGCCGGCTCGAGTCATAGAAATAAAAAGTCGATTGAAAACTTTTGGGTGTCCTTCCATAGCCGAAGAAAGTGTTTCGCCGCGGCCGATTCGAGCGTTTAAATCTAGCAAGGTTTTTTTAAAGGGCGCACTTCGCGTTTGGCGTTCGATGACCGAAATCGCTCGAACCATCGGCAAGCCAGCGTCGATCATCACGCCCAAATTTTTCGCAAACTGCACCTTGTCAGTCATTTTTACACCGGAAAAAATCGAAAGGTCAGAAAGAGATTTTTTTCCGCCACCTCTCACCTCTTCGATATGCACGACCGTGCCACCTTCTTTTCGAATTGCCGCATACAGCGCGAATTTGTCGGCCGCCTCCATTTCTTCCTCGTATTTTTCGCCACCCTGGCGGACTGCAGTAAATTTAAATTTTGGCATCGCTTGTTAAAAATTATTTAAAAAATGTTTGAAAATTTTGATTGCTCTGATTCGATCCATCCGACCCGCCACTGCGTTCGATTATTCTGAAATAACACGCAAAATTTCTTCAATCGTCGTCAAACCCTGCGCTGCTTTGAACACGCCGTCTTCGATCATCGTCAGCATGCCTTCTTTTTTTGCCTGCGTTTCGAGCTCTTTGTCGGTTTTGCCCTGCATCACAAGCTCCTTCACCGCACTCGACATTTTCATGACTTCGTAAATACCAACACGGCCGGCAAATGCATCGGCGGGATTGATGCCGGTTTTTGGGCGGTAAAGCGGCACTTTTTCCCAGGTTGCTTTAGCGTCGACAACTTTTTCATCTTTGAGCGCTTTCAACACGCGCTCGAGGTCCACGGATTCATTGAGCGTTTTAATTTCCGCCGGAGTCATAAAATATTTTTCCTTTTTGTCGGTCAGCTTTCGGACGAGGCGCTGGCCGATGACGATGCTCACCGTCGAAACGATCAAAAACGGCTCAGCATGCATGTCGATGAGACGCGGAATGGCACCAGCAGCAGAATTCGTATGCAAAGTCGACAGCACCAAATGTCCCGTGAGCGACGCGTTGATCGCAAGCGAAGCCGTTTCTGTGTCGCGAATTTCTCCGACCATAATGATGTCGGGGTCCTGACGCACCAGCGTTCGCAAACCAGCTCCGAACTTTAAACCAATTTCACTTTTCACCTGCGTCTGGTTAATGCGGTTCATTTGATATTCGATCGGATCTTCGATGGTCGAAATGTTGACATCGGCAGTATTCAAAATATCGAGCATGGTGTAAAGCGTTGTGGTTTTTCCTGAACCAGTCGGGCCGGTGGTCAAAATAAGTCCGGTCGAAAGATTCATGGCTTTGTGAATTCGTTCCAAAGACTCGCCATGAAAACCCGAGGCTTCGAGAGTGAAGCCAGCGGCACTTTCGCGCAGTACGCGCATGACAATTTTTTCGCCGTAGTACGTGGGCAAAGTCGAAACACGAAAAGAAATTTTCTCGCTGTTCAAATCAATTTTGAAACGACCGTCCTGCGGCAAGCGCTTTTCGTCGAGCTTCAGGTTCGAAAGAACCTTGACGCGCGCCGCGATCGACGATGACACATTTTTTGGCAGCACCATAGCATCGCGGAGCAAACCGTCGATGCGATACCGCACGAGCACCTGCTCTTCGAGCGGTTCGATATGAATATCGGAAGCACCTTGGATGATCGCATGCTTCAAAAGCGTTTCAACAATACGAACGATCGGCACATCTTCGGCAAGTTTCTTTAAATCCCCTTCGGACGCCTCGTCACTTTCTTCATTTTTGAGCGTCTTGATCGACCCCACCTCTTTATGAATGAGATCACCGAATTCAGCTTTGAGACTTTTTTGATACTGCAAAAGCGCGCTTTTGAGCGACTCATTGTCGGTCAAGCGCGGCAAAATTTTCAGACCAACTTTCTTTTTAATGAAGTCGATAGCCGACAAATCGTCGGTGTTCAACATGGCGACTTCGAGCGAATCTTTGCTTCGTCTGAACGCCACAATGTTGTGACTGCGAGCAATCGGTTCTGGAATAAGCGAAAGCACATCAAAGTCCATGTGTTCGCCTTTGAGGTCGATGAAGGGAATACCCAAAATACTTGCCTGAATGCGGCGCAGGTCGTTGTCGCTCAGGGCACCGTCGGACACCAGCACATTGCCAATGTCTTGTTCGGTCTCCCCCGCTCGTTTTTCCGCGGCAGTAACAGCGCTTTTCGGCACGAGTCCCGAATCTAAAATAAAATCCTTGAGTTGTTTGTCTTCAATGTGCATACGAAATAAAACCGAAAAAACTTTTTTGTAACTTAAGTATACCAAACAAAAAACTCATCCGAGCGAGAGCGCGGGGATGAGTTTTTTAAAATCGCACCGAAGAGAAGATATTTTCGCTAGTTGATGACGATCGACATGTTACAGCACATAACATAATCATTATCACCGAAGTCGCCACCGTTGCTACTAATATTTCTCACAACCTTGTCTGCAGCACAGAGCCACTGACCGTTACCTGAAGGAATAGTAATGCCGTTTTGGGTAGCACCGAAAGTTCCCGATGAACTTATTTGGGCTGTCGTACAGTTTGTGTACGAAATACTTGGTGTCTGCCATGTTGCAGAACCGCCAGAATTCGTTGCAGTCAACACCTTATCATTTGCAGGACTACCTCCACTTAACGTTATTTGGTTTGCTTCGATATCAGCTCGACGGTTCAAAGACGAGGCCCAGAATTCAAATCTAGATGTGTCAGTCAAAAGGTTTGCTCTGTCGTCACTTGTATTAGTTATTACAATTGCATCATGGCTATTTGCACCAGACAGGCTAAGACTCAATCCACCACCAGCACCTCCAATCTTTGCAGGGCCGTTTACATCAAGGGTTTTGCTTGGATTTGATGTTCCGATTCCTACTTTCGTGCCGTTATTAAAAAGAAATGAGTCTGCAATCCACGTTGTACCATTGTGGCGCAAGGTCTGGCCGATTGTTGCGGTGGGCAAACCAGTTCCACCTGAACCTGCAGCCAGTGTTCTCCATGTAGCCCGTCCGACAGCATCTGACGTCAAAACCTTACCTTCTCCCGGTTCGCCTGCACCGGTTGCGCCATGAATTTTTATATTACCAAAAACTTCGAGCTGTGTTATTGCACTTGTACCAATACCAACCTTTGCCGTAGAGCTGTTGTTACTATATGGAGCAAAATAAAGCGGCACCCAACTCCCTGCTGAATGAGTTCCACCACTTTGAATGTAATTTGTATCACTTGAACTACAATCTGCAGGGAGACAATCCGCTGGAGTTTTTGTAAATCGCATGTTTCCAAATATTGCAGTTCCGTTTGGAACAATCAAACCAGGAGAACCGGTCAAAACGGTCGAGCCAAGAGTCAAACCACCAGCCTTTGTCTGCCCCGACGAACTTACGTTCAAGGGAGAATACGTATTGCTTGCGGGTGGGGCGCTTACAGGTGCAGTCCAGCTTGGTGCCGCCTGAGCTCCAACGTATTGAACTCCCACAGAAAGAACTATTGCGAGGAGAACAATTTTTATCGTATTTAAAATCTGAATATGCCAGATTTAAATAAG
>JBBSOY010000011.1:0-24384 GCA_038259265.1 Minisyncoccia bacterium
AAAGATTATATGTATTACCAATCCACCCTACTCCGACGTGCCGGTCGTACTCTCATTAAATTTAATGATCATCGGATCACTGAGGGACACATCGCTTGTTCCAGTCGTCATATCGTTATACCGCTCCTCGTCTGTGCGGGTGTCAACGGGCGCCACAGGTGTTTTGTTGGCAGCTCGTCGATGACCACCAATGATCACCAGGCCAAGAAGGATCACGACAACAATCACCAAACCGCCCACCAAAAACATTATTTTATTGTGATGTTCTGTATTCATAATTAAATTTCAATGATTTGAGGTCTGACAATGACTCGGGTATTCGCAGTACAACTGTCTGTTGCAAGCGAATTCTGATCCGTAACCGTAACATCGACACTTTTTGCGCCAAGCGTGCTGTATGTTCGAGGCACAATCGCTTCAAGTGAGCTTGTGTTAACGACTATTGGATTGGCTACATCGTCACTAAATGTGAAGGTGTAGGTATACGGTGCACTTCCTTCTGGGTTAATAGTAGCCGTCCATGACGCCTGCTGATTGATGAAAACCGGATTAGGCGAAACAGAGCATGATGCACCCAAGTCACCATTATCACCTCCATCTGGAATTGTTACCCCTGTGACTTGCGGATCAACATAGACTTCCGCGATCGCTGTTACGGTTTCTGCACCTCGTGTAACTTCAACTGCCGGTTGGAACCAATTTCTTGAAGTGCCAAGTGCCGTGTATGAACATGCAAATGTGTTTGTAGTATTTGGATCCGGTATCTGCCAACTCAAATCCGAGTCGTCACATTTAAATTTATAGGTAGTTCCCGCTCCTGCAGGGCTCGCCACAGCGGTCAGGGTTGTGTTTAGAGTTTGAGTGCCATGGTCTGGATTTGCAGAAAGGGACGCGGTGAGCGGTATGGTTGCGCAATTTCGCACACCAGTTCCAGCAGTTTGGTCCCATTTCAGCCAACCCACCACAGGTCCACCCCATGAATAGCCGCTGAATTTTTCGACGCCGTTGGACAAGGCATAGGTAAGGCCATAGCTTGGACTGCTGCCTTTGAGACTAATCCAACCGTCCCAGCCGTCGCTTCGGCCGGTCATAGAAGAACAGTTACCGGGCGCGGCGCCGTTGTCGGTCCCGGCACAAGCCCGGGCCCAACCATACACAGTGCCCGTGTTTACATCGATGCGCGCATCTTCGGTGTTGTTTCCCGAAGTCGTTGGAAAACTACTCAAACCACCGAATTTAATCCAGCCAATATTGCTGCTCCAGGCATAGCCAGTCATGTAGCCACTGCTATTGATGTTGACCGCATATGGCGCTGTGGCACCCAATGGACAGCCTGCGGGTGGGTTATCCGCAGCATTAATAGTGCCGTTGCCGTCGGTGTCGCAATCTTTGCTGTTGAAACTCACCCAGCCTACACCCATTTTTGGGGTCGGAATTTCGTTCGTTGCTCCCCAGGCAAAACCACAGACCTCGGCACCACCGCCAGGACCACCAAAAAGAAAACCGATATCACCATCACCCCCCTCGTCGTCGATAACACCTCCTTCATCGCCCTTATCCTGACCATAGGCTTTTTGCACAGAACTCTGAGTTGAGAGAAAGCTGGCCCCAACAAGAACCAAAGAAAATGCGAGCGCGATGACGATAGTTTTATTTTTAAAAAACTCAGGAGATTTCGCAGATTTCAAAAGAGATTTCAAAGAAGTAAAAGATGCTTTCATGTAAAAAAATATTAGGCGTTCAATAACATACGCACAAACGCATTGTGACTCATAAAATTTTAGCACGAAATTTTCGACGCATCCGCATCGGTCACGTATTATGTGGATAGAAGATGCGGTTTCTATCGTCGTATCAGCGTTCGTTGTGACAATTCGACAAGTCTGTTGGTATCCTTTATAATACAAAGGTCGTTAGTTCGCCCTTGGGCGGGCTATTTTTTTAAAAAAATTTGCTGGGGCTGCAGAGCGGCCTCGAATAAAACCATGTTAGACCTCAAAATAATCAACTCCGTGCTCGAGCAGCTCGAACAGGAGCGCGGCATCGCTCGCGAAAAAGTCATCGAAGCTATCGAAATGGCTCTCGCGACCGCATATAAAAAAGAATACGGCCAAAAAGGCCAGATTATTCATGCAAAGTTCGACCTCAACACCGGCAAAACAGAATTTTTGCAGGTAAAAGTCGTGGTCGACGAATCGACCGTCATTTTCGACCCTGAAAGCGAAACCGAATCCCCTACCACCGAAAACGAAGCTGGCGAACAAATCGAAAAAGATATTTTCAATCCCGAACACCACATTTTGCTCGCAGATGCTACAAAAATGAAGCGCGGAGCAAAATTGGGCGACGAAATCATCTTCCCTCTCGACAATAAAGAAGATTACGGCCGCATCGCCTCACAAACTGCAAAACAGGTCATCATTCAGAAGATCCGCGAAGCCGAAAAAACTGCGGTTTTGAAAGAATACGGCGAACAAGAAGGCAGCGTCGTGAGCGGAACAGTGCAACGCATCGAACGCGGCAATATTTTTGTCGACATGGGCCGCGCCACTGGCATGCTTTCCTACGAAGACCAGATCCCCGGCGAACGCTACACCCAGGGTGAACGTGTGCGGTCGTACTTGTACAGAGTCGAAGAATCTCCTCGAGGCATTTTCCTCCGCCTTTCCCGTGCGCATCCGAAGTTTTTAGAGAAGCTTTTTGAAACCGAAGCGCCGGAAATCAGCTCGGGTTCCGTGGTCATCAAAGCGGTCGCTCGCGAAGCCGGTTCACGTAGCAAAGTAGCAGTTTCTTCAAATGACAGCCACATTGACCCTGTCGGCTCGATGGTCGGCCAGCGCGGCGTCCGAGTTACAACCGTCATGAGCGAACTCGGCGGCGAAAAAATCGACATCATCGAGTGGTCAAACGACCCAAAGAAATTCGTCGAGGATTCCCTTTCTCCTGCAAAAATCGTGTCCGTTGAGATCAACGAAACTGAAAAAATCGCCAAGGTTACGGTCACCGACGACCAGCAGTCCCTCGCCATCGGCAAAGGCGGACAAAACGTGCGTTTAGCTGCCAAACTCACCGGTTGGAAAATCGACATTCAGTCGGCCAATGCTCCAGACGCACCTGCAAACCCTTCCGAAAAGGAAAACACAAACGAGAAAAGCTCAAGCGAGGACGTTTCAAACTAACCTAATCCTAATCTAATTATTAACGAGTCTAAAAGTACATATATAATGAGTAACTTTAATTTATGGCATGACGTAGAGCCGGGAGCAGAGGACAAAATCAACGTCATTGTCGAAATCAACAAAGGCGCAAAAAATAAATACGAGATCGACAAAAAAACTGGCATGATCGCCCTCGACCGCGTCGCTCACACCGCCCAAGACTTTCCGTATGACTACGGCTTTGTGCCACAAACACTTTGGGATGACAACGATGCTGTCGACGTGATTTTGCTCACCACCTACCCGCTTTTCCCGGGCGTTTTGGTCCGCGCTCGCCCAGTAGCAGTCATGGAAATGATCGACAGCGGCGAATCTGATTCAAAAATTATTGCTGTGCCGGTCGACGACCCGCGCTGGAACGATGTCCAAGACCTCGAAGACATCAACCCGCATACGCTTAAAGAAATGAACCATTTTTACTCAACCTACAAAAAACTTCAGGACAAAGTCGTCGATGTGAAAGGTTTTAAATCAAAAAAAGACGCGATCGAGACCTTCAAACGCGGCATTGAACTCTATAAAAACAAGTTTCCGAAAAACGCCTAGCCAAGGCACGCCACCTGTCCACCTACTGTCCACTTAAAAACCGCTCGCTTGTCGTGCGGTTTTTAAATTTGTACTACAATACGAAGGCATACGTTTATACACATGGAAGGAGCTTACCGTTTATTAATTTAAAAAAATTATTATGCAAAAAACAATACAACTCAGCATTCTCGCATTACTCGTCGCTTTTACTCTGGGTGGTTCAGCCGCGATTGTTCACGGAGAAACCTCTGGACGAACAGAAACCGGTGCAGACACACGAATCGGCACACCGAGTGAACCAATTATGATTAACACCCGAGGCAATGCAAACGTGAAAATCACGCCGATCACCATGCCTGCCCGCATGCAAGGTACCGGCACCATGCCTGTTCGCTCAGGCACAGAAGCAGAAATGAAACGCGATGCGGCCATGAAGGCAGACATGGAGGCTCGTGCAGAAGCAAAAGGTGAAATGAGAGATGAAAGAGAAAACCGGGCACGAATGAACTCAGAAGAACGAATGAAAAACTTCCGCCAAAATTTCTCTACTCGTTTTAGCAATGCCTTGGAAAGACTGATGGCCGTTCACACACGTTTTGAAGGCATTGCCGACCGCATTGACTCTCGCCTCAAAAAATTAAGCGAAGAAAAAGTTGACGTTTCGGTTGCAGCCAAATTTACCGCATCTGCACGCGAAGAATTACGACTTTCAACAGACTCTATGTCTAGCGCAAAAGCAGCGTTCACCGCTGAAGTTGATTCGGAAGCAACCGCAAGCATGACCGCAGAAAATGCCCGCGGTGCCTTTACCAAAACATTTGTTTACCTCAAAGAAGCCAAAGATCATCTCAAAAACGCACACCGAAACCTCGTTCAGGCAGTTCAGAATATAAAATCAAAAAATCCAGCAGCCGCAGGCACCGTCAATAGTTCTGTTGATGCTTCAGCTAGCATACATTTATAAAAAATTAACAAAAAATATATGGACACCATGGACAACAACACAGGCACCAATACAACAATCAACCCGACTCCAGCTGCACCTGAAAATACCAAAACCGTCGGCCCGTTGATCGGCCTCATCATCATCCTCGCCATCATCATTTTGGGCGGCGTATATTTCTGGATGTCACGCGGCGACCGCGTTAATTCAGACGCATACCAGATGGAAAACATGGAAAGCCCCGCAACCCCCGAAGAACAGGCAGCAGAAGTCCGAGCGATTGAGGCCCAAAGCTCTGCAGACGATGTCGGTTCGATCGAAGCTGATCTCAACAGCTACGACGAAAGCGATATCGATTCAACCGATTCAAATTTCTAACGGTTCAAATTTCTAACAGTTCGATCGTTCTCGTTCTCAATTCAAAAAACCGTCTCAGACGCCGAGGCGGTTTTTTGTCGCCACTTTTTGTCGCCACTTTTTGTCGTTTTGTTGCCAAGTGGCCTGGAGCTCGGTACACTAGCTGCATCATGACAGAAAAAACATACCAGGACGTAAAAATTGAAAAGCTCGGCAATTCAAAAGTAAAAATTACAGGCGAAGTGACCGAAGCGGCCTTTGAACGAGCGCGTAAAATGGCGGTCGAACATATGAAAATCGCGGCCGAAATCCCCGGTTTCAGAGCCGGCAAAGCACCCGAAGCAGTGCTCACAAACCACATCGGCGAACCCAAAATCCTCGAACGAGCGGCTGAAGACGCTATAAACGAGGCCTACGGAAAAATAATCGAAGACGAAAACCTCCGAGCGATAGGCATGCCGCGAGTGTCGATCACCAAAATGGCCAAAGGCAACCCTCTCGGTTTCATTATCGAAACGGAAATCATGCCAGAAATAGTGCTTGGCGAATATAAAAAGATAGCCGCCGATGCCGTTTCAAAAATTCCTGAAGCCTCAAAAACCGTTGAAGCCAAGGAAATCGACGCGGTCATCGACGACATTCGAAAACATTTCGGCGCTGCAGATACAGCAAAAACAACCGGAGCAGAAAAAACTGCGCCGCAAGTGACTGATGGAAAGGAAACCGAGGCAAAGGAAATTGAACCAAAAACACCGGCATTGCCTGAACTAAACGATGAATTTGCCAAAAAGGCAGGTTTTGAAACCGTCGAAGCCCTCCGAAAACAGGCAGAATCAAACTTGCTTGAGCAAAAGCAGCGCGAAACCCAAGAAAAACGCCGAGCAGCCGTAGCGGAAAAACTGCTCGACGAAACAAAATTCGACGTACCCGAAATTATCATTACCTCCGAACTCGACTCGATGATCGGCCAGTTCAAAGCAGACATCGAACGAAGCGGATTCACTTTTGAAGGCTATTTGACCCAGATTAAAAAAACTGAAGACGAAATCCGAAAAGAATGGCACGACAGCGCCGAACGCCGCGCTCGCCTCGAACTCATTTTGAAACGCATTGGCAAAGCTGAAAAAATTGCCCCAAGCGAAGAGGATGTCAAAAAAGAAGTCGACAACATAGTTGCTCATCACAAAGACGTGGATCGTTTTCGCGTCCGCATGTATGTCGAAAATATGATGACCAACCAAAAAGTTTTTGAATTTTTGGAAGAGAGCGCAAAATAAAATGACCTACATTTTTTTAAGCCTCCTCGTGCTTTTGATCATTAACTGGGTATACACTCAGATAATCAAACCAAAGCGCGAAAAGAAAAAGAAAAAAGATTTGGAAAATAAAAAAATGCACACCCAAACCGTGACCGCTCACTCACACACCTCTCTATCTTCATCAGTATCGTCATCCTCGGAATCTTCCCCATCTTCATCCACCGAACAAAAAGAAAAAATCATCGTCAAAGCACCCGCAAAATTGCCACCGATTAAAGCCGAACCGACAACCGAAGAAATCCGAAAGGACCGTTACCTGCACAACAACGAATAATACACTCTAATACCGCATGTGGCATGCGGTATGCGTCGCATGAAAATCCCAAACCACGTGCACACATCTATTCGTTTATTAATAGCTAAGCAAGAGAATAGAAGCGATCGCCACCGCGGCAGTTTCGGCACGAAGTACTTGCGAACCCGTTGAAAAAATCGGCAACCCAGCTTTTGTAAAAAAATCAATTTCCTGTGAACTCCAGCCGCCTTCGGGTCCGACAAAAACATTTACGCGTGTGTCGTCTTTCGACCGCTCCAGACCATGTTCCACATTGAATTCCTGAATATATTCCGCAGCCTTGAACGGTTCACCACGAGGATCGAGCACCAGCGTGCGACCACCTGAAGCCAGCGCATGCTCGACAGATTTTTGAAAAGAGAGCGGCTCTATAATGTCGGCCAACCGGTTGCGACAGCTTTGTTCGCTCGCCTCTTTGATCATATTTCGCGTTCGTTCCATATTTATATCTTTTTTTTCACTTCGCTCAGAAACAACAGGAACAAAGCCAGCGACCCCAAGCTCCGTTGCCTTTTCAATCGTCCATTCGAATGAATCGCGTTTTGCAAGCGCAAGATATAAAAATACATGTGGATGTGCAGACCGATACGCGCCGTCCGTACTTTCGCTGACAAAATCATCAGGTGTTTTTTGAGAATCGATTCGAACGTTCGCTTCGACATGAGTAAGCGAAAGAAGTGTGGCTTCATATTCCTGGCCAGAGTTATCGAGAAGGATAATTTTTTGCCCAGGTTCAAAACGCAAGACGTGCCGCCATTGATGGATCAAACCATCTTCAGCAATACGAAGAATAGAATTATTTTTTTGCCCCTCCTCACTGTCCGCTATTTTTTGTTCAATAAAAAATCGATGAATTCTCATGGCCATAGTATGCCATTTCTGCTATACTCCCGCTATAAAATTTACAAAAGTGTAAGTGGGGCAATTTGAGAAATTAGAAAAAGTTAATCCAAAAAAAACACATGCTAGTACCAATGGTTATCGAAAAAGGTCAGTTTGGCGAGCGAGCGTACGACATTTACTCGCGTCTTTTAAAAGACAATGTTATTTTCCTTGGCGGCCCGATCAACGACGACATGGCAAACCTCATCATCGCTCAGCTCCTTTTCTTGCAGTCTGAAGATCCAAAAAAGGATATTAGTATTTATGTAAATTCGCCCGGTGGCTCGGTCACTTCGACATTGGCGATCGTCGACACGATGAACCACATCAAAAACGATGTCTCTACCGTCTGTGTCGGTATCGCCGCGTCTGGAGGCGCGATCGTGCTCGCGGCCGGCAAAAAAGGTAAACGCTTTGCTCTGCCAAATTCTGAAATCATGATCCATCAGCCATACGGCGGCGCCGAAGGCCGAGCGGCCGATATTGAAATTACTGCAAAGCAAATTCTCAAAACTCGCGAGCGGCTCAACAAAATGCTCGCCGACTACACGAGCAAGCCCGTTGCTCAAATCGAAAAAGACGTCGATCGCGACTACTTTATGACCGCTGAAGACGCCAAAAAGTACGGCATCGTCGACAAAGTCATTTAGCAATGGTCAGACATTTGGTCATACAGTGCAAAAAATGGCTCAATTGAGCCATTTTTCATTACTTATACCCATTCGGCCCAATACATTGACTTGACGCAGTATACGTTTCATTATACTTTATAGCTTGCCGTGACGAACAGAGCGTCTTATTAGTCACCGTTCTTTGGGATTTGGAGTTTTACAGGAGGTAAAACGTGGGGGGAATATTCATTCTGGAATGTATCAAGGTGGTATGGAGGTGGTGTCGGACATCTGACGGGGTGACTGCCATGATTGCCAGGCTTGTGTTGCTTGGACTCGGCATGCATATCGTGGTTCTGGGCGTCGCCTACCACATGTGCCATCCGCGAAATGAAGCGTCTGGGCGAGACTCTGGGCAAGACATCGTCGATCACCAAACGTCCGTCAAACAGCCACCATCGATCGTCGCCACCGGCCTGGAGGCCAGCAGAAAGTAACAGCCTATTCTACACGTCACCGTTCTACACGTCGCCACCGCTCACCCTTTTGTTTCGGGTGGGCTTTTTTATTTGCCAAAGCTCCAAACGTGACGTACTATGGACCCGTACCATTATTTGTAATTACGTGGTCCTGTTTTAGTTTTTTATGTTGATATTCCCGAAGATTCCACCGCACAGCTCCGGTGCCAAACCATCTCGTCCGAGCACATGCACCATCACAGAAAAATCACCATGTCTTGTATACGTTCAAACGAACTTTTCATTTCTTCTTTTTCTGAAACTCATCCCCTGTCCATCCACCTCAACAAACAAAATCTTCAGAAATAAGTCCGGGCGAAACGATATCTCATAAAATACAAAAAGCAGGCCATCACCCGATATGTCAATAAAAGTAGCGCTCGCTTTGGCGGGACTGGCTGGTCTTGTCGGCATCGGCTTCGGATATTTTTTGCGTTGGATCGTCTCATTGGGCCAAAAAGGCTCGATGGAATTGCAGATCAAGCAGATGATGCTCGATGCCCGAGAAGCTGCCAAAAAAGTCACCCTCGAAGCAGAACAAAAAGCGGAAGTCGTTGTGAAAGAATCGCGGGCAGAAATAAAAACCAACGAAGATCGAGTTAAAAAAGCCGAGGAACGAATCATAAAAAAGGAGGAGTTTTTGGACAAACGCCAGGTCGACATCGACCGCGAAGTTGAAAACATCAAGCAGAAAGTCGTTGAAATAAAAGAAATTCGCGAAAAAGCTGAAGCACTGCACGCGAGTCGTTCGGCTGCGCTTGAAAAAATTGCAGGCCTCAGCCGCGACGAGGCCAAGAAAATGTTGCTCGACACGGTTGAAAAGCATGCCGAAGAAGATTTGGTTATTCGCATGACCAAGCTTGAAATTCATGCTGCCGAAAAACTCGACCGTCAGGCCAAGGACATTTTGGCGACCGTCATTCAACGCCTCGCTACGTCTGTGTCTTCTGAAATCATGACCACCGTCGTGCCGATTCCTTCAGACGAAGTGAAGGGAAAGATCATCGGCAAAGAAGGCCGAAACATTAAAGCCTTTGAACGTGCGACGGGTGTGGAAATTATCGTCGACGATACGCCGGGTGCCATCACAATTTCTTCGTTTGACCCTGTTCGCCGCCAGGTTGCTCGCGTCGCCTTGGAAAATCTTATTCAGGACGGCCGCATTCAGCCAGCAAAAATTGAAGAAATGGTTGAAAAAGCCAAAGCTGATATTAATAAAACTATTAAAGAAAAGGGTGACGCAGCTGCCTACGAAAGCGGTGTTTTCAATCTCGACCCGCGCATCATCGCCATCCTCGGTCGCCTTCATTTTCGAACGAGCTACGGCCAAAACGTTTTGCAGCATTCTATTGAAATGGCACACGTTGCCGGCATGCTCGCTGAAGAACTCAAGGCAAACGTCCCCGTCGCCCGCGCTGGCGCCCTTTTGCACGACATCGGCAAAGCTGTCGACCATGAAGTCGCGGGTTCGCATGTTGAAATCGGCCGCAGAATTTTGCAGAAGTTTGGTGCTGACGAACTCATCATCAAAGCCATGCAGGCGCATCATGAAGAATATCCGTACGAAACAATCGAGTCCGTCATTGTTCAGACTGCCGATTCTATTTCCGGTGGTCGTCCTGGCGCTCGTCGCGACACCGTTGAAAACTATCTGAAACGCCTCGGTGAAATCGAAGCCGTCGCCAACTCCTTCAAGGGCGTCGAAAAATCGTACGCCCTCCAGGCTGGCCGCGAGATTCGGGTCTTCGTATACCCTGCTCAAGTAAGCGATCTCGAAGCCCGCGACATGGCCCGCAACATCGCCCTCAAAATCGAAAACGAACTCAAATATCCTGGCGAAATTAAAGTCAACGTCATCCGCGAATTGCGCGTGGTGGAGTTTGCGAGATAGTTTAGGTAGCAGCATACAAACAATCTTTTCAGGAGTACGCATAAAAATCCCCTTCCGGGGATTTTTTGTTCTCTCTCGTCCGAGCAACGTTAAATTTCACAAAGTACTTACTGCTCGGACTTCGACAGCCTCCTTCCAAGATTGTTTGTATGCTGCTACATTCTCTATACAAATTCATCCACTCACATTTTCGTGATGATTATCATGTAATAAGAAGACCCCGCACAGCTCGAAGCTATGCGGGGTTTGCAGTTTTGACACTACTGCGAAGTGGGGACTTCAGCGACCTTGAATCGGCTCTGCAGAACCTCTCAAGATGGCCGACAAGATCTTTAGCTCAGGGTTTGACCAATCCCCTAAGTTACCTCACCTACCAGCCGGTAATTATTGGCTGTTATGATTTGAGCTGCGATTGATAGTGAGGATCCTATCGCAGGCGCCCATGCGCACAGTGAGCTTATGACCTTAATGGCCTTCGCTCAAAAAAATAAAGGACTAAAAACTATAAACAGTGTACTATACTTACATTATTTTGTCAAGCTACATTCCTATATAAACTTTTCTAACTTAAAAAAACCCAGAAACTACACCACAGGAACGCCCTTGCGCCAAAAATGGCCTATACTATAATGCAGGTAGCGGAAAAAGCCCCAAGATATTAGGGATTCCAGGTTTTTTCTAAATCATGGGCACGTTTTGAAACGTTTACAAGTAATTCAGCGGCTCGGCCGCATAATTGCAAAACATATGAATAAACAAGGACTCGTAGACGCAGTTCACGAAAAACTAGCCGGAACAAAAGTTCAGGCCGAAGAAGTAGTTGATATCATGGTCAACGGCATTATCGAAACTCTCAAGAAAGGCGAGGAAGTTTCAATCGCCGGCCTCGGAATCTTCTCAACAAAGACACGGGCAGCACGACAGGCTCGAAACCCTCGAACTGGCGAAGCGATCAGCGTCCCTGCAATGCGCGTTCCAAAGTTCCGAGCCGCAAAAGCCCTCAAAGACGCGGTTAAATAAATCGTTTCAGCATCCTCAAACAAAAAACCGCAGGGATTCCCTACGGTTTTTTGTTACTCACATTGGTGCGGGTGGCGGGAGTCGAACCCGCGTCTACTACTTGGAAGGCAGTCATAATAGCCGTTATACTACACCCGCAATTTTACAAATTAATTCATCACTTCATCAATCCAGCCCTGTATTCGCCTGGAAAGAAACACGCCGTGCTCGCTATTACCATTACTCCGTATCGATAGATGGGCGGTACCATACGGAAGCTTCCCACTGTTTTTTGTCTTTTTATCCTTTCTAAAATCAATGTGGGATTTTTGAAATAGAGTTGATGACATCTTAAGTTTTTTTGACCAGAAACTCAAGCATTCTTCTGGATCGCAGTCAGGATAGAGGTGCAGTCGGAGACGAAAATTATCGTTGCTAAAATGCAATGTATCCTTAAACCACCGTATCGCAAAGGCAATAATTCGTGGGTCTGAATGTATGACTCGTATTTGACCATGGGTTTTAGAGCCCTCACCGATGTAAATTCCAAGGCCGAGCATAAAAATATCCCGATTCGAAAGAGACCCGACATCTTCTTTTGCCAATTTTCTTGCCGCATCCACACTTACCTGCCTTTGTTTCTGTTTTGCCAATATGGCCGCCGCTCTAGCCTTTCCAAGAAACTCAAGTGTTTCTTTATTGGCAATGTACGGAACCTGGAAAGCCAGTCACTTACTGAGGCTTTTTCGAACGCGCCACTTTCAACACTTCATCGAAATCATCTTTTTCCGAAACCTTGTTCTTGTTCTGATACCCGCAAACCTCGCATATATAGAGCAAATTATATTTCTTTTGCGTGCCCTCGAGTCCGACCGGCTTCATGAGTCCGCCGCAGTTGGCTTCCCTATCGCCGGGGTTTTTATCGACATGTTTGCTCCACAAACACTTCGGACAGTGATTCGTGAAGCCGTTGCCGACCACTTCGAAGCCGCATTTTTCGCAACTAAAATCTTCAACCTTTATCTGAAATCTTTTTTTAGGCAGCCTGAAATCCCCAGTACGCGTTTCTGAGGACCCTTGCTTCTCTGGTTTTATTTCTTCATTTTCCATCTTTGTGTTAGGATTTTAAGGTTATTTTTGGGAAAAAGCCACTATTTAGGCGTTTTCAAGAAATCAGCAGACAATCGGGAATCAACAGAAACACAGTACCAAACAGTACAAACAGAAACAGCAAATAACGGGGTGTAGTGTAACGGTAACATGCTTGACTTGGGATCAAGTGACTCCGGGTTCGAATCCCGGCGCCCCGACCATATAGGGCCTCACATACTGATTTCGTGCTTATTCACCCAGCCTATTCCCCTATCGGAATGTCTTTTATGAGCTTAATAACGGCTTTTTGATTTTTAATATCGAGATACACCACCCCAACGTCAAACTGCCACTCGCCTTCTGATATTCGGTGTTCTTCTATATACACTCGTATCATCCTGGAAATTTTATGCATTTTACGCGGACTGACGTTTTCTTCGGGTGTAAAAGCATCAAGCTGCCGGATAAATTTGTAGGTACCGGTTGAGGAGCGAGACATTTCATGTGAAACAGTCTTTACCTCAATAAAGTGAGTTATACCGTTATTTTCCATAATAATGTCTAGTTCCCCGTATTTCTTTAAATAATTTGATTCGATATGAACAAAACCCTTGCCTTTTAGATGTTTCACGATTAACGCTTCCCCTATCGCACCAATCCATTTTCTATGTTTTCCAAACGCTTTGCCAATTTCTCTTGTAATCTGCCTATTATTCTCGGTAATTGATATGTTATTCATGAAACAATCATAAGCATGCGGCTTCAAAAATAGATTAAGTTTGTTTAAAGAGTTTAATTTAATGCCGAGGTTTCATGAATAACGTTTCACGTGAAACATAAATGAAACATTTACTACAAAAAACTCGAGATTATCGAGGAAAACCAAGAAAAATGCGGGTGGATAACTCTTGTATACTACAGAAACTGAATTTACCCTTATTGTTGGCCATATTTTTAAAATGAAGGACAGAAAAAATATGACCTATATACACATGTCCCCAGAGTTATCCACATAAACAGCCTAAAATATGGCTAAAAATCGTTAATTAGACATATAAAGGACCGAGCTGGTGAATGTACGACATCTGTCTCTAACAATCAGACAAACAAAAACCGCCATCACAGTATGAAAGGCGGCTTTTGTACCTTGAACCAATAGGACCTACTCTAGTGCGGGTAGGGAGAATCGAACTCCCGTCTCGTCCTTGGCAAGGACGCATTCTACCACTAAACCATACCCGCAGCCGTTTCACAGGAAACGATAGGGGAGATTATAGCAGAAATATAACTTTTAGAAACAGAGAACTGGTTTTGAAAATAACCTGGGCACGAAACAGGCAAGGCATGTGCCAGAAACTTGAAGTAAACAATTGGTGCGCCCGGCAGGATTCGAACCCACAACAGCGGTTCCGAAGACCGATGTGATATCCATTTCACTACGGGCGCATGTGACTTTCTACTCTCACCATAGGCATTCATCTGACGTTCATCAAATGAATTACCACTGAATCTGAGAGGGGAAGTTTCTTCGGAACTCGACGAATCATACTAAAAATTGGCTAAAAATCAAAACGTGTTAAAATTTTCCATATGAAAAAGGCTATTTCTGGTGCGCATTTTGAAATTCCCGAAGAGGTTTCACATGTAACACAGACGCTCAAAGGGAAAGGATTCGAGGCTTATTTGATCGGCGGTTGTGTTCGCGATCTTTTTTTGGGCAAGAAGCCGCGGGACTGGGATGTGACAACAGATGCAATCCCGGAAAACATCATCGAGTCATTTCCTAAAACCTTCTATGAGAACGATTTCGGCACCGTAGGCGTTGTTAATGAGACAACAACGGTGGAATCCCTAAAGGTCATTGAAGTCACTCCGTATCGCGAAGAATCAGCGTATACGGACAAACGTCGTCCGGACTCTGTGTCCTTCAGCAAAAATCTTGAGGACGATCTTAAGAGACGCGACTTCACCATTAACGCTATCGCGTACGACTGCGAAGAAAGCCGAACGGTTGACCTATACGGTGGCTTGGCGGATTTGCATCAAGGACTTATCCGAGCAGTAGGGAACGCACGCGAACGTTTTGCCGAGGATGCTTTGCGAACTCTGCGTGCCGTCCGTTTTTATGCTGAACATGGTTTTGAAATAGAGGCGGAAACCAGGAAGGCAATTGCTGATGAAGCACACGGCCATTCAAAAATATCTAAAGAAAGAATTAGGGACGAATTTATAAAAATCATCGAGTCTGAGCGACCGGCGGAGGGGCTTTTACTCTGCAGAGAATTAGGGTTGCTGACTTATATACTGCCCGACCTCGAAAAAGGTTTTGGGGTTGAGCAGGGTGGAATACATTCCTTTGATGTTGCAACCCACTTACTTAAGTCTTTGAGTCATGCGGCGAAGAAAGATATGCCGCTCCACGTGCGCTTGGCCGCTCTTTTGCATGATATTGGCAAACCTGACACTCGACGTGTTTCGACGGACGCGACCAAAAAAACCTACACATTTTACGGACACGAAGTCGTCGGCGCTCGAATCACATCGAGGATCCTCAAAGATTTAAAATTTCCTAAAGAAATGAGTGAGAAAATCGTAAAACTCGTCCGTTGGCACATGTTTTTCTCTGACACAGAACAGATCACGAACTCTGCCGTGCGCCGAATGGTGGCAAATGTCGGCCCTGATAACGTCTGGGACCTCATGGATGTGCGTGCATGCGACCGCATTGGTACGGGCCGACCAAAAGAGAGCCCGTACCGCTTGCGCAAGTATCATTCGATGATCGACGAAGTCATGCGCGACCCAATTTCTGTTGGAATGCTTAAAATTGATGGCGCGCGGATCATGGATGTCGCCAAAGAACCACCTGGTCCAAGAATCGGCTACATGTTGCACGCACTTTTGGAAGAGGTTCTTGAAGATCCGACTAAAAATACAGCCGAAGCTCTCGAAGAGGCGACCCTGCGCCTCGCTAAACTCGAAACTGAAGCATTAAAAAAACTAAGCGACGCCGGCAAGAATAAAAAAGACGAGGAGGAAGAAAAAGTATTGAAAGAAATCCGCGGCAAACATTGGGTGGAGTAGGGAAATGAGTAGAGTCGGTCATACCGACCTATTTTTTTAGCAACAAAAAACCGCCACAACTACGATTCACATCGGTCACGGCGGCTGAAAGCAACGTTCGAGCAAGCTACACGCGGGTAAATATCCTAACTTTAAAAAAAATATAGGGTGGAGAATATATATCCCCGATATGCAGCGAACCAGAGATGTCCTTTCGAGAGTTTGGCCAAACTCGAGGAACAACTTCACCTCCTTAGCTTCAACTTCTTTTTGCCTCAAGACGGAACTAAATGCCCGCGTTATTGACTGATACGCGCCAAGTGGGAGAAAGGCGCTAAAAGACATTTACCGGGCTTCTGATATAAATATACGCTGCAACTTTTTATTTGTAAAAGACATCAAGGACAATTCTGGGGACAACTCACATTTTCTTTTTCAAAATCAAATTTCTCGAGGGAGAATTTTGTCTTTTATAAAAGACACTTTTTAAATTTGCCACATTTTTTAAAAATTTAATTTTTTTTATTTATTATTTATTTATTTTTAAAGTCGGTGTCGAGAAAAATAGGGCAGTGATCCGAACCGAAAATATCGGTCATGATGCCGGTGCCTGTTACATGTTTCAAGGCTTCGTTCGAGGCAAAGAAATAATCAATGCGCCAGCCGACGTTCCGGTCGCGAGCAAATGTTTTCATATCCCAATATGTGTAGGCACCCACAGCGTCTGGGTTGAAGTGTCGAAAGGTGTCGACGTAGCCTTTTGCCACGACGTCGTCGATCCAGGCGCGTTCGATCGGCAGGAAGCCGGTGTTCTTTTCATTTTCCTTTGGACGAGCAAGGTCGATTTCAGTGTGGGCAGTATTTACGTCGCCAGTGAAAATGATATTTTTCTGGGTTTTGCGCAGTTTTTCGATGAATTTTAAAAATTGCGCATAAAAATCGAGTTTGTACTGCAAACGGACTGGACCGCCACCGCCGTTAGGGAAGTAGACATTCAGAAGCACAAAATCTTTAAAATAGGCCGCAACCAGCCGACCTTCACTGTCGAGCGCCGGCATACCCATGTCGAACTGCACCTTTTCTGGCTTCACTTTGGTATAAATCGCCGTACCACTATAGCCTTTTCGGCCTTTCGAATGGTCAAAATATGAAAAATAGCCTGGGCGGTTGCGAACTTCTTCGGGCAATTGCTCGGCCTCGGCTTTGGTTTCCTGCAGGCAGACGATGTCTGGAGTCACGGTTTTGCCATTACGTGCAGCATTCGCCTCGGGCGGTCCAGCTTCAAAAACCTGATTCCATTTGTCTTTTTTGACGACTGCCCGCAGGCCGTTCACGTTCCAAGAGATGATTCGCATAAAATGATTTTTATTCTTCTTATTCTATAGTATGATCTGGACAGAACCAACACCCTAAACAGGAGACGAATGATGCAACTCAAGCAGCTTGCAAAAGCGTGTGGGCAGGAACTGTTTTTTGATCTACTTCTTCGGCTGGCGAAGAAACTGCCGGATTCTGTGGATCGTCAAATGTGCGTCTCGCTTCGACCCGTCTGGTTCAGAGTCTGGTGGTGTGAACTATGGATGCGTGGCGATGAATTCCATCCGTGCTATAGATCCGAACCAGACGCAGAGCGCGAAACGAGCCGGGACCAAGAATGGCAACGTCGCATGGATCGACTCTGGCGGAGAACTCTTGTGCATCAAGGCAGACACATCGGCCACCGACACCCACCACGTTTTAAAGGCACCGACATCGTCCGACGGCACTTCATGTAACCATGTGCGACCATGTAAAACAGAGTGCCGGCGCTCGACCCGCTCACCAGCGGGTTTTTATTTTAATTAAAAACCACCCAAGCTTGAAGCGAGGGTGGTTTGAGTCACAAAAACAAATGAGATTAGAGCGGGTGAATCTCATACCCCTTGAGCTCATCAACCTGACTCTCTGGAGTCAGACCTTGGAGTGCGAAGATGTTCACGAGCTTGGCACGAATAGTCGGATGAGCCCACGCCAGAACTTCAACGAGCGTGCCACGAGAGGTCCCACCGCCATGTTCAGGGTCACCGACGTGACAAATAAACGAACCATCTGACTGCTTCTCGATACGGACGGTTTCCCAAGGATCCAGATTCCAGAGCGTCCACTCGCTCAATGTCTGAACCCGCCCATCCTTTAGATGGACACTGTCCTTCGGAAGTGCTTCAGGAGCTTTAGCAACACCAGGCATTCAATTCTCCTTTCAATTAGAGGCCGAGAGTACTAATCCGAAAGAAATAGTATATATTTACCGCACGACGTCAAGCGTAGTTTACCCCTTATTATTATGAAACTTTTTGTGGATTTCTTTGAGATGCTTGTCGGTTACATGGGTGTAAATCTGGGTTGTGGCGATGTTGGCGTGGCCGAGCATGATCTGCACCGAGCGCAAATCCGCGCCGTTTTGGAGAAGATCGGTGGCAAAACTGTGGCGAATAACGTGCGGCGTGACTTTTTTCGTAATACCAGCCTTGATTCCATAGTGTTTGATCATGCGTTCGACGGAACGGGGAGTGAGCTGCAGGGTTTTTTTATCTTTGGCATTTTTGCCGTATTGCACAAAAAGCGAGTCGTCCATATCTTTGCGAGCGGCGAGGTATTGTTTCACAGCGGTTTTGGCTTCGGGCGAAATAAACACTACCCGAACTTTTTCGCCCTTGCCGCGCACCGAAAGTTCCTCGGACGTAAGGTCGATGTCCCGCGGCAGGGCACAGAGCTCGGACACACGCAACCCAGTCGAAAAGAGCAGCTCTAAAATTGCCTTGTCACGCAAGGCTCGTTCAGCATTTCTGGCCAAATCTTTATCATTTTTCCGATGCGAAGCTTCATCCGCACTAGATTTCATATGCAGATCCGGCGCTTTCATAAGGCGGTCGAGCTCGGGGCGAGAAATAAGGTCAAGCGACCGTTCGGGTGTCTTGGCGAGCTCGATTTTGTCCGGCGCGAGCGAGGTGACGCCTCGTTTCAACATATATTTAAGGAAAGCTCGCAGGGCAATGAGGTAGTAGTTTTGGGTTTTTCGCTTGAGCGTCTCCTTTGAACGGGCGCCTTTTGGAGCCACGGACTGGCGGTTTAGCCACAAGCGATATTCGCGCACCAAGTCGTCTGTAATATCTTTTGGATTATCGGTTTTAGCGAAACCGATAAAACGCGTGAGGTAATGGTCGTAATTTTCGACCGTTTTGAGGCTTCGTCCCTTCTCTATCTCGGTATATTCTAGGAACTGACGCTTTAGATCGATGAGTTTCACGGTTTCAGTATACTAAATTTTGAAATTAGCGTCGCACAATTTATACTCTCCACTAGATTGAAGCGCGATCTTTCGCAACATCGACACTTTTTTCGAAACAAAACGAAACAAAAAAGGAGTTTACCGTGCTCATTTTCCTGAAAATCAGTTTTTGCATTCTCGCCGTACTGGGGGCAATTGGCCCACTCGTTGCAGTTTCACGCTCGAGGGATATCGACAAAAGAATGAAAACCTGGCTCGGCTTGCTGGTACAGTCGTTTATCATTCTTTTCGCCGTCTTTTTGATCGTCCTTTGGGTGCTAGCCCTGAAGCAAAACATTGGACATGGCCTACACATACCCACTGGGCCCAAAGCCACCACACATGGTGGCTTTTTCTTTTCCATTCATGACCTTTTCGTGGAAGCTGTTGAGCCAAATATGCTTGCAGGCCTTCTCTTTAAAGCCTTTGTTGAGCCATTTTATTCCGGAGCAATATCGTTTGAACTTGCTTTTTGGCACGTTTTTTGCTATCTTTACCGAGCAATGTTAACCAAAACAAAAAAGAGCAAAACCATCGGTGAACACCGAACACACGCTACAGATACTGGCTCTTCAGAGGTCCAGATCGCCTTGCTTTCAAAGAAAATCGAGGAATTAGCGGCTCATTTGAATAAAAACAAGAAGGATTTACATTCACGACGCGGTCTTTTGACCATGGTTGCAGACCGTCAGCGCCACATGAATTATCTTCAGAAAGCAAGCGCTGAACGTTTCAACGCAGTCATGAAAAAGCTCAATCTCAAGAAACGCGCCTAGTTTAAGCCACGTTTTAAATATTTTGGGCTCTTTTTAGGTTTTCATTGCATTTACATAGCGTTTAGCACACAAGCACACATTTTTAATAAGTAATAATCATTCGGCTGTAAAAGAGCCGAATCACACATGTCAGTCATCAAACACAAGGGCCAGCGAGTAGGTATTTTTATTGATACACAGAATCTCTATCACAGCGGCAAAAATTTATACAAATCAAAGGTTAATTTCGGTCAGATCGTCAAAGACGTCATGGCCGGACGATCGCTCATTCGAGCCGTCGCCTATGTCATTACTACAGAATCCGGCGAAGAAAATAGCTTTTTCACTGCGTTGAGCAAAGCGGGTATTGAAACCAAAACCAAAAATCTGCAGATTTTTTCAAGCGGCGCCAAAAAAGCCGACTGGGACGTCGGTATGGCCGTCGATGCGATCAAACTCGCACCCAAGCTCGACGCCGTTATTCTCATTACCGGAGACGGCGACTTCGTGCCGCTCGTCGAATATTTACAGGTCAACGAAGGCTGCCAGGTTGAAGTTGTTTCTTTCGGCAAATCAACCTCGTCGCGCCTCCGAGAAGTTTGCGACGACTTCCTCGATCTCGACATAAACCCACGCCGATACCTCATGATTGGCGGCAATGGAGGCAATGCGCGGGAAGCGGGTGCACGCGAGGGTAGCGGACGCGAGGGTGGCGCGCGTGATACAAACAGCAACCGCGAAACCGGAACCACAAACCGCGGTGGCAACTCTCGCCGAGGTGGGAGCAATGTTTCAAAAGCTCCAGACAATAAAAACTCTGCCGGCGCAATTCGCGGCGCCACATCGACTTCCGCCGACGACATCAGCGACACCATCATTTCTGCCGGTGCCGACGACATTCCGGAGATAGAATAAACTGAGTTCAACACTTTAATACATTGAACCAAAAACCTCCGAGCTCGACTCGGAGGTTTTTGGTTGTCGGGAAATCTTATTTTGATATACGACTCATGTTAGTATTGAGAGAAATATCGTACGTAATTTTATGGATCCAAAAGAATTTGAATTCAAAGACAAAGAAATCGAACGCGTCACTGCCGAGATTTCAAAAGAAGGGAAGCGCGAATTTGGCGCAAGCTTTAAGGAAGCGAAAATAAAAGCGGGCGACGATCTGTTGGTCGAACCAGCGACACCAATGGCACCAGCGACACAGGTCGACGCATCTGCAGCGGCGACAGACGCGCCGCAGAGCGCACCCACCAACGCCGCAATCGACGACGCTTCGAAACTCACTGACGAACAAAAAGAATTCTACGAAATCGCGAAGCCGCTTCGAACATACGAACGCGACATCGCCGAAACGATACGCAATAAAAATGAGTCGGTGATGAGCATCAATCTCGCAGCGAGTGCCAAAAAAAATGTCGACATCAAAGAAGGTCGTGCAGAAGCTGTACAGAAAACTGACCAGGTCGCGCAGAAAAGTTTGGTATTTTTGATCAGCCTCATTTTAATTTTTGCGGGCGTGGGCATTTCGATCTTCGTCTATTTTTTCTACGCAAAAGAAGATGCGCCGACGGTGATCGTGAGCAATGGAATTATTTCAGTCGACGCAAAACAAGAACTCGATGTAACCGGAAAAGATGATGCAACAATCCTGACCGACATTGCACACGCGTTCGAAACCCCGGCGCAAATAAATGGTCTGACGAGCTTCGAGATTTTTGAAAAAGTCGCGGCCAAGAAAAATATTTCCGCAGAACGAATCATCGCGATTATCGCACCGAAGGCACCATCATCGTTCGGCCGATCCCTCGACCTGGAATATATTTTTGGTTTTCACAAAAGTGAAACCGTCGAGCCTTTTCTTTTTTTGAAAGTCGATTCATATGACAATGCATTTGCTGGCATGCTTCGCTGGGAGGCAGACATGGCAAACGACCTCGGAAAAATTTTCATCAAAGAACCCGCGCCGGTTTCAATGCAAGCTCCAGCAATCGTTAGCGATGCATCTTCAACCCCAAACATGTCGACGACGACAATTATTATCCCAACCATCAATGCAAAATTTGAAGATAAAATTGTTCGCAACAAGGATACTCGCGTTTTGAAAGACAGCACCGGAAAAATTGTGCTGCTCTATTCTTTTCTTGACCAAAAAAATCTGGTCATTACGACCAATGAAAAAACATTTCAGGAAATTCTCAGTCGGTTCTTTTCGTCACAAGTTGTGCGATGAAGCTTTCAATCGGAAATCGAACACGAAGTAGAAAATAACAAACAATTTTTATATACTATATATTATGAATACAGAACACATCACAAAACTGAAAACCAAACTCGAAGAAGAAAAAGCATTGCTTGAAACCGAGCTCAAAACTGTTGGCCGCATCAACCCCGACAATCCAAAAGATTGGCAACCGACACCGGGTAACCAGGATGTTTTGAAAGCGGACGACCACGAAGTTGGTGACATGCTCGATGTATACGAAGAAAACACAGCGATCCTCAAGCCACTCGAAACCCGCTACAACGAAATTAAAAAAGCTTTGAAAAAAATTGCAGAAGGAACAGGGTACGGTGTCTGCGAAATCTGCGGTAAGGAAATCGAAATGGATCGACTCGAAGCAAACCCAGCAGCAACAACATGCAAAGAACACATGAACCAGCCAGCAGAATAAACAAGAGAGAACGGGCAAGGGTTGCTCGAGTTACATAAAAATTTCTAAGCGAAAGCCCTGCGTGTCAGGGTTTTTTCGTTCCACATTTATTTTTACATTTCTACAGTTGTAAAACTTCAGAACTTTTCTTTAGAACTTCTTAAGAAAAAATTGATCTGGGTTGTGAAAAAATGCAGACCTTGAGGAAGTAACGAAGCCCTGCCCTTCGTTCGTTTCTCATCAGAAAAAAAATTATTACCTCGTTTCACAGTTATATATCATATGAGCTTTGCTAAAACGCACAGCGGTCAATCGTTTTGTCTGAAGGGACAAATTGTCGATGTCGAAGTCGACTTGTCGCGAGGTCTGCATTCTTTTTCAATCGTCGGCTTGCCCGATAAAGCAATTGAAGAAGCCAAGGATCGAATTTCAGCCGCCATAAAAAATTGCGGTTTTGTTTCGCCGAAACAAAAAAATCATCGCGTTGTTATTTCGCTTGCACCGGCACACTTCCGAAAAGAAGGTTCGCATTTTGATTTGGCCATGGCGCTCGGCTATTTACTTGCAAGCAAAGAAATTCGTTTCGATCCAAAAGAAAAAATGTTTGTCGGTGAATTGTCACTCGACGGCAGCGTGCGTCCGGTCCGCGGTGTCTTGTCGATAGTACTCGAAGCAAAACAGGCAGGCTTCACAGAAATTTTTATTCCGTTAGGAAATATGGGCGAGACATCGCTTGTTGAAGGCCTTCGAATTTTTGGCGCGGCGAATTTAGCCGAAGTGGTTGAGCATCTCAAAAAGGATGGAAGAAAAATCCCTGAAAAAAATTCTAAAAATATTTTATCCGACCAAAGCCGCGATGCAACACATTCAAAAGAATTTAAAAAAACCCAACTAGAAAATATTATTGGACAGGAGTTGGCGAAAAGGGGACTTGAAATCGCGGCAGCGGGAGGGCACAATATTTTGCTTTCTGGACCACCGGGCACCGGCAAAACCATGCTCGCGAATGCCCTCCGGACCCTGCTTCCAAAGCTTTCAGTTGAACAATCACTCGAAGCCACTTCGATCCATTCACATGCGGGCATCGGCTTTGATCTTATTTCCGAACCGCCGTTTCGCGCCCCACACCACACTGCTTCGTATTCATCACTTATCGGCGGTGGCACGATTCCAAAACCCGGCGAAATCACCTTGGCACATCATGGGGTGCTTTTTTTAGACGAGTTTCCCGAGTTCGATCGGCGGGTCATCGAAACACTTCGACAACCACTCGAAAGCCATTTTGTCAACATTATTCGGTCGGGCGGTAAGGTCAATTTTCCAGCTCATTTCATTTTAATAGCGGCCATGAACCCATGTCCGTGCGGCTTCAGCACAAGCAAGAAAAACACATGTCGTTGCAGTGTGGGCGACATCGCAAAATACCGCAAGAAAATTTCCGGGCCGATTCTCGATCGCATAGATCTTTTCACGGAAGTCGGGGACATTGAGTTTTCACACTTTCGAAACAGGGTGCCTAAAGACGCGGAAGGGAAGCCGGAAACTGCAGCAGCAATCGAAAGAATTTCTCTGGCTCGCCACAAACAGCACGAACGATTTTCATCCATCGATGACGCACAAAATGCCCGCGGCGGGCTCCGTACAGGTCAAAAACTGAACAGCGAAATGACTGGCGAAGAACTTGCGAGGCTCACAAACCCAACCCCAAAAGCGTCGGCGACTTTGCTCGATGGCGCTGAGTCATTTAATCTTTCGATGCGCTCGTATCACCGCGTGTGGCGTGTCGCCCGCACGATCGCCGACCTCGCTCATTCTTCGACAATCGAAATGTCTCACGTACTCGAAGCATTTCAGTTTCGAAGAAAAATCGAATAAAGGGAAACCAAAAAAGGGAATCAAAAAACCGACCACGTGGTCGGCTTTTTGATTTTTATGTCTGACTTGTG
>JBBSOY010000012.1:0-22878 GCA_038259265.1 Minisyncoccia bacterium
AATAAATTTGAAACGGCTGCAGTTTTAGCCCGACGCCTACCCGATTTTGACACAGAAAAATTTATAACTTTGGCACCCGAAGGATACTTGTTTCCTGACACATATTTTTTTGTCCCGAACGTGACGCCAGAAAAGGTGATCGAAAAAATGACCGAGAATTTTGGCCAGCAGATCCAGAAGTTTGCTCTCGATATAGTGGCATCGGAGCGGACACCAGAGGATGTTCTTGCAATGGCTTCGATTGTGGAAACCGAAGCACGGCAGTTTGAAACACGGCAGATTATTGCCGGTATTTTGTGGAAACGAATTGACGAAGAAATGCCCCTGCAGGTCGATGTTTCGTTTAAATATATTAATGGTAAAACCACAAACGATCTGACTCGCAGCGATTTGGAAATTGATTCGCCGTACAACTCATACAAATATAAAGGCTTGCCACCAACGCCGATTTCCAATCCAGGACTGAGTTCAATTGATGCCACCTTGCATCCGAAAGACACTGACTATTATTTTTTCCTTTCTGATAGCGAAGGAAACATGCACTATGCCGAAACATTTGCCCAGCACAAGAAAAATATTGAAAAGTATCTTTAGCTGTCGGTTGTATAACCTCAACGCTTCGTGCAAAATAAACCAATGACCCTTCCAACCCCTGAAATTCCCCTCATTTTAAAGGCAAATGGCGAGCGACAGGTTTTTGACCCGCATAAGCTCGAACAGTCACTTCTGAATTCAAAAGCGACGCCAGAAATTGCGGCGCAGGTTATCGACCATATCCGAAGTGAAATTACAGACGGCATGTCGACATCGCAAATTTACAAGCATGCATTTTTCATTTTGCATAAATTGCAGAAACCGGCGGCGCAGATTTACTCGCTTCGCAAAGGTATTGCTAATCTGGGGCCATCTGGTTTTCCGTTCGAAAAATATGTGGCAGAAATTTTTCGAAGTCTTGGGTACACCGCCGAAACAAATATTATGGCAACGGGAGCCTGTGTTTCTCACGAAGTCGATGTCGTGGCATGGAACGATCACAAGCTCATTATGACCGAAGCAAAATTTCACAACCAGCTTGGTCTCAAAAGCGATGTGAAGGTCGCGCTGTATATTAAAGCTCGGGCCGATGACTTGGCCGAGGTTACACATTACTATGGCGGCAAACGCCGGAAGCTCGACGAGTTTTGGCTTGTCACCAACACGAAGTTTACGACGACGGCGATTGAATACGGTATGTGCAAGGGGCTCAAAATGATTGGCTGGAACTATCCGGTCAAAGGGAATCTGCAGGACATGATCGAAGATGGCGACCTCATACCGCTTGCGTGTCTTAATGAATTAAATACGATGGAGCTCAAGCTTTTGTTGCTCAAAGGCCTTGTCCTTTGTAAACAGGTTCGTGGTAACAAACAAGCTTTGGTGGATGCCGGACTTTCAGAAAAAAAAGCCCAAAAGGTTGTTACTGAAATCGGGGCGATGTAAACCCCACAATTTTATATGGGATTTCCGACAAAAAAAAGACAATGGTATCTCTTCGATCCAAAATCGAAGGAACCTTTTAAATTGAGCCGAACGAAAATCGAGATGTTTACGCAGTGTCCGCGTTGTTTTTACCTCGACTCTCGCCGTGGTGTGCCGCGTCCAAAGGGGCCGCCATTTGCGTTAAATAGCGCGGTTGATCTTTTGCTTAAAAAAGAATTCGACATTCACCGAGAAAAGCAGTCGGCGCATCCACTTATGAAAGCGTACGGGATCGATGCGGTGCCATTTCAGCATGAACGCATGGAAGAATGGCGCGACGCTCTGAAGCGTGGGGTATTAACGCACTACAAACCAGCGAATCTAATCGTTCGTGGCGGTATCGACGACGTGTGGGTGAACCCGGCCGGCGAATTAATCGTTGTCGACTACAAAGCTACGAGCAAGGAAGGCAAAATTACGCTCGATGATGAATGGAAAATCCAGTACAAGCGTCAGATGGAAATTTATCAATGGCTTTTTCGTCAGATTGGCTTCAAGGTTTCGGACACGGGCTATTTTGTATATGTGAATGGGAAGACTGACCGAAAATCTTTTGACGGAAAGCTTGAATTTGATGTTGCGGTAATTCCTTACATTGGCACCGACGATTGGATTGAAAAAACCTTGATGGATATGAAAGCTTGTCTCATGGCCGACGAAATTCCGGAGGGTTCGCCCGACTGCGAGTTTTGTTCGTATGTCGAGCTTGTGAAAGCCGAGACGTCCGCCACCGCGCCCCATACCCAGACAGAAGGAAAATCGCGGGCGGTGGAGGGTTTGACCACCGACTCGGCGGCGCCACTTTTTTCACGTAAAATGAAAGCTGTTAAAAAAGCCTCAGCAGCAAAAATTAATAAAAATAGTTCTCGCGGAAAAACTGATGGCACCCAAAATTTATTTTAAATATGAATCGAACTCTTGCTGTAAAAAGTTTTAAAGAAAAAGTTCTTGACGTCGTTCAACATATTCCGAAGGGTACAACGATGACGTACAAAGATGTGGCTGAAAAAGCTGGCAGTCCGCGGGCTTTTCGCGCAGTGGGCACGATCATCAGCAAAAATTATAACCCAGACATTCCGTGTCATCGGGTGATTCGTTCGGATGGCGGGCTTGGCGGGTACAATCGAGGACTTGAACTCAAAAGAAAAATTCTGGCTGAGGAAAAACTTAGCAAGTAATATCTGTCTATTTAAAAATGACAGAGAAAGAACGGGCTGCAGAGCTTGAAAAAATAAAAAATGAGGTCGTCGGTCTCAAAGAGTCGCCTCTGTATGTTGAGCGTGTAAAGAACAATGTGTACCCAGTCATCGGCGAAGGCGACCACCTTGCCAGCATCATGTTTGTCGGCGAGGCGCCGGGCAAAAACGAAGCCGCGACCGGCAAGCCGTTTTGCGGCGCCTCGGGCCGCATTTTAGACGAACTCTTGGCATCGATCGAACTGGAGCGGCAATCCGTCTACGTAACTAACATTGTAAAAGATCGGCCCACAGACAATCGCGACCCGATTCCAACCGAAATAGAAATCTATGCCCCATTTCTGGATCGCCAAATCGACATCATTCAACCAAAGATTATCGCCACGCTCGGCAGATTTTCAATGGTCTATGTTATGAAAAAATTTAATCTCGAGACAAAAATTGAGCCGATTTCAAAAATGCATGGTCGGTCATTCGAAGCAATGGCATCATATGGCCCGATACACATCGTGCCGCTGTACCATCCCGCCGTCGCGCTTTACAACGGCAGTACAAAAGTCGAACTTCTGAAGGATTTCAAAGTCCTCGCTTCTTTAGTATGATACCGACTATGACCTCAGTAGAAATCCGCAAACGTTTTCTGGCCTTTTTCGAAAAGCGAAACCATGCCGTAATTCCCTCGGCGTCTCTGGTGCCGCTCCATGACCCCACCGTGCTTTTTAACACTGCCGGCATGCAGCCACTCGTACCATTTCTGATGGGTGCGCCTCATCCGCAAGGCGACAGAATTGTCGATGTGCAAAAATGCATGCGCACGAATGACATCGAAGACATCGGCGACAAAACACATGCCACTTTTTTTGAAATGCTTGGCAATTGGTCGCTTGGTTCGTATTTCAAAGAAGAGGCGATCGCCTGGAGTTACGAATTCCTCACTTCCAAAGAATATGGTCTCGGCCTTGATCCAAAACGCCTCTACATCACAGTATTTGAAGGAAATGAAGCGGTCGTTCGGGACGATGAATCCGCGGCTGTTTGGCAAAAGGTTGGTATTCCTAAAGAGCGAATTTTTTATAAAGGCGTGGATTCAAACTGGTGGCCAGCAGTGAAGGGTAGTGATACATGGACCGGGCCGACTGGGCCGAACACAGAAATGTTTTATGACATCAACGGAGATGTCGGCGAATTGAAAACAATGGCCGATTTCGACCAAGCAGATTCTGATCAAAAAATTGTCGAGATCTGGAACGACGTGTTTATGGAATATGAAAAGAAAAATGGCGAGATTGTGGGCAAGCTCGCTAAGAAAAATGTCGACACAGGTGCAGGTTTTGAGCGTGTAGTCATGCTTTTGCAAAACAAAGACAACATTTTTGATACCGATCTTTTTCTGCCTATTGTCGAAAAAATCCGCTCTTTAATAAACCAACGGACTGACACACCTGTCGCAGAGACGACTCTTAGTGTCCCACATATTCGGTTGCGTGCTGAACGAATTATTGCCGACCACATCAGGGCAAGTGTTTTTATAATTTCCGATGGCGTTACGCCTTCAAATACCGATCGCGGCTATATTTTGCGCCGACTCATCCGTCGTGCAGTTCGTTTTGCGGATACACTCGGTCTGGCACCGGGCGATATTGTGAAGGTGGCCGCAGCAGTTCCAGGCATATATGCCGAGTCTTACCCGGAAATCGGCCAGCATATTGAGCATATTCAACACATTCTTCAAGAAGAAGAGCTGAAGTTTCGAAAAACTCTCACGAGCGGCCTCAAAGAATTTTCGCGTTTGGCAGCTACGGGAACACTCACCGGGAAAGACGCATTTACACTCCTTTCAAGTTTTGGCTTTCCTGTCGACTTGACCGCTGAATTAGCCAAAGAGCAGGGGATTGTGGTGGACCTCAATGCTTTTGAAGCCGAAGCCAAAAAACATCAGGAACTTTCTCGGGTTGGTGCTGAACAAAAATTCAAAGGCGGCCTTGCAGATACGAGCGAAATGTCGCTCAAATATCATACAGCCACACATTTGTTGAACGCGGCTCTCAAAAGCGTACTCGGTGCGCATGTTGAGCAAAAGGGTAGCAACATCACATCCGAACGACTTCGTTTCGACTTTTCTCATGATGCAAAAATGACTGACGCGCAAAAAACTCAGGTTGAAAATCTGGTAAACCAAAAAATCCAGGAAAATCTCGCAGTTACATCGGAAGAAATGCCACTCACTCAGGCGCGTCACAATGGTGCGACTGGTGTATTTGGTGAAAAATACGCCGATGTGGTGCGAGTTTATTCAATCAGCAACGGCAGCGACAGTACCTTTAGTCAAGAAATCTGTGGCGGCCCACATGTACAGGAAACCGGCATGCTCGGTGAGTTTAAAATTATTAAAGAAGAAGCTGTTTCGGCTGGTGTTCGAAGAATTAAAGCTGTGCTCACATAGTGTTTGCATCCGCGTCCACTCCCCACGCTTCGACGTGCCGCTTTTTCTTTCTGGTATACTTGGATAAATATGAGTTCAGTTCTCAGCTCTTCAAAGGAATATGACGTGATCATCAGTGTCGGAAGCGGCAGCGTGTACGGCGCTATTGTTGAGTTTGAAAAAAATTCGCCGGCGAAGATTCTTTGTGTTCGCGAATCCGAATTTCCTGTCAAAGAAAAAATTCAAGCTGAAGAGCTTTCGACGTTCATGCTTTCTTCTTTGCACAAAACCATTACTGAGCTGGCACATGATCACAAAAAAAAGATTAAAAACACCCACGTTATCTTCGCCTCGCCGTGGTTTTCTTCTTTTTCAAAATCTATTCATATTGAAAAACCGGAAGCTTTCAACGTTCAAGAAAAAACTATTGAAAAGCTTATCGCTGAGCAATTTTCAGAAATTTTTAAAGAAGTTTCCGGTGGCAGTTCGATTATCGTTGAAAAGGCCCTTTCTCATATTAAATTAAACGGTTACCAGACGGCGGCTCCTTACGGTAAAATGGCTAAAACGCTTGATGTTTCTGTATATGCGAGCGTCATCCCGGCCATCATTCGGGAAAAAATTGAATCGGAAATTTATACCGTCGTGCATCCGCATTCAATCATTCTCCACACATTTCCATTTGTTGCTTGGGACGTCATTATGACGCTTTTTTCGCCTAAAGAAGATTTTATTTTTGTCGACATTGGAAGTGAGGTCACTGACGCGCTCGTTGTTCTTCGGGGAGCAATCCATTCTTTGGTTTCTTTTCCTGTGGGTAAAAATCATTTGGTGAGGAAAGTGGCCCTGGCAACAGAATCAACACCGGAACTTGCAACATCAATGATCAGTCTTTTTGCCAGTGACACGGTTGACGCGCCCACAAAAGAAAAAATGTCCGCGCTTGTCGAAGCGTTCGGCCAGGAATGGACGATTCGTTTTCTGAGTGCAATCCACGAAACAAAAGAAATCGAGCACTTTCTTCCGCAGCGAGCGTATGTTGTGAGTGACCAAAAGATTTCCGATTTATTTAGTGGTATCATAATCAAACAAATACCGAACACCATATCGCTTTCTCGCGAAAACCTTTCTCAATTTGTAGAGTTTGGAAGCGGCGAGACACCGAATATTTTTATCGCCCTAGGTGCGATCTACTGTAATGCCCGATTTGCCGACAAGAAATCGTTTACAAACCGGAGGAGCATTTTGTAAAATAAAATTCAACACACATTATGACAAAGATATTTGTTCAAGACATCGTGCCCGCAGGAAAGCGTTCAATCCGCAACATTCCATTGCCAAACAATAAATCTATGCCCGTCGTGGAAAAGGAAATGCCCTCTGAAGACGAGCAGCCCAAGAAAAAAAGCCCAAAAACCGAACAAAAGTACGACAAACCACCGACACGGCCAGGCACAAAAAGAAAATTCTCTGGTTTCGGGATGTGGTTTGCAGGTATCGTTGTGTTGCTGGTTGTGATTTACGCTGCTTCATTTATGTTTGTTTCTGCAACAGCGACGATCACCCCAAAAGAAATTAACACACCGATTAGCGTTGCGGGCAAAGCGATTGCCGATGCAACTGACGGCACTTTGCCATACACACTCGTTACCTTGAGCCGAGAAGGCAGCAAAGAGGTCCCCGCAGGTAGTGAAGAAAAAGTCGAACGAAAGGCCAGCGGTAAAATCATTATCTATAACACCACCCCAGACGCCCAAACGCTCATTACCAATACTCGTTTTCAGAGCCCCGCCGGTCTCATTTTCCGAATCCCAGCTCAAATCTCGGTTCCTGGCCAAAAAACCGTCAACGGCGTGACGACACCTGGCAGCATTTCTGTCACCGTTACCGCCGATGCGCCTGGCGAGCAATACAACATCGGTTTGTCTGATTTCACTATTCCTGGCTTTAAGGATGATCCGAAATATTTAAAATTTTCGGCTAAATCTGACCCAGCTTCACCTATTTCAGGCGGATATATCGGTACGGTTCGAAAGGTAACCCCCACAGACACCGCCGCAGCAAAAATTTCAATTGAAACACAGCTAAAAAACGAACTCCTGACATCGCTCGATGGCCAGATTCCGGATACGCATGTACTTTTTAGAAGCGCTGCTACTTTCAGCTTTGAAGAGTTACCACAGGCGTCAGGAGACGCGGCGGGCACCGCAGTTGTCCGAGAAAAGGGAAGTGTCTACGGTATTTTGTTCGACAAAAATGAGCTTTCAAAATATCTCGCCCTTCGTCTCACCGACGTTGGTCAGAAAGACGTAACCATTAAAAACATCGATACTCTCAATTTCGTGTTGGACGACATGTCAAACTTCAATCCCTCAACCACAAAGGAGATTTCTTTCAAACTCGACGGCAACGCTAACTTTGTTTGGAACATTGACCGCGAGGCGGTGGCCCAGAGTTTGGTTGGGCAAAAAAGGGCTAATATCCGAGCTATTCTAGCAAATTATGAATCTGTGGATCGGGCCAACGTCGTCATTCAGCCGTTCTGGATTTTATCATTACCTAAAAATCCGGCTAAAATTCAGGTTGAAATCGATACTACACGTTGACGAATAGAGGCTGTTTCTGTTAGTATAGCCTCCATCGCGATATTTGTGATGCAAGACAACAAACAACCAGTTAAAATAGTGTCTGGGGTGGTTATTGAATCCCTTCCAAACACTTTTTTTAAAGTAAAAATTGACGGCGAAAATAACGAAATACTGACCTTTCTTGCGGGCAAAATGAGGCTCCACAGAATTCGTGTTCTCATCGGCGACAAGGTTTCAGTTGAAATTGATCCATATGGCGGCAAGGGCAGAATCGTAAAACGATTGTAAACGTCTTTCACACTTCACATGAGAGTAAAATCATCAGTTAAAAAGATTTGCGCACAGTGTCAGATAGTTCGTCGAAAGGGCTATCTGTATGTTGTCTGCAAAAATAACCCACGCCATAAACAACGACAAGGATAATTTATATGCGAATCTTAGGTATCACACTTCCAGAAAATAAACGTATTGAAATCGGCCTCACGACGCTCTATGGCGTCGGCCGCTCACGCGCACTCTCCATTTTGTCCGAAGCTAAAGTAGAGCGCGGTCTTAAACCAACCGAACTCACTGCAGACCAAGAAAATGCCATTCGAAAGGTCATGGGAGACATAAAAATCGAAGGCGATCTCAAGCGCGAAGTTGAAGCAAACATCAAACGCCTTCGAGACATCAAAGCCTATCGCGGCACCCGCCATTCCCGCGGTTTGCCTTCCCGAGGCCAGCGTACCAAAACCAATTCTCGAACACGCCGAGGTAACGTCCGAAAGACTATGGGAAGCGGTAAGAAGACACTAGATAAGAAATAACATGGGAAAAAAACGAACAGTCGAAAAAGCCGAAAAAACTGATGCGGCAGAAGAAAAGAAGGCGAGTGGCGCAACCACCGCTTCTTCAAAGCGAAAAGTAGAAAGCGCTCGCCTTTGTGTCGAATCCACCTACAACAACACCAAGGTCGTGTTGACCGACATGCAAGGTAACACTCTTGCTCAGTCCTCAAGCGGCGCCCTTGGCTTTTCAGGTGCTAAAAAAGGCACCCCCTTTGCTGCCGCAAAAGTTGGCGAAACCCTGTCGCTCAAGGCAGCCGCTCTTGGTGTAAAGGAAATCTCGGTTTTTGTTCGCGGTGTTGGTTCAGGCCGAGAAGCAGCTATTCGCGGTTTTGTTTCAAGAGGTACCGCGATCAAATCAATTTCCGATATTACTCCTGTGCCACATAACGGCCCTCGTGCGCCACGCCCACGCCGAGTCTAATTGTCAGTCGCGTATCAAGTCTAAAATAAAATTTATGATAATCGGACCAAAATATAAAATTGCTCGTCGTTTGAATGCTCCGGTGTTTGAGAAAACTCAAACTGCGAAATTCACGTTGTCTTTGGCAAAAAAAGGCAAGAAAAGCAGCAAATCTCGCGGTCCGCGACAAAAATCTGCATTCGGCGAACAAATGATCGAAAAGCAAAAAGCCCGCTTTACATATCTTTTAACCGAAAAAGCTTTCTCTAACTACGTTAAAAAGGCCACCGCCGCAAAAGGCAACACCATCCCAACCTTGTACGCCTTGCTCGAAGGCCGTCTCGACAACGTAGTGTTTCGCATGGGTTTGGCTACAACCCGCTCTGGCGCGCGCCAAATGGCTTCTCATGGCCACATAACGGTTAATACCAAGCGTGTGACCATTCCGTCATATCAGGTCTCAGTTGGGGACGTTATCGGTGTTCGCGAGGCAAGCGCTAAAAAACCATTGTTTGTCGGGGCTACCGAACGTATGACCGCCGTTACCGCACCGACCTGGATCAAAGCTGATCCAACAAAAGTTCAGGCTACTGTCACGGCCATTCCAAATTTTGCCAACAAAACCGACACGCTTTTTGACCTGAACATGGTAATTGAGTTTTATAGCCGTTAACTTATTAGTCTTTCAATACACGTATGATTCATCATTCAATCGTTTTGCCATCAAAACCAAAGGTTGTCCAGGAAGACAACTTCATTGGTGTTTATGAAATCGACGGATTTTATCCTGGCTATGGCCACACGCTCGGAAATTCGCTCCGCCGAATGATCCTGTCATCCCTCCCAGGTGCAGCCATTACTTCTGTCAAAATTGCTGGTGTTAGCCACGAGTTTTCTACCTTGAGCGGGGTAAAAGAAGATATCGTTACATTGCTTTTGAATCTTAAAAAGGTCCGAATCCAGATGCTTACCGATGAACCACAGACTTTGACCCTAAAAATCAAAGGGGTTCAGGAAATCAAAGCTTCTGATATCAAAGCCCCTGGCCAGGTTGCCATTTTGAACCCAGAACAAGTGATTGCTCACGTTACCGACAAAAATACTGAACTCGCCATGGAAATTACCGTTGAAAAGGGTCTTGGCTTTGTTTCAAAGGAATCGTTGCAGAAAAATCGAGTTGATATCGGCACCATTACTGTCGATGCCGTTTTCACTCCTATTCGAAAAGTCAGCTACGAAGTTGAAAATATGCGCGTTGGTGACCGAACCGACTTCAACCGACTCCGAATCAACATCGAAACTGACGGAACCATCACGCCACACGAAGCGCTCGAAAAATCGATTGAAATTATGATCAATCAGCTTAAAGCGATCATTGGCTTCAAAGAAGAAGCGCCTATTTCAAACGACGCGGGCTCTGCGGAAGGTGCTGGCGAAACAAAAGAACTCGATCAGGAATTTCTTAAAACTCGCATCGAAACCATCGAACTTTCTCAGCGAACCATCAACGCCCTTACTACTGCAAACATTCGAACCGTCGGCGGCCTCGTTCGAAAAAGCAAGAAAGACATTCTTGAAATCGAAGGTTTGGGCGCCAAAGGCATCGGCGAAATCAAGAAGGTTTTGACTGATTTTGGAATTTCTCTTAAATAATGCTATTGTTTTCGAACTTCAATGAGACATCACGATAAAATCAAAAAGTTTGGACGAAAGACAGGACAGCGAAACGCCCTCATGCGTTCTTTGGTTGAGTCTCTGGTTCGAGACGGAAAGATCCAGACCACAGAGCAAAAAGCAAAGGCAATGCGACCAATGGTTGAACGCTTGGTAACCAATGGCAAAAAGGCCACGTTGGCTGCTCGCCGCGACATTAGCCGAAAGGTTGGCGACACAGCTGCAAAAGCCATCGTTTCGACCATCAGCCCGAAATATGTCGACCGAAAGGGCGGATATGTTAGAATCACCAAGCTCGTTCGTCGCCAGAGCGACGGCGCGGCCCAAGCCATCATTGAATTCGTATAATCGACATTCGAATAGACATCATGAAATACACAATCGACACTGCGAATAAGTCTTTGGGAAGAGTTGCAAGCGAAGCCGCAACTATCCTTATGGGCAAAAATACTACCGGCTATTCCCGAAACAAAATTACGCCTGTCGAGGTGCATATTACAAATGCTGCTCAGGTCAAAATCAGCGCTAAAAACCTCAATGAAAAGGTTTTTAGACACCACACTGGCTATCGAGGAAATTTGAAAGAAGTTTCGATGGACCGATTCATCAAGGAAAAAGGCTACAAGGAACTCTTTCGAAAGACCGTTTACGGCATGCTGCCCATCAACAAACTTCGACCGCAGATAATCAAAAATCTGCACGTCACCGAATAATCAAGCATTTTACATACAATACAAAAATACAATCATGGATTCAGTCAGCACAAAAAAGAATACGACAGATAACGGACGATACATCGAGGCTGTTGGTCGACGCAAAACCGCCATTGCCCGCGTCCGCATTTACGAGGCCGCAAAAACATCTTTCACCATAAACGACAAAGCTTTCGATGTTTATTTCCCAACCGACCAGCTGCAAGTAACCGTCAAAGATCCATTCACAAAGGTTACGCTGCCTGTAAAATTCAAAGTCGAGGCTCTCATCAACGGCGGCGGCATTAGCGCTCAGGCAGAAGCAATGCGTCACGGCATCTCCCGAGCCATCCTTGCCTACGACCAGACTCTCCGAAAAGAAATCAAACATTTAGGATTCCTCAAACGCGACCCTCGCGCAAAAGAGCGCCGAAAGTTCGGTCTCAAAAAAGCCCGAAAGTCTCCACAGTGGTCAAAGCGCTAGAGCCTCTAAAAAATCTTTTCCTGCAGCATCTCTTGAGGCTCCGAAAAGATTTTTTTGTATTTCGTGCTTAAATTTTTTTAACAGGTGTAGTATATTTTTTTCAAACCTATGAATACTTCACATGAAAAAGAGGAGGACATGGAAAAACCTGAACCCAAAGCTGAAGTTGAAGCGGATGATATTTCCCTCGAACAGGATGCCGAATACGGCCAATATAAAGATAAGAAATCAAAAGACGTTGTAGCTGATCTTCGAGTTCGCCTCAAAAAAAGCGACGAGGAAAAGAGGGAATATTTACTCGGCTGGCAGAAAATGAAGGCCGATTATATAAATTCCCGAAAGCAGGACGACGAGGATAATAAAAGAAAAATTAAATATGCCGAAGCCGATTTGCTCGCCGAACTCGCTCCCGTTTTAGACAGTTTCGAAATGGCTTTTTCTAACAAAGAAACACTCGCGAAACTGCCGGAAGAATGGAAGAAGGGGATCGAACAAATTCACACCCAATTTTTTAACATCCTGAGCGAGCATAAAGTAGAAATTATAGATCCGGTGGGCAAAGAATTCGACCCAAGGGATTCTGAAGCGATTGGCATGGTGGCGGTTTCAACTCCTGAAGAAGACAATATCGTTATATCAGTGTTGCAGAAGGGGTACATGGTGCACGATAAGCTAATCCGGCCAGCCAAAGTTCGTGTTGGCAAGTACGAATAGGTCAGACTTGAATTTGAAGGTGAACACGAATATACTTTTCTCATCTCACTTATAAGATTTTAATTTCTCAAAATATATGGCTAAAATCATTGGAATTGATCTTGGAACAACAAACTCAGCGGTCGCAGTCATGGACATTGGCGGCCCAAAGATTCTTGAAAATGCTGAAGGCGCACGAACGACGCCATCTATTGTAGCGATTTCTAAAAACGGCGAACGCCTCGTTGGGCTTTTGGCACGCCGTCAGTCAGTAACCAATCCAAAAGGCACTATTGTCGGCATAAAACGATTCATTGGTCACACCTATGAAGATCCTGCAGTGCAAAAAGATCGAGCAAACGTGCCGTACGATGTCATTAAAGGTGCAGACGGCGGCGTTGGTGTGAAAATGTCGGGCAAGGATTATCGCCCTGAAGAAGTTTCAGCAATGATTTTAGCTAAAATAAAAGCTGATGCTGAAGCTAAGCTCGGTGAAAAAGTCACCGAAGCCATCATTACCGTTCCGGCATACTTCAACGACGCGCAGCGAAAAGCCACAAAAGACGCCGGTCAGATCGCCGGTCTCGACGTGAAGCGCATCATTAACGAACCAACTGCCGCGGCGTTGGCCTATGGTTTCAATAAAAAGAAAGAAGAGAAGATTGCGGTCTTCGATTTCGGTGGTGGAACTTTTGATATTTCCATTCTCGAAGTTGGCGATGAAGTTGTTGAAGTGAAGTCAACCGACGGCGACAGTCATTTGGGTGGCCGCGATATTGATCAGAAAATCATCAACTGGATCGCTGACGAATTTAAAAAAGAAAGCGGCATCGATTTACGGACCGATGCGTTTGCACTGCAGCGTCTTGATGAAGCCGCAGAAAAAGCCAAGATTGAACTTTCGACTGCCCAGGAAACAGAAATCAACATTCCATTTATTACTTCAGACGCTTCCGGACCAAAACATCTTGTGTTGAAAATGAGCCGAGCAAAGCTTGAAGATTTGACCCGAGAATTTATCGACCGCGCCTTGATGATTACAAAGCGAGCAATGGAAGCGTCGCCCTTTAAGGTTGGTGATTTGAACGAAGTTATTTTGGTCGGCGGCCAGACCCGAATGCCAAAAATTATTGAGGAAGTGAAAAAATTCTTCGGCAAAGAACCGAACAAATCGATTAATCCTGACGAAGTTGTAGCGCTCGGTGCTGCAATCCAAGGTGGAATTATTTCCGGCGATGTTAAGGACATTTTGTTGCTCGACGTTATCCCGCTTTCACTTGGTATCGAAACCATGGGCGGCGTCGGCACTAAACTCATTGAAAAAAACACAACCGTTCCCGCGTCGAAATCTCAGGTTTTTTCAACCGCTTCAGACAACCAGACATCTGTGGAAATTCATGTGCTTCAGGGCGAGCGACCAATGGCAAGCGACAATAAAAGCCTCGGCCGATTTATTTTGGACGGTATTCCGCCTGCACGACGCGGCATGCCACAGGTGGAAGTCACCTTCGACATCGATGCGAACGGCATTTTGAGCGTCAAAGCGAAAGATAAAACCACAAATCGCGAGCAGTCGATTCGTATCGAAGCAAGCTCCGGTCTTTCAAAAGACGATATTGCAAAAATGCAGCGAGATGCCGAAGCGCATGCTGAAGAAGATCAGAAAAAGCGCGACCTCGCCGAAGCTCGAAACATGGCTGAACAGCTTCAATACACATCAGAAAAAGCTCTTGAAGACGCTGGTGCGAAAATTCCAGACGATGTAAAGAAACCAATTCAGGAAAAAATAGAAACGCTAAAAAAAGAAAAGGCGGGGAGTGATTTAGATGCTCTCAAAAAAGCCACGACCGATCTTTCAACAGAAATTCAGAAAATTGGCCAGTACATGCAAGGAGCAGCCGGCGATGCGAGACAACCAGGAGCTGGCCCAACAGAAGGTGAAGGTGCCCAAGGAGCGGCAGGTGCCGACAGCGACACGGTTCGCGATGCAGAATTTAAGGAAACTCCAAAGGATAACCCTGGCCAGTAACTATATACATGGCGAAAGACTATTACCAAATCTTAGGCATAAAAAAAGAGGCAACCAAAGACGAGGTTAAAAAAGCCTTTAGAGCTTTGGCGCACAAACACCATCCCGACAAAAAAGGCGGCAATGAGGCTCAATTTAAAGAGATTAACGAGGCCTATACGGTCTTGTTTGATGATAAAAAACGAGCCGAGTACGATGCATATGGGCGAGTTTTTAGCGACGGCCAAGGGCCGGGCCCCGGGGCTGGCGGTGGAGCGGGTTTCGGCGGCTTTGATTTTTCACAATTTTCTCAGGGCGGAGGCGGTTTTGAAGGTATGGATTTCAGCGACATTTTTTCGGAATTTTTTGGAGGTGGTCGGGCTGAAAAAACCAAACGCGGCCGAGACATTTCGGTCGACATCGAGCTTACGTTTGAGGAATCGATTTTTGGCGTAACCCGAAAAATTTCCCTCAATAAAACCTCAACCTGCCAAACATGTAGCGGTTCGGGAGGGAAACCAGGTACAGAATTTTTGACTTGCAAAACCTGCAACGGCAAAGGCAGGGTTCGAGAAGTCCGCGGCACAATTTTGGGTTCATTTGCAACCGAACGAATCTGCGCAACCTGTAACGGCCAAGGAAAGATTCCGAAAGAAAAGTGTTCGACCTGTGCGGGTGCAGGTGTTGTGCAAAGAGAAAATGAAATTGGAGTCAAAATTCCAGCTGGCATTGAAGACGGCGAAATGATTCGGCTCACTGGCGGAGGCGAAAGTGTTTCGGGGGGCTCAGCGGGCGATCTATATATAAAGGTACATGTGCGGCGCCATGCGACTTTCCGAAAGGATGGCAGAAACCTTGTCGCCGATTTAAAAGTAAAACTTTCGGACGCTCTTCTTGGAGCAGAGTATCAGCTCACAACACTTGATGGCGTCGTTTCGATTAAAATACCAGCACACATAACCTTTGGTGAAATCTTGCGGGTAAAAGGCAAGGGTGTGCCAGACGACCGTGGCAAGCGCGGTGATATTCTTCTTCGAATTATCATTGATTTACCAAAAAGCCTTTCTCGCGACGCGCGCAAAAAAATCGAGGAGCTCAAAAAAGAGGGGATTTAAGACTCATTTTCTGTTATTATTTTCAACATGACTGAAACAAAAATTATGGTTTCGGGAGTCAAACCGACCGGCGATCTTCATATCGGCAATTATTTCGGCGCACTAAAGCAGTTTGTAGAATTAAGTAACTCCCATGAAACGTACGTTTTTATTGCCGACTTACATGCCCTCACCACACTTCATAATCCCCTTGAACTTCAGTCGAACATTCTAAATGTTGCGATTGACTATTTAGCAATCGGCCTTGATTTAAAAAAAGTTACTTTGTTTTTGCAGTCGCAAGTGCCGGCACATGCCGAGCTGGCGTGGATTTTTAACTGCATAACCACTATGCCGTATTTGATGCGCGCTCATGCATTCAAGGACGCTGAGGCTAAGAATAAAGAAATTACCGTAGGCGTATTTGATTATCCGATTCTCATGACGGCCGATATTTTGCTGTATGGGGCCCACGTAGTGCCGGTAGGGAATGACCAAAAGCAGCATTTGGAAATTGCGAAAGATATTGCCCAAAAATTCAACAGAATGTTTTCATCGGATACGCCGATTTTTGTGGAGCCAGAGCCGTACATTATGAAGGATGTCGGTGTTGTGCCCGGAACAGATGGACAAAAAATGAGCAAAAGTTATGGCAACACCATTGGGCTTTTTGATACTGACGAAAAAATAAAGCAGGCGGTAATGAAAATCCCCACCGATTCAAAGGGTGTGAACGACCCCAAGGACCCCGAAACCTGCAATGTTTTTGCACTTCACAAGCTTTTCGCTACTCCAGAAGAGCTCGAATCGCTCCGAGAAAAATATATTGGTGGAAAAATTGGCTATAAGGAATCGAAGGAGTTTTTGGCCGCATACGTCTCACGTTTTATTACCCCATTGCGTAACCGTCGAGCAGAAGTTGCTGCCGACCCTGCCGCAGTATTCAAAATTCTCGAAGCGGGAAATGCAAAAGCCCGAACCATTTCTAATATAACCATAGCCCGAGCAAAAGAAGCGGTCGGGTTTAAGCTCTCTTAATTTTTCATTTCAATGACTCATGGCATTTGAAATAACTACAGAACAATTTCAGGGACCATTTGATTTACTGCTCGATCTCATAGAGAAGCGAAAGTTTTTTATAAATGAAATTTCGCTCGCGAAAGTGACCGACGATTTTATTTCGTACATTCAGACGCAGGAAAATTTTCCGATGGGGGAAAGTGCGAGTTTTATTTTAGTGGCGGCGACTCTGCTTTTGATCAAATCAAAATCGCTTCTGCCGCATCTTGAGCTGACGACCGAAGAACAGGGCGACATGAAGTCGCTTGAAACCCGACTGGCCATCTACCAGCGTATCCGAGAAGCGGGGAAGGTGATAGAAGAGAAGTTTGGCAAAACAATTCTTTTTGCGCCTGCCGAAAGAAAATTTTCAGAAACAGTTTTTTCGCCCGGATCAATAACGTCCCAACACATCTTTGAGTCGGTTAAAAAAATAATTGCTCAGATTCCAAAAGTCGAACAATTGCCAAAAGTGGTGGTTCAAAAGGTCATCAGCTTGGAGGAAATGATAGAGCGCCTCACGATCCGAGTCGAAAAAAGCCTTAAAATGAGTTTTCGCGATTTTGCCGGACATGACAAAAGTGAAAAAATTCATGTTATAGTGGGATTTCTGGCTATGCTTGAGCTTGTAAAGCGGGGGATAATCCAAGCCGAACAAAAGGGCTCTTTTGATGAAATTGAAATTGAAAGCCCAGAAATCGGCGTACCGCGCTATACATAACCCAGACTGTCAAAATCATCATTCATGATTCTTTCTTCAAACATCGAAGCGGTACTTTTTTGGAAAGGGGAAGCTGTTTCTCTCAAAGACTTGGCACACTTTTTTGAAATAGACGTTGCCGCCGTTGAAACTGCCTTGAATGATCTTGGAAATTCTCTCGAGCACCGGGGATTGTCACTCGTTCGAAATGGCGACGAGGTCATGCTCTACACCGCACCAGAAGCAAGCGAGCTCATAAAAAAACTCACAAAAGAAGAACTTGCCCGCGAAGTAAGCAAAGCGGGGGTTGAGGTTTTGTCGCTTATCATGTATCGCGGTCCGATTTCCAAACGCGACATCGACTACATTCGAGGAGTAAACTCAAACTACATCGTTCGAAATCTGCTCGTTCGCGGTCTTATCGAACGTGTCGAAAGTCGTGACAACCGAAGTTTTATATACCAGCCAACCTTTGAGCTTTTGGCACATCTCGGCATTTCGAAAAAAGAAGACTTACCTGAATACGATATAGTTCAAAAAGATGTAGAGACTTTTACGTCAGCCCAAGCCGACAAATAACATGGACTACGATTTAATCCAGCACAAAAATGAAAAGATACAGATTGCCGCAGTCATTGTGTGCCTTGTTTTCATTGTGCTTATCTCTCTTTTTGTGTTTACAAAAAACCACCATATAAAGACTGACGATATTAAAAATCAGGTAGCGCAAGTCGCCTTTGTGCCAGAAGTTCCAAAAATTGATCCCTTTGCCAACATTTCAATTGGTGCGAAATCGGCGGTAGTGTGGGATGTAAAAAATAAAAAAGTACTGTATGCAAAAAATGAACAGGACGTGCTACCACTTGCTTCGCTTACAAAACTCATGACGGCACTTGTAGCTACCGAAATTTTGCCGGAGCAGTCGACTGTTCGGATCACCGCGGAATATCTTTCAGAAGAAGGGCCGGCGGAATTGCTCAGGGACGAACGATGGGGTCTTCAAGACCTTATCGCCCTCACTCTCGTTTCTTCCTCAAATGCCGGCGCCCGAGCAATTGCAACAGTTGCCGGAGCTGCTTTGCCTCAGCCGCAGTATTTGGAAAACGACCCTCGCCAACTTTTTATCGATTATTTAAACAAGCGGGCAAGCGAACTCAACCTAAACTCGTTTAGGTTTTATAATGACAACGGTTTGGATGTGAATCTTGAAAAAAGCGGCGCGTATGGTAACGCTTCTGATGTTGCGCGTCTTGTCGACTATATTTTAAAGGAGCAGCCAGCACTTCTTGAGGCAACAAAATATTCAAAGTTCAGTATTGATTCAGCCAACGGCATTACACATGATCTCAAAAATACCAATGTGATCATTGAAAATATTCCCGGCATTATTGGCTCAAAAACAGGTTTTACAGACCTCGCTCAAGGAAACCTCGTGGTAGCTTTTTCACCGGGTCTCGAGGGTCCATATATTGCAGTCGTTTTGGATTCAAGTTTCGGCGGTCGTTTTACCGACATGAGCAACCTGGTGCATGCTACTGTTCAGAAAATCGGTCAATAATCCGACCTAAGTCCGACCTAGCCCGCCAATCGTACGGAAGAATATGGATAATATAGGTATATAATACAAAAATGCCACTCGATATCGTAAAAGTTTTTCTGCCGTCCGTAATCGCTTTTGCGATCGGTATTGTGACCACATATTTTTTAAGCGCCGAACTCTATAAGCGCAAAATGTGGAAAAAAAAGGCGGGCAAAATTGATTTCGCTGGCAACAAAACACCCCTTTTCAATGAACTTCACAAGGACAGGGAAGTGAACACGCCGCGCATGGGCGGGATCGTAATTTGGCTTTCTGCCGCGCTGACGATTTCTATTTTGTGGTTTTTGTCGAAAATTTTTCCGATTGACTATTTTTTGAAAATAGATTTTTTAAGTCGAAACCAAACGTGGATTCCACTCGTGGCGTTGCTCATTGGCGGTCTTATCGGTTTGGTGGATGACTTTATAGAAATTCGGGGAAGCGGCAATGGCTACGGCGGTTTGTCTTTGAAAAAACGCCTTGCAGTAGTAGGTACGGTAGGGCTTCTTGCGGCCGTGTGGTTTTATTTTAAACTCGATATTTCTGCCATTGGCTTTCCAGGTTTTCCAAATGGTATTGAGCTTGGTTTTTTCTTCATTCCTCTTTTTATTTTGGTAACAATGGGTATTTATTCGGGTGGGGTTATCGACGGTATCGACGGTTTGGCTGGTGGTATTTTTGCAAGCATTTTTGCGGCATATGCAGGCATTGCTTTTTATCAGCAGCAAATCGACCTCGCTGCTTTTTGTGCGCTTATCGTCGGCGGTATTCTGGCGTTTTTATGGTTCAACATTCCACCCGCGCGCTATTATATGTCTGAAACGGGCACCATGGGCCTAACCATGGCCCTCGCTGTTGTAGCGTTTATGACCGACCGGCTTGGAGGAGGCTATGGCTTGGCTGCATTGCCAATCATCGCACTGCCTCTCGTGGTGACGAGCGCTTCAAATGTTATCCAAGTTCTTTCAAAAAAATTCCGCGGCAAAAAGGTATTCCTTATAGCGCCGATTCACCATCATTTTGAAGCCAAGGGCTGGCCTTCGTATAAAGTCACAATGCGGTTTTGGATTATCGGCGTGGTGTGCGCAATCCTTGGTATGATTTTTGCCCTTGCGGGGTAAGTGGGCGGGGTACTGGTTAGCTGGAGTTTTTTACATACATGAGCACCAAACAAAAAGTTGATAAATTGTTTTTAATTGCAGTCATTATTTTGACGGCTGCCGGTTTTTTTATTTTTGTTTCTGCATCCCTTGGCCTTTTGGCCCGAGATGGTGCTCGTTTTTCAAATGTGGCATTTTCTCAAACATTTCTTGGTCTCTTTTTGGGCAGTATTGCGTGCATCATTGCCTCAAGGATCAATTACCGACTATGGCGCCAGTACGCATTTTATATTTTTATCGGGTCGATTATTTTCACTATGCTTGTGTTTGTGCCAGGGCTTGGCATGTCACACGGCGGCGCCACCCGCTGGATCAATATCGGCTCTTTTTCTCTGCAGCCTTCCGAATTTCTGAAAATCAGCTTTATTATTTACCTCGCTGCCTGGCTTTCGGGTATTAAAAAAAATGTTGCCACGGTGAAGGCTGGACTCCTCCCCTTTATGCTTTTTTGCGGAATTGTCGGCGCAGTTCTTTTGATTCAGCCAGACACTGACACTTTTATGGTTCTCGGTGCGACAGCGTTGGCAATGTTTGTCATCGCTGGTGCCAAATGGAAGCATATGCTGCTCATTATTTTGATCGGTCTCATTGGCTTTGCAGGCATCGCCATGACTCGGCCATATATCAAAGACCGCCTCATGACTTTCATTCATCCCACCAGCAACCAACAAGGGTCGAGTTATCAACTAAACCAGTCGCTCATTGCCATTGGCTCCGGAGGCTTGGCGGGGCGGGGATTTGGCCAAAGTGTTCAAAAATTTAGTTTTCTGCCGGAACCGATCGGGGACTCTATTTTTGCAGTAATGGCTGAAGAGTTCGGTTTCATCGGCAGCGTCGGTTTGGTATTTCTGTATCTTTTCTTCACCTTCAGAGGCATGCGCATAGCCATGAATTCGCCAGATGCCTTCGGTGGACTGTTAGCGTTTGGAATTGTTATACTGATCGTATCCCAGTCATTTTTAAACATCGGTGCGATGCTTGGGGTTTTGCCTCTTTCGGGCATTCCGTTGCTGTTTGTGAGTCATGGTGGCACAGCACTGTTCATCACTCTGGCCGAAGTCGGTATTGTGCTCAACATTTCCCGTTTTCAGAAAAAAGAAGCCATCAGACGCTAGTCTCGTTTTTTAAAATATAATTAATACATTAATACAACGGAATGAAGATTCTTTTCACTGGCGGCGGTTCCGGAGGACATTTCTACCCGATTCTTTCAGTTGCCGAAGCCGTTCAAAAACTTTCAAAAGAATATCGACTCATCCAGCCGACGCTCTACTACATGTCCGACACTCCATACAATGCGTCGCTTCTTTTTGACAACAATATAATTTACAAAAAAAATTCGGCTGGCAAAAAACGCATGTATGCTTCGCCAAAAAACTTTTTTGATATTTTCAAAACCGGCTGGGGAGTACTGACAGCGTTTGGAACAGTTTTTTCTTTGTACCCTGATGTCATTTTTAGCAAAGGTGGCTATGCAAGCTTTCCGATTCTTGTCGCGGCACGTTTTTTTAGAATCCCTGTCATTATTCATGAATCCGACACCGTGCCAGGTCGAGTCAACCGCTTTGCCGGCAAATTTGCCAAACGAATTGCTGTTTCCTATGAAGAAGCCGCCCAATTTTTTCCTAAAGACAAAGTTGCAGTTACAGGCAATCCAGTCCGAGAAGAAATCACCTCGCCGATGGTTGAGGGTGCTCATGAATTTTTAAAGCTCGACAAAGATATTCCGACCGTGCTCGTCCTTGGAGGTTCGCTCGGTGCGCAGATGATCAACGACATTGTTATCGACACCCTGCCACAACTTGTTGAAAAATATCAGATCATTCATCAGACAGGTAAAAATAATTTTGAAGATATCACATCGAGAGCCGAAGCTGTTTTGTACAGCGACCGCTTTCGCGCTCGATACAAACCCTTCGACTATTTAAACGAATTGGCGTTGCGCATGGCGGCAGGTGTCGCTGATGTCGTTGTGTCTCGCGCCGGTTCTGCAATTTTTGAAATTGCTTCATGGGGCAAGCCTGCAATTCTTATTCCAATCACTGAATCCCACGGCGACCATCAGCGTAAAAATGCCTACGCTTACGCACGCACCAAAGCGGCAGTCGTACTCGAAGAATCAAACGTCACTTCGCATATTTTTCTTTCAGAAATTGATAGAATAATGACAAGGCCTGAAGAAAAAGCGCAGATGTCTGCAGCCGCAAAATCTTTTTTTAAGCCCAACGCAGCCATGGAAATTGCCAAAGAAATTCTCGCCATTGCTCTTAAACACGAACAATAATATGCGCTCACCATCCGGCATTGTCACTCGTTTTGCCCCGAGCCCCACAGGCAACCTTCATATCGGCAGTTTTCGTGCCGCTCTTTTTAGCTATCTGTATGCAAAACATTTTGGCGGCAAAGTTGTGCTGCGCATCGAAGACACCGACCGTGAACGTTCGAAGCCCGAATTCGAACAAAATATCTACGACGGTCTCAAGTGGCTTGGATTAACATTTGACGAAACATACCGGCAGTCGGATCGCTCAAAAATCTATTCGCATTATATTTCAAAACTCGTAAGCGAGGACAAGGCGTACATTTCCAAGGAAACCCCTATTGCGGGTGTTGAAGGGGAAGGGAGGCGGAGCGAAGTAATTCGTTTTAGAAATCCAAACACCACCGTTACTTTTTACGACATTATTCGCGGCGAAATTAGCTTTGACACAACCGAGCTCGGAGATTTTGTAATTGCAAAAAGTATCGACGAACCGCTCTACAATTTTGCGGTTGTTGTCG
>JBBSOY010000013.1:0-21942 GCA_038259265.1 Minisyncoccia bacterium
AGAGAAGGTTGCCGCTTGCGCAAAAACATCCCGGGCGAGTGCCTTCGGGATGCGTTGCTTTTTAGAAAGCATATCGTTTTAGAGCGCTACACAGAGCCGTATTAGACCGAAATCTTCTTTCGACCCTTTGTTCGGCGGCGAGCGATGGTTCGTTTGCCACCAACAGTAGACATGCGGGTCAAAAAACCATGGCTTCGTGCTCGTTTTCTTTTCTTTGGTTTGTAGGTGAGGCCTTGTTTCATGGATTATATATCTCTAAATCTTTAGTGAACCTGATGTTACAACAAATTAAAAACAAAATCAACAAAAACTGAAGAAAAAATCAATTTTGGAGAAATTCACAAGCTATTCACACCTTATGAACATAGATGTCTGCCTTCCACAAGTTCTATAATAAAACCTCGTCAGTATAATCTACCAGAAGAAACATACTCACTCTCAATGACACCTGACAACAAAAAACTTTGGGATAATGTGCTTGGTGAAATGGAGCTCTCTGTTTCAAAACCCAACTTCAACACCTGGTTTCGCGACACCTCTATATACAAAATCGAAGAGGGAACCGCTTTTGTGAACGTACCAAACAATTTCGTCAAAGACTGGCTCTATAAAAAGTACCATTCGGCAATTTTGCGTATTTTGCGCACCACAATGCCCTCAATCCGCTCTCTCGAATACACAGTCGGAAAAGATGATTCAAAAAGACGGGTTCAAAGCGAAAACAGCTCGGCCCAAACAGCCCTCCTCAACAACGAGCTGCCTTTGAGCGAATTCTACATAAATAAAGAAGACAATTTAAACCCTCGCTATGGGTTCGACTCATTTATTGTCGGCCCATTCAACGAACTCGCCCATGCAGCGGCTCAGGCTGTCGTTAAAAAGCCCGGCATCGTGTACAACCCACTCTTTGTGTACGGCTCGACCGGCCACGGCAAAACCCACCTCATTCAGTCAGTGGGGAATTACCTCAAACGCATGTATCCCGACATGCGTATTCACTATGTGACGTCAGAAAAATTTGCGAGCGACTACATTAGTTCGGTTCAGTCAGCCCAAAGCAACCCAAACAACTCCAACAAAATCAACAACTTCAAGGAAAAGTACCGAAAATACGACATGCTCATTATGGATGATATCCAATTCCTCTCAAAAACCGAGAGGACCCAAGAAGAACTTTTTCATTTGTTCAACCACCTCTACGACAACAACAAACAAATCGTTTTCTCCTCCGACAAGCACCCAAACTACATTCCAAACCTCGAAGACCGCCTTCGTTCGCGCTTTGCTGCCGGCATGATCGTCGACATTCCAGCCCCCGACCATGAATCCCGCATCGCCATCCTCAAAGCCAAGCTTCGAAACCAGAGTTTTCTTCTCTCAGATGAAATTATCGACTTCATCGCCGCGTCGGTTTCCACCAACATCCGCGAACTCGAGGGAGTTTTGAACTCAATTGTCTGCCAGTCACAACTCAAAGGCAGGGAACTCACACTACTCGAGGCAAAAAACCTTCTCAAAAACAGTGCACGGCCATCAAAACGCACCCTTTCCACAAAAGAAGTAATTAAAATCGTCGCCGACTTCTACAACATCGAAGAAGCAAGTATTTACGAAAAAACCCGCAAAAAAGAAGTTATTCGTCCGCGCCAGATCACCATGTACATTCTCCGTGAAGATTTTAAAATCTCATATCCGTCCATTGGGGAGCGTCTCGGCGGGCGCGATCACACCACCGTCATCCATTCGTGCGAAAAAATCAAAACCGACCTCAAGGTCGACCCGTCAATCAACCAAGAACTCAACCAAATCCGAGCCCTCATTACCTAGTTCTTTATATTTTTTTATTTACAGTACCTAACCATACCTGTTTTGTAGGTATAACCTGTTTATAACCTTGGGGTAGAGTGTGGCCTTTGAAGCGAACAGCTTGGGTACAAACTGATACTACGGCCAACCTAAGCTGTGTGTACAAAATACCAAAATCGCCGCCGCGCAAAAAAGTGCACAGTACGTTAGAATATGTGCACAAGCCCTGTGGATAGAAAACGTTTAAAAAAGGCTTTGTTTATATATATTTTTTGAAGTTGTTACCATATCCACAGTCCTAGTAGTAGTAATAGTATTTATATATAGATATATGAAGACAGAATGTGTAAAAGAAAAACTAACAGCCGCTGTTGCTCAGGCTGAAAAAATAACTGGGAAGAATTTAACCCTGCCTGTGCTCGCATGTATTCTTATCGAAGCCACCGCAAATGAAGTTTCTATAAAATCCACTAACCTCGACCTTGGTGTCGATATTGTTATTCCTGCTAAAACTGAAAAAGAAGGGAAGGTGGCAATCCCCGGCAACATTCTTTCAAGTTTTTTGAACAATTCACCGTACGAAAAAAATATTATTCTCGAAACAACCGACACAGGCCTTTTAAAGATCACTACCGAACGAACATCCACAACAATAAAATCCTTACCGGCCGATGACTTCCCATCCATACCGAAGGTGTCCGACGAACAGTCCTTTAAAATCAAAGGAAATGACTTTGTACGGGGTTTAAAGTCTGTTTGGTATAGTTCCTCGGTATCGAGCATTAAACCCGAGCTGTCGAGCATCCTGGTGCGTTGTGACGATGATACTTTGGTGTGTGCAGCCACCGATTCTTTCCGTCTCGCTGAAAAGAGGGTAAAGCTCAAAGATCAGAAAGCATTCGAAAGTATTTTGATTCCGCACAAAAACGTGCAAGAAATCATTCGTATCCTCGACGCCGCACCAGACGAAGTGCTTTTTTGTGTCACCAAAAACCAAATTTCTATTTCATATGACGGCGTATATCTTACTTCTCGTGTCATAGACGGTGTTTTTCCTGACTACGGCCAAATTATTCCAAAAGAAAATCAAACGGAAGTAATTGTTTTAAAAGATGACTTTGTACAGGCATTTAAAATTGCCAATATTTTTTCGGATAAATTCAACCAGATCAATATGAAGGTAGAGCCATCGAAAAAGAATTTCGAAGTGAAAACAAGCAATCCTGATTTAGGTGAGAGTGTGAACAAAATCGATTCGACCATCAAAGGTGAGGAGGTGGCGGTGAATTTTAACCATAAATACGTAACAGATTGCTTTTCTTCGCTCGCAGGCGACAGCATTTCTTTGTCTTTTAATGGTTTAAATCGGCCACTTGTTATTCGGGGTATTGGAGATTCCTCGTTTTTGTATCTGGTAATGCCAATGAATCGTTAATTCAGTCCTTTTAATCTCTTTTCATATTCTTTTTTAAAATACATGCATCACATCGACGGTTTTTTTAATAAACTCAAGGGTGCGTTTGCAAACCGCGACAATAAAAAAGCGGTGGTTATCGAAGCGTGTTTGCGGCTCAGTAAGGCCGAACTAAAACCTTCGGAAATCGAATTTCGTGGTCAGATAGCAAGGCTCAGCTGCAATCCTGCCGCCAAGTCACAAATTTTCATGAAAAAAGCCGCTATTTTAAGCGACTTGAATCAGGGTCAGAAAATCCAACCAAATCTTCTCGACATCAAATAGAAAAGAGATACTAGAAAATAGATACGGAGGCAAGCAAGCTGCAGCTCGTGAACAAAACTAGCGAACGGAAAAACGGGTGGTTTTTTCAACTCGGTTGAACGCCTCGTCGTACACAACCAACTTCAAAGTGTTGCTACCAGTGACAACCGAAGCAACGTTTTCCGGTGTGAAGGAAAATGTGAAAGGTCGAATGGAGCTGCCGATGTATTCGTCGTTTACGAAATAATCAGCTTTTGTTACGTCGTAGCGGCCACTGCTTCGGAAAGCAACGTCAATTTTAGCATTCGCTGAATAAGTTCGACCGGATCGCGGCTCGGTGAGGGTGATTTTTGGAAGATTTTCGGGAGAATGGACGTCGTCGGTGTCGGTTGGAATATTTGGAGTGATCGTTTCTTGGATGTTGTTGGCCGCCGCCCAAATCCGGACGCTGTATTCCCATGCAGGAAACTGTGGGTCGTCTTTTTGGGTAGGAATCGGGCCACGCGGATCTTCTTTTGAAACCCAGTACAAAATGTCGTGGACGCCGCCAGTGACGATTTCAGTTAGTGAGTCGCTTGGGGTGAATTCTGTTGCTCTTTTACCCGAAACACGGTCGACGAGAATGGATTCACCACCTTGCCAGACGCCCCGAAGTACTGGTTTGAGGTCGTATGGATTTTCGGCTGGAGGTGGAGTGAATTTTGTGTTTGGTATTTCTTTGAGAGCGAAATTCATTATTTTGTTCCAGTATGGTGCGATGATGAACGCCGCGATTTTCTTTTCCATTGGAAGGTTGCTGTTGTTGCCGGCCCAGGCGCTGATGACAATGTCTGGTGTGTAACCGACGATGATTGCGTCTTTGTAGTCGTTGGTAGTTCCGGTTTTTACAGCCACATCGCGACCTGGAAAAAAGAGGGGAGAATTATATCCAAAAGCGGGAGCTCGCGCCTGTTCGTCGGAAAGGACGCTAGAAATCTGATCGGCAACTTTTGGGTCGAGAACTTTTATTGGTTGTTCTTTGGCTTCTTCGAGTGTGTCACCTTGGATATTTTTAACAGAAAGAATGTCGCGTGGCTGATTTTTAACACCTTCGTTCGCAAAAACACCATAGGCGCTCGTGAGGTCGAGAAGAGTGACTTCGCCACCACCGAGAACCAAGGTTAGGCCGTATTTATTGATGTCACCTAAATCCTGAATACCCATGTCTTTTGCAAGTTGGAGAGTTTCTTTTCGTCCAGCGAGGTAAAAAGTTTTGATGGCTGCGACGTTGACGGACTGGGCGAGGGCGTTTCGGAGGGAAATGGGGCCGTGGTATTTGCCGTCATAGTTGACCGGCGAATAGCAGGCAGAATCATTTGAGCTGGCATTGATGGGACAGTTGGTGGCGAATTCTGTAGGAACATCGAAAACCACAGTTTCAGGTGTGTAGCCTCGAATGAAGGCTTGGGCGTACGCAAAGGGTTTGAAGGCCGAACCCGGCTGGCGGTGTGCGGTTGTGATGTTGAAATTTCCGTCGATTTCTTTGTCGAAATAGTTTCTCGAACCAACCATCGCCAAAAGGTCGCCGTTTTTAGGGTCGATTGCTACCAAGCCGATATTTTCTGCATTGAAATTCTTTTTGTTGAGCAGGGCTTGGGTCAAGGCTTCATCCTCGGCCTTTTTTTGTAGGTCGTAGTCGAGAGTGGTGATGACTCGGAGACCACCTTCTTCCAAAACCTGTTCGCCGTATTTTTCTACCAACTCCTGTCGAACCCGCATCACAAAATGTGGCGCCCTAATGCCAAATTCTGGTTGGGGTTTGAAGGTGATTGTTTCGGCTTCGGCTGCGTCGAACTCATTTTGGGTTATGAAACCGTTTTGAAGCATTTCTCGAAGGACGAGGTGTTTGCGGTCGTCGAGCGCTGTTTTGTTTTTTCCATATGGAGAATAAAACGTTGGGGCTTGTGGGAGAGAGGCGAGGTAGGCGGCTTCGCCGAGAGTTACTTCGCTCGCTTTTTTACCAAAAAAGGCATTGCTCGCTTCTTCGACGCCATAAATACTGCCGCCGAAAGGAATTTCGTTTAGATACATGCTAAAAATTTCGTCTTTGGTGAGGATTTTTTCGAGCTTTGGCGCCAAAACCCACTCTTTTATTTTTCGGGAAATGGTTTTTTCGTTCGAAAGCAGGGAATTTTTTACCACTTGTTGGGTGATGGTGGAACCGCCTTGGTTGTAACCCAAGCCGGTGATGTTGGCAAAAACAGCGCGGATAATCGAAGTGATTTTGATGCCGCCGTGGGTGTAAAAGTCGACGTCTTCGATGGCGAGCAAGGCTTCTTTGATGTTTGGAGAAATGTCTTCGAATGGCACAACGGTGCGTTTGATGTTTTGAAATACGTCGTACAGCAATACTTCGCCGGTGCGGTCGTAGATTTTGGTGGACTGGCTGACGTTTCGGTTTTCAAAAGAGTCGAGGGTGGGGATTCTCCAGCTTGTCACCCAAAGCAAAAAAACAGCTGAGAAAAAAATAAGGGCTGCCGCAGCCAAAGTGATGATTCGGGTGAGTAGTTTTTTATCCTTTTTGAAGTATTTTTTGATGCGAGAAATGCTGTGGCGAATGCCGCGAATTGTCTTGTGAAGTATGTTGGTCGTTTTAGTCATTGGCACAAACGTATCATATTTTAGCAATGTGAGAAGGGTTTGAGAGGACTGTGTATGGACGGTGGATAAGAACCGTACAACTGAGGGGCGGCAATGCCGGACTTCAGTGAATCATATCATATGTTAGAGTTAGGCCATGTTACGGAAGATTTTTTCAGGTTTACCTGGTTTGTCTGGTGGGGGCGACGCGGTTTCGACCGACAACCAAAAAATACACGACATTGTAACTCGTGGTGTCGAGGAAGTTTTTGTGCGCGAGAGTCTCGAGATGAAGCTTCGAAGTGGTAAAAAATTGCGAGTAAAGCTCGGCATTGACCCGACTGGGGCGAACATCCACATCGGCCACGCCATTATTTTGTGGAAACTGCGGTCATTTCAGGATTTGGGTCATCAGGTCGTGCTGATTGTGGGGGATTTTACCGCTCGAATCGGCGACCCCTCAGACAAGCTCGAAAAGCGCCCATTGATTTCTGAGGATCAAATAAAAAAGAACCTTGAAAACTACAAACAGCAGCTCGGAAAAATTCTCGATCTTTCGCGGGCCGAGATGGTGTACAACAGCTCATGGCTTTCGAAATTAAAATTCGATGAAATTTGCCGCCTGGCCGAAACTTTTTCTGTCCAACAAATGACTAATCGTCGAAATTTCAAAGATCGGATTGAAAAAGGTGTTGAAATTTCGCTTCGAGAATTTATGTATCCACTCATGCAGGGGTACGACTCAGTGATGGTTCGTGCCGACATCGAACTCGGTGGCTTCGACCAACTTTTTAATTTAAAAGCCGGCCGAACGATTCAAAAACACTATGGCCAACCCGAACAAGATGTGATGGCGCTTAGTATGCTTATCGGCACCGACGGTCGAAAAATGTCGAAATCGTGGGGGAATGTGATAAACGTCGCCGATACGCCAGCCGACATGTTTGGAAAAACTATGGCGGTTCGCGACGATCTGATGCGAGATTATTTTTTGCTTTGCACAGACATGCCTATAGAAGATGCGGAAAAAATCGGGGCGCGGCTCGAAGGAGGGGAAAATCCTCGTGATGTGAAGCTTGAGCTTGCTGAACGAATTGTTGCGCGTTACCACGGAGCGGCTGTTGCCGAAAAAGCTCGGTCGACTTTTATTGAAACGTTTAGTGAAAAGAAAATTCCGACAGACATTAAAACTGTGAATGTAAATCCAAACACTTCTTTGGTCGACACGATGCTCAAAGAAGGGATCGTCGAATCAAAATCTGAGTGGCGACGACTTGTTTTGGAATCTGCTGTTACCGACACTGGCACAGGTCTTGTGCTCGCCGACCCTTCTGCAAAATCCACCACAAGCACGACGTATAAAGTCGGCAAGCGTCGTTTCATAAAAGTTGTCGTAAATTAAAAAATCACCCGCGTGGGTGATTTTTTAAAACAAGAAAACAAAAACAAAAACAAAAACAAAAAAATTAGATCAGAGCATCTTTTTCTTCGTCCGCAACAAGGTCGTCGCCATCGTCTTCACCCTCACCTTCGACGTGCATACCGAGGCTCTTCATTTCATCATCTTCGGTTTCTTCCGTATCTTCAAAATCTTCTACTTCGTCTCGCATATCCAAAGGTTCATCCATACATGTGTGTCAATTAATTTTTTAAATCGCGCGTTTTGCAGACGGCCTTCGTAAATTGAAGGGTTGTTGCAACCCTTTTCATTGCCCTCATGTTTTATCAAATTTAAAAAAACTTGGCAAACAAAAAAATGGTTAGATGGGGACAAGGATGGGGAATTAGTTTGAAATAAGTGGTGTTCTGTGCGGCTGTGGTATGTGCGGCTAGGGGTTGCGGCCACGGGAGGCGAGATGGGTGAGCCCGATTGCGATCGCGTCGTATTCGTCGTCGTGCGCGACCTTTTTTTCGATCTTAATGAGTCGGGTAACCATGGTCGTCACATGGGTTTTGTCGCTTTTACCATAGCCGGTGATGGCGATTTTAATATGAGCGGGCATGTAGTACACAACACCGAGCCCTGCTTTGGCGGCTTCGTATATGATGACGCCCAAGGCTTGCGATACGAGCAGGGCGGTTGTTTGGTTTTTGCTAAAAAAAAGTTCTTCGACTGCAAGAATGTTTGGTTGCCATGTGTGGATGAGTTCGGCGATCGCTTGCCCCACCACTTCGAGGCGTTTTTCATGCGACGATTTTTTGTTGGTTGTGACGCAGTCCGAAAAAAGCAGGGCAGATTTTCCGGCAGTTTCTTTAATGACTGCTACACCAAGCCGGTCGTACCCCGGGTCGACAGCGAGAACAATAATATCTCTGTTGTGTTGCATTCTATTTATTCAGCATTTGTATACACTGTTTGGACGTCGTCATTTTCTTCGAGTTCGGTCACGAGTTGGTCGAGCTTCGCAACATCTTCATCGCCAAGTTCCATGGTTGTTTTTGGAATCCAACCCCCGGAGTTTTTTTCAAAAGCCCATGTTGCCGCGCCAATTCCTGCCAGCGCAAATCCGTTTCGAGAAAGAATGTGCTTCACTTCCTGCGCCGCTTTGTTGCGATTGTCTGTGAGTGTTTCAACGACGATCGCACAGCCGCCAGGGCCATATGCTTCGTAGGTAATAGATTCCATAGCCACACTTTGTTCGGTCGATTTTTTGATTGCGCGGTCGATCGCATCGTTTGTCATGTTTGCGGCTTTTGCTCGGTCGACAACCGCTTTGAGACTCGGACTGTTTCGATTGCCGCCGGCCATTTTTGCTTCGGTCGTAATGAGTCGAGAAAATTTCGAAAACAATTTGCTCTTTTGGGCATCTGTTTTGCCTTTCTGTCTTTTTATTTGCGCCCATTTATTATGTCCGGCCATGGTGAGCTAAGGATACTAAAAATTTCACCACCTGTTAACTTGCGGCGACCCATTATTTACTTTTTTCTATAGAAGGGTAGGCTAGAGGCAGAAAAGTGTTCAAAACTGTCTATCCAAAACGTGTCCCTATTCACATCAGGAGACCCACCATGTTTGATGTCCATCATGATTCGTCGGGTAAGCCGCTTGGAAGGGCAACGGTGATTGCTTAGACACCTCGAGGGTTTTTACCCCCAGTTCATTCGCCTCGATTCAAAAAACCCAGCAATCCAAGTGGTGGACCAAGTAACGTCAAAATCGTCCCCAAATTGAACCGTCCAAACCAGACGGGAAGGGTTGTCACGGAAGACGATTATGTTTTGATCAGTTTACAACATTGGACACCCAACCTTCGTACTGCTGTTGAGGAGGTCATTGTCAAAAGCAGGGCAAATGAGCCTGTCTTCCAACACACCTTCGATTCGAATGTGCAGGAGGCAATCAACGCTGCTCTGAAGCGCTTCGGCGTGTCATTTCGTCTTCGGATCACAAACCCTGCAGCTGTGCGCGACAAGAGAACCCTGGGCTTTGTTCATGTGTCTCGGTGTGTGAGCAAGTAACATCACACCCATCACTTATTTCTCTAACATCTTCTTTCCAAAAACCCGCAACACGCGGGTTTTTCCTTTGTAGGATTACATCTGGTAAAGATTTCTGTTTAATTTTTTTACAAAAGCGTGCCGCGTTTTTCAATCTGCAATTCCATGTGTTTGTAAGCGGCGTCGGTGACCATGCGGCCGCGGGGAGTGCGTTCGATGAAGCCAAGCTGAAGCAGATACGGCTCGTTGTATTCTTCGATCGTCGCTTCTTCTTCGGACATCGAGGCGGCAAGCGTGCCGAGGCCAACCGGACCACCCTTAAATTTTTCTATAATTGTTTTTAAAATTGTGCGGTCAGAATGAGTGAGGCCGAGTTCGTCAATACCGATGAGTTTCAAGGCCTCGTCGACAGTTTTTTTATCGAGCATGGTTTTATGAATTTGGGCATAGTCGCGGCAGCGCTTCAAAAGATAGTTGGCGGTGCGGGGAGTATAGCGACTGCGCTTCGCAATTTCGCTTACTGCGTCTTCGTGCGCTTCGATGTCCAAAAGTTTTGCCGAGCGTCTTACGATTTTTTCGATTTCTGTATTTGTATAAAATTCCAGTCGGAAAATGCCGCCGGAAAAGCGGCTGCGAAGCGGAGCAGAAATGAGCGCGATGCGAGTCGTTGCCGCAACGAGTGTAAATGGTGCGAGTTCGAGCTGAATGGTGCGGGCCGACGGACCTTTGCCAATGACGATGTCGAGTAAGCCGGTTTCCATGGCGGGGTAGAGAACTTCTTCGATGGCTTTGTTGAGGCGATGAATTTCGTCGATGAAAAGGAGGTCGCCGGCAGTGAGGTTGGTGAGGATCGATGCGAGGTCGCCAACTTTTTCAATAGCCGGACCTGATGTCACTTTAATTTGTGCGCCGGATTCTTTAGCGATCAAATGAGCGAGTGTCGTTTTGCCCAAACCTGGCGGACCGTAAAACAAAATATGTTCCGGCGGATTGTTTCGACCTTTTGCGGCCGCAAGCAAAATGCGCAAATTTTCTTTTATAGAATCCTGGCCAATGTATTCTTCGAAACGATCCGGTCGCAAAGTGAGGTCGAGAAAAGACGTTTCCTTTTTGGTTTCCTCTTTTCCTTCGACGATCGCTTCGACCGCCTCCTCATTATTTTCTTCGTTTTCTTGCGGGATGTTGTTCATGATTTCAGTTTATTGTTTTTTGCTGAGGGGTTTTTTCAGTTCGGAATTTTCTCTAGGAAACCGGCATATCAATAACTCGGTTTAGTTCGTCGATTGTTGTGGTGCCCTGGAGCACCTTTAGTATACCGTCTTGAACGAGGTCGAGAATGTTTTGCGCAGCAGCGGCTTTTTTGACTTCGCGCTCGCTTGGGTTGCTTTCGACCACTTCTTCTATTGTAGCGTCGGCGAGGATGGCTTCAAAAATACCAATTCGGCCTTTGTAGCCGGTGTTGTGGCACTTTTCGCAGCCGACAGCTTTCCAGTGATCTCTTGTTTGAATACCTTCAAGGTAGGTTTTGTCTATGACCGAAGCGAGGACGGTGTCGACGACTCGGCGATCGCTGCCTGCGAGCTCGCTTGATTTTTTGCAGTGTTCGCAAAGTTTTCGAACGAGTCGCTGCGCCATCGCAACACTCAGAGACGAAGTGATGACGTTCGAATTCACACCGAGGTCGATGAGGCGGGGAAATGTGCCGGCGGCGTTGTTGGTGTGCAGAGTTGAGAAAACCAAATGGCCTGTGAGTGCAGCGTTAATCGCAACCTCGGCGGTTTCATTGTCGCGAATTTCACCGACCATGATGACGTCGGGGTCTTGGCGCAACGCCGAACGCAAACCTTCGAGAAACGTATAATCTTTTTCGGGGTCAGTCTGTGTCTGCACAATTCCAGGCAAATGATATTCGATCGGATTTTCAATCGTAATAATTTTAATTTCCGGCGAATGAATTTTTTTCAAAAACGCATAGAGCGTCGTGGTTTTTCCAGAACCCGTCGGGCCAGTATTTAAAATCATGCCGTTCGGCCGAGCGATCAAACGCATGAGGGTCGCAAGCAAGCGCGGATGAATACCAAGGTCCTCGAGCGGCACAGAAATTGCGTTTGGGTTCAAGACTCGAAGCACAATCGTTTCGTTGTAGGCGCCGGGCAAAAGGGAAGTACGAATTTCCACTTCGTCGTCGTTGACTTTGATGCTGAAGCGGCCGTCTTGGGCCTTGCCTTTTGTGTTGAGTTTTAGGTTTGAAAGAAGTTTGATACGAGAAAGAAGGAGGTTGTACGTGCCCGGGTCAAAATTAATGACGTGGGTCAAGATGCCGTCGAGGCGATAGCGCAAACCAACATTCATTTCTTCTGGTTCAAAATGAATGTCCGATGCGTTTGTGGAAAGAGCGCCGGCAATGATGATTTCAAAAAGGCGAGAAATTCGGTAAATCTTTTTTGTGCCGAGGACTTCTTTCATGAGTGCGGCGATGTCGTCGAGGCCATGAACTTTTTCTTTAAATTCCATGATCTCCTCATTTGAAATGGTGAGCGCGCCGCCCTTGGTTTCAAAAGAGTACGAAAGATCTTTGTAGCGAGCCCACACTTTTTTCAAACTTTCCATCGAGACCAAAAAAACAATCGGCGTGTAGTTTCGTTCCTCGAGGTCGCGCAAAATGTCGATTGTTTCCGGATTTTTTGGCGAAAGAACTCCGAGTTGAATTTTTTTATCGACAATATTGAACGGTGCCACGTGAGCGGCTCGAGCCGCGTCTTCTTTTATAATGCGCAATGCGTCGATGTTGACCGGATAGAGTCCGAGGTCGAGATAGGGTAGGCCGTATTTTGCTGAGAGAATTTGAGTCAGATCTTCCGCTTCCTGTTTTCGAAGTTCGTCGACCCGCTCATTCTGTTTTTCCTCGTTAAAGTTAACAACCATATTGCCTCATTATATTGGCGCAAAGCCCTTTTAACAATGAACTGCCGGTCAAAAAACTTCTATAAACCAGACGGGTTTTTCTTTTGATGGACAAGTTCTGAAGCAAGGCTCGCGTGATATAATTGTGTTACGAATGGCCGTATTGCCACAAAACTATGAAAGTCGACATTCACGGCACCAAAATTCTTGCTCAAAATCTTCTCAAAGAACTTGCCGAAGACGGCAAGGAGAGAGAAATGGCGACGGTGCTTGCACTAAACGGCGACTTGGGTTCGGGCAAAACAACGTTCATGCAGTTTTTTGGCGAGGCACTCGGCGTGAAAGAAAAAATCCAGAGCCCAACTTTTGTTATTGAAAAGATATATTCGATCGATCCCGCCCGAACGGATTTTCCTGTACCATTTGACCACCTCATTCATATCGATGCGTATCGGCTCGAAAGTGATTTTGAAATGATCAATCTCGGCTGGAAGGAAATTATTTCAAATCCGCGAAATATTATTTGTATCGAATGGGCGGACAAAATAAAAAATTTGCTGCCGCAAGATACGGTATACCTCGATTTTGTACATCATACGGAAGGAGAGCGAATTATTAAAAAAACACCATGATCAGTCGCGAAAGAAAACAAAGACTCATTTTACTCGACGCGCACGCCATCATCCATCGGGCGTATCATGCGCTGCCCGAATTTGCTTCGTCAAAAGGTGAACCGACGGGCGCGCTCTATGGGTTGGTGTCGATGCTTATAAAAATTTTAGGCGATATTAAGCCGGATTTTATCGCCGCATGTTACGACGTGCCGTCGCCGACCCATCGCCACGAAGTCTACGAAGCCTACAAAGGCACCCGCAAAAAAATCGACGATGCGCTCATAGCGCAGCTCATTCGTTCGAAAGATGTGTTCGAGGCGCTCAATATTCCAATTTACGAAAGCAAAGGGTTTGAGGCCGACGATGTGCTCGGTACGATTGTCGAACAATTTAAAAATAATGACGACGTGGAAATAATCATTGCTTCGGGCGATATGGACACGCTGCAGCTCGTATCTGGAAAAAAAGTTCGCGCCTACACGCTACGCAAAGGTTTGAATGACACGCTCACGTATGACGAAGCGATGGTCAACGAGCGTTTTGGTTTTGGTCCGGAACTTTTGCCGGATTACAAAGGTCTTCGTGGTGATCCGTCCGACAACATCATTGGTGTGCCGGGTATTGGTGAAAAAACTGCAACCGCACTCATTCAAAAATTTGGCACGCTCGACCACATGTTTGAGAAAATAAAAGCGGCTGAAAAAAATGACGAAACATCGGTGTCTGAAAAAAAAGCTGACGCTTCGGGTGTGGCGAGTTTGATCGACGGCAACATTAAAGCGCGAACAATTGAGCTTTTAAAAACACACGAAGACGAAGCGCGATTTTCAAAAATGCTTGCAACCATCCGCCGCGATGCGCCCGTGACATTCGTCATTCCTGAAAAGAATTGGCGAGAGGTGATGGATTTGGAAAAGGTTAAAAAACTCTGGGAAGAACTCGAGTTTCGTTCGTTGCTCGACCGCCTGAAGGATTTGATGAAAAAAGCGGATGCTCCTGCATCTGCTGAACAAGCGCCCGCATTCAGTCTTTCGACCGTTGACCATTCGTCTACTGAAAAGAAAAGTTTTAAGAAAGTAAAAAAAACAAAAAGCGAATCTGAAGGAAAGGGTGAATTGGGTGGATTGAGCGAAAGTGAAAGAGCGTTGCCTGCCGGTGTGACGCAGGAAGATGTCGACACAACAGCGCTCGCCCTGTGGGTGGTGGATTCAAACATCAGCACGCCCGGGCTCAATGAAATTTTAAATTATGGAAATACGGATTCGTATGTGGAGGCAAAGAAAAAAGTTTTCGATACTCTCAAAGAAGGGAAGACTGAGCAGATTTTTAATGATATTGAAATTCCGCTGCGACCGGTCATTAAAAAAATGGAGGATTGCGGAGTTAAGGTCGATAAAGAATATCTGAAGGAACTTTCAACCGAATATCACAAAACGCTCGACGCCCTCCAGAAAAACATCTGGTCGATGGCTGGTGAGGAGTTCAATATTAATTCGCCGAAACAGCTCGGTGAGATTTTGTTTGGAAAAATTTTGTTACAAACAAAAGGCAAAACGACAGCGAGCGGCAATCGTTCGACCAAAGAATCCGAGCTCGAAAAGGTTCATGATGCGCACCCGATCGTGCCGCTTCTTTTGGAATATCGCGAACTTCAGAAATTACTTTCGACATATATAGACAGCATTCCGGACAAGGTTTCCGAAGATGGCCGCCTTCATGCGAAATTTATTCAAACCGGTGCGGTCACCGGCAGACTTTCTTCGCAGGATCCAAATTTGCAAAACATTCCGATCAAAAGCGTGCTTGGTCAGCGTATTCGAAATGCATTTACATCTGAAAAAAATTGCACCCTTGTCGCGTTTGATTATTCGCAGGTGGAACTTCGCATCGCCGCCTTTCTTTCCGGGGATCAGAAACTCATCGATATTTTTAAAAGTGGGGGAGATATTCATGCTGGTGTTGCGTCGCAGGTCTTCGGTGTGCCTGTGGAAAAAGTCGATGCAGAAATGCGCCGTCGGGCAAAGGTCATTAATTTCGGAATTTTGTATGGCATGGGCGTGAATGCGCTCCGTGGAAATCTCGGCACCACCCGCGAAGAGGCTAAAATTTTTCATGAAGAATATTTCAAAAACTTCAGCACGCTTGCCAACTACCTCGAGCAAGTAAAAGCTGATGCTACAAAAACTGGCTACACCGAAACCTTTTTCGGCCGCCGCCGCCATTTCCCCGGTCTTCGTTCAAAGCTGCCGTTCATTCGCGCCAGCAGTGAACGCATGGCGATTAATGCGCCGATTCAGGGTACGAGTGCTGACATCATCAAGCTCGCTATGATTCAGATTGATGTAATGCTTGAGAAAGCTGGGTTGGAAAAAGATGTTCACATGATTTTGACGGTGCACGACGAATTGGTGTTTGAGGTAAGTGAAAAAATGGTTGAGAAGGCAAGAATCAGTATTGCCGAAACAATGGAAAATATTATTCCTATTGCCGAAACAAGTGGCGTGCCGCTCATTGTTTCAAGCAAGGTCGGTCGCAATTGGGGCGAAATGAAAAAATAAAATGTTTCAGAAACGTCAGGTAAATTTTAATAATCGCATATGATTTATTTCGTCACCGGCAAAGACCGGGCTAAAACTCAGAAAACCACACACGACCTCGTGGCGGCGTTGCAGAAAAAGCGCCCGAATGCGCTGGTGTTTCGAATGTCTGCTGAAGAGTGGAACAAAGACGAGTTCGACGGTATCGCCACAGGGCAGGGGCTTTTTGAACATAAATATATTGTTGTCCTCGACTCTCTTTTTGAACGAGAAGATTCTGCAGAATATTTGGAGGACAAAATGGATGAGCTCAAAAAAACCGATCACGCTTTTTTGTTTGTTGAGTATGCGCCAAAAGCTGCGCCAAAAAAACTCATCACCACATATGCCGAAAAAACTTGGGAAGTTTCCGAAGGTCCAGTCGCACTCAAGCAAAATTTTAATATTTTTTCTCTCACGGATGCGTTGGGTGAAAGGAATCGCAGCCGGCTGTGGTCTTTGTACCAGCGGGCGCTCATGGAGGGAAGCGAGCTCGAAGAAATTCACGGCATTCTTTTTTGGCAGATCAAAAGCCTGCTCGCGGCGGCGCAAAGCAAAACTGCAGACGCCGCCGGACTCAAACCGTTTGTGTGGAGTAAGTCCCAAAAGTTTTTAAAAAATTACACGCTGCCCGAACTCAAAAAAATGTCGAGCGACATGATGAACCTCTACCATCTGTCCCGTCTCGAAAGCCGCTCGCTCGAATCTTCACTCGAAGAATTTTTATTGTCGTCGGTAGCCTAGTCTTTTATTTGACAAGAGTAACTCATTTTTGTATGGTTTTGTTTGAATCAGTTCCTTAACCCGAGCAACAAGGAGGCTCATATGCCGGAAAACCAGAATAAAAGAAAGTGTTCAATCTGCGACACAAAACCCAGGGCAAAAGGTAAGGACTGCTGCGAGCAATGTGCTCGGTCTATAGAGGGCCGACTGCGTCAGAGCGGCAAGCTTACGCGTGTCGAAAACACTTCTCACTATCGAAAAAGAGGCTATGGCCCCTGGACCTTCGTTTCAGCGTACCGACCGTGAGCTATGTTCGATGCAGGACAGTTCCTGCTGATGATGCTTTCCGAAACTACTTTTTTGGAGGAATTATGCTCGAAGAGCGAGCGTGTAAAAAAATTGGCTGCACCAGAGTTTTTACTGCAGAACCTCAATCGAAGCGAACAAATTGTGATGACTGCCTTCGGAGAGTGCGTGAAGGGAAAAAGATGTCTGCATGTCAGATACACAGTATCGGAAAAGCTGATGGGGGAGTAAGGGTACAAAGCGGGGGTGCTTGGGGAACCAGAAACAATAGTTAGTCAGGGGAATACGATACACAACAAAAGCACACCACGAGGCGTGCTTTTTTCATATAAAAAAACCGCAGGGCAAGCCTGAAGTTTTTCTTGATCCGTTTCCGTTTTTTCGTGTCCGCCCAGCAGGGATCGAACCTGCGACCAAGTGCTTAAAAGGCACCTGCTCTACCGCTGAGCTATAGGCGGGTATGACATTTATACCAAAAAATCCGAGAAAGTAAAACAAAATCGGCACCAGTGCGAAAACTTACAGAGGCAAGTCGAAGGCAAGGAGGCCGGCACCAAGGATCAAAAGTGCGGCGCATATTGCAACAATAAGAAGCGTGTTCCACAACTCCTGAAAAGAAAGCTTGCCCATGGCGCTGCGTCGGAACCATTCGGCCAACATAAAAGCGATTGCGACAATGACGATGACCTGGGTGTAGAGCCCGATGAAAATCATAATGCCGATCGTGATTTGGATTTTGGCCAAAATAGGCGCGAGCGGCTTCGAGCCGATTTTTGTATTGCCCCACAATGCACTGTAGCCCGCACTGTCTTCTTTGACCCGGCGGATGCCGAGAAGAACGAAATAGCCGCCAAGGACGATGCGAAGAATAAGAGGTGCGAAAAGGCCGTAGGTGAAAAGTTCGGGAAATATTGAAAGCATGTGAGGAGTATAGCATTTTATTCGACGGGAAAAGAGCGTATGATGCCCGCATGCATACGGTTTCTAAAAAAGTGGGTTCTAAAAAAGGCGGCAGTATTTTTGCTGTTTTGCACAATATTCGAAGTTCGCACAATGTCGGTTCGATGTTTCGTACCGCCGATGCTCTGGGAATTGAGAAAGTTTTTTTGACTGGCTACACTCCGGCCCCAAAGGATCGTTTTGGGCGGACGAATGCCGAGATTGCAAAGGTGGCGCTCGGCGCGGAGACGAACCTCGAATGGGAAGCGGTCGAAGATGTTTTTTCTTTGCTTGAAAAGCTTCGCGCCGCGCAAGTCGAAATTGTTTCGATCGAACAGGATGCGCGGTCCGAGGATTATAAAAAATACACGCTGCCGGCGGATGTTTCAAAAAGCGCTGCCGTTTTTATTTTTGGCAATGAAGTCGATGGGGTGCCGAAGGAAATAATCGACATCTCTGACAAAATTCTTGAAATTACGATGCGCGGAAAGAAAGAGTCGCTCAATGTGTCGGTGGCGTTCGGAATCGCTCTCGCAAGAGTGCTTGGTTTGTAACCGCAGAAAAGCCCACCGCACCTACATTCGTGCTCGTGCTTGTGTTTGTGATTGTGATTATTTAATATGTGATCGAGTCGACAATTTTTCCGTATTCATCAATGAGCTCTATGTGTTCACGGTCTTCACGCCAAAGAGTTGGCTGGTTTGTAAAAACTCTCCATTCATTTTTTAGAAAATCCAGATCCGTCGAATGCTTCGATACACAGCCTTCGTAATTTATTTCTGTTTCGAGATACGATTTACAAGAGTTGGTTATATTTTCGGGAAAATTTCTTTTGTTGGGAATTTCGCATGAGTAAAGATCGTCGATATAGTCGAGACAGTCACTTTCTATCCTGTTTGAAAGCGGAGGGGCATCATCGCTCGGGTTCGGACAGCTGTTTTTCAGGGGCGGATCGAAGTTTTTACTTTGGGCAAGATACCCAACACAGGAGTTAGTTCGGAAGGATGTGTTAATGGGTGAGCGATTTTGACTCACGACAATTTTTGCTCGATCAAAAACAATTATCGGTTGCTCATTCCGACTACTATTCAAATGAGGAATATGTGTCGCACCGCCAATGACGGACTGATTTCCCGTAACCGTGCTTCGAAGTTTCCATCCGGTAATGTTTATTGGTTGGTCGTCGTAAATGTATGTATTGAGGGTGATTTGGGTTGTGAACGTGCCAATATCCCGAATTGTACTGATCGTAACTTTGCCTTTGTATATAGATGCGTTTTGTTCCTCAATGTACTCATGAACCGCATCAGCGAGTTTGTCGACATTTTTTGAAATCGATTTTATTTGTTTCGCCGGGCTCGTGTTTGTTTGAGAGGAAGGGTTAGAAGTGTTTGAATCGTCGTACGAATATAATCTTTCTTGTCGATCTCTTTCTGTGAGTGCTCTGTTCGTGTCGTTTGTATGATTGAAAATCCCGCCACCTGAGACGAGCACGATTGCAATTAGGATTGCAATTATTAAAATTCCTTCGGTGTTAGTGCTCATTGATTATTTTTTAAATAAAATTTGATGTGTGGGGCAAAAATGGGCGCTTCGACCGCCGATCTTCAGCCTCGTAATTATACCTGTGCAACCGCGTTTGTCGCAGGTTTGGCCTGTGTGGCGGTACGCGTGATGGCGATTTTGAAAGTCGCCGGGCAACCCGTTGATGTTGCGGTAGTCTGACTCTGAGTCACCGCCGAAGTCGATACCTTTTTCGAGAACGATACGCATTTCTTTAAAGAGTGTCTGTAAAAATTTTTTGGGTACGGCCATCGGAGCTGACAGGGGATGAATGTTTGCCGACCAGAGCATTTCGTCGGAATAAATGTTGCCAATACCGGCGATGAGTGTCTGGTCGAGCAGAACTTGTTTGATCGGCGTTTTCGGCCGCTTCAACACCTGCGACTCGAAAATTTCGAAGGTGAAATTTTTTGAAAGCGGTTCGGGGCCGAGATCAGAAATATCCGCAAGCGTTTTTTGCTCAGACGTCGGAAAGACAAAAACTTTTCCAAATTTTCGCATGTCAGAAAAAACAAGCTGCTTGCCGTCAGAAAGAGTAAAAACCAATCTGATGTGTTGGTTGAAGGGGTCATTCAGCGGATGCGCGCTGTCTTTTTCTTTCGCACGCCAGACTTCGTTTTTTGAATTTTTTGAATGTGTGGGGTTTGAATCGACGCGATTGAGTTCGTACGAACCGTACATACAATGCCCAGTCATTTTCATGTGTATCAAAATGGTCTGGGCGTTCGAAAGATGAATAAGAATATTTTTGCCGCGGCGCTCAGCTCGCACAAATTTCGCACCAACCACCGCCGCGCGAAATTTTTTAAAATACAAAACATTTTTAATATTGTTTTTGCCAGCATGAAAATCGCTGTCGTAGCTCGACCAGACATCTCTGATGCTTTTATTTTTAAGTTTTTGATTCAGTCCAACGACCGTCGTGTGGACTTCGGGGAGTTCCGGCATGCGCTCAATGTAGGCGCAAATACCCGAATTGTAAATATGCTAAAGTTTATACATGTCACATATACACGTTGCGTCGAGCGAACATTGCAGTCATTGCGGCGGGGAAACCGAAGGATTCAAATGTCCTGGCTGTGCCAAAACTTCAGAACACTTCGATCCCGAACATTGTCGAAAATGCTCAAAGGAAACAAAAATGAAACTCAAATGCAAAAAATGCACAGAAGCCGAACCAAACTGCAGTTGCTAGCTTTAGAATATTTTAAATAAAACTTTAGCTTCCTCAGGTAGTTTTTTGTATGAAAGATTATCATCGCTGGCATATTGAAAAAAGTAATCTTGAGAATGGGGATCGAAGAAAAATATTTTTTTATGAAAAGGAAGTTTGTGGTGTTCTGTTGGATCAAATATTGGCTTTGAACAGGATGGTAAGGGTTCGAGATTTTCAAGGCCGGTACTCGTCCTTAGAAAATTTAGTGCCGAAGTATTTTGGGCTCTCCCTGTATCTACTAAAATGAAAAATGGAATTTTTATTTTCCTTTATATCTATCCGATGAGATGCAGCGGGTCGTCATTCTTTCTCAACTTCGTCTAGTCGATTCAAAAAGATTGCTGAATAAAATTGGTACGATTAATTTTAAAAATTACACTGATATACAAAAAGCAGTTGTGAACCTGATTGGTCCGCAACTGCTTTGATTTTCTGATTCCGTTATGGAATCGAGGCCGAAGCCCATTGTCTTGTTTGAAAACAATATCAAATAGTAACATTTAGTCAAACTTAAATTATTTAACTTTTCTTAAGAACCTTTTGAAGCTCGTCGTGAGCCACGTCTACGTCGCTCCAAGGAATTTTTGTGCCGTTTGGACCCATGATGCAAGGGTCGGTCCCTTTGCCAGAAATCAACACAACGTCGCCGGTTTTTGCATGCGAAATCGCTTTCGCTATTGCTTCACGGCGGTCCATGATGATCTCGCATGGTTTTTGTGTAATACCAGGTCGCATATCGTTTAAAATTTTCTGCGGATCTTCGTCGTACGGATCTTCGTTCGTTAAAATAATTTGGTCGCAATAGGTGTCGGCGATCTTGGCCATGCCAGGCCGTTTCCAAGTATCGCGTCCGCCGCCGGTGTTTCCGAGCACGCAGATTTTTCGCTGCTGAGGAAAAGCTTGGTAGAGTTTTTCGAGCGAGTCGATGGTGTGAGCGTAGTCGACAACCACATCGAAGTCTTGCCCAGCAACAACTTTTTCAACACGACCCCTGATGGTCGAAACTTCTTCAATCGCATCGCGAATTATTTCGTTTGAAATACCGAGAGCTCGAGCGCAGGTCGCGGCAGCAAGCGCATTGTATATGTTAAAAAGCCCCACAAGTTTGAGCGAAATTTTCGTGTCGTGGAAAGTAAAAAAAGTTTCACCGACGTTGTTTCCACCAACAGCTTCGCCTGCAGCATATGGCTCGACCGTTCGAAGCGAATAGAGAACTTTCAGATCTGACTTGAGCGCGGTGAAGTGAAGAGCCTCCGGATCGTCGCTGTTCACAACTATGATTTTGTTCGGCTTTTTCGACGTCTCGATGAGCCTGCCAATCGACAGTTTTGCCCCGCGATATTTTTCGTAGGAGCCATGCGACTCGATGTGCTCTGGTGAAATGTTGGTAAAAATGAAAGCATCGAGGTCGATCCATTTGTGGCGAAACTGTTTCGCGCCCTCGGAAGTCATTTCGACCACTGCATGCGTGCAGCCGGCTCTTTTGGCTCGGCCTAAAAAGTTCTGCATAAAAAAGAGACC
>JBBSOY010000014.1:0-21237 GCA_038259265.1 Minisyncoccia bacterium
GCACTTTCCATTCTTGGAAAGCTCTGTGCGAAGCACAGAGGCGCGTAGTGCGCGGGGGACGCTCTGGATATGTTCACGAATTTTTGATGAAGTAGGTTCGAGCGAAGTCGTAAAGACACTCACTCGAAAATTTCAAATAGCAAAACTCAATGTATTAAATGTATGTCAGTCGACCCTTCACATCTTGTCGTTCGTACACCCCTTCAAGTAGGTCGAGCGAGCGAGCTTGCAGGAAAAGATCGGACACTGTATCGAGCCTTTGAAATTTTGCCTGGCGCTTTGGCTTGGACAACAATTCTTGGCTGTATCTTTCTTTCGTACTTTGCGCCAGTCGCTGCCGCGATCGCAATCATCATCTTTGATTTTTATTGGCTTCTTAAAACGATTTATCTTTCGTCGTATCTTCAGAAAAATTGGCGCCGGCTTCGACACAACCAGGCGCTCGACTGGGTCGGCATGCTTGAAAATATTCGCTACGATCACGTCTATCATTTGATCCTGCTGCCGTATTACAAAGAAAATGCGGCCGTCATTGAAAAATGTCTCGACTCGCTCATTAGTTCTCGCTACGACAGTAAAAAGTTTTTGGTCGTACTGGGAGCCGAAGCGCGAGCAGGGGAACAGGCTGTGTCTATTGCCAAGCAAATGCAGGCTCGCTATGCCGAAAAGTTTGCCGATTTTTTGATTACCGTGCATCCGGCGGATGTCCCTGGCGAAATGGCAGGCAAGGGTTCAAATATTGCCTACGCCGCCGAAGAGTCGCGTCTAAAAATTCTTGACGCAAAAAAAATTCCTTACGAAGACGTGCTTGTTTCGGCGTTTGATATTGATACTGTCGTGTATGAAAATTATTTTGCATGCGTAACCTGGAATTTTTTGACCGCTGAAAAGCCGTATCACACGTCTTTTCAGCCAGTGCCTGTGTACAACAACAACATTTGGGATGCCCCGGCGCTTTCGCGTGTGGTGGCAACATCGGGTACGTTTTGGCAGATGATCCAACAGGAGCATCCAGAAAAAATGACAACCTTTTCTTCGCATTCAGTGAGTTTCAAGGCGCTGTATGAAATCGGCTATTGGCAAAAAAATATGGTTTCCGAAGACTCGCGCATTTTTTGGAATGCTTATTTTGCCTACGACGGCGACTACATGGTGACGCCGATTTGCTACCCATTGTCGATGGACGCGAACTTGGCACCAAAATTTTGGCAGACGCTGGTGAATATTTACAAACAACAGCGTCGATGGGGCTACGGTGTCGAAAATCTCCCCTACGTGCTTTTTAATTTGGTGAAAAATAAAAAGATTTCATTTTGGAAAAAGGCCGGCATAGGTCTTACACAAATCGAGCGGTCATGGTCGCTTTCTACAAATCCAATTCTCATTTTTATGTTGAGCTGGCTGCCACTTATCATCGGTGGGCCAGGGTTTAACACTACCGTTCTTTCATACAACTTGCCGGTCATCACCCGAAACCTCATGGTGCTTTCTATGTGCGGGCTGGTTGTTTCCGCTATCATTTCAATGAGCTTTTTGCCAAAACGGCCGGCGTCGCATAGTCCGAGCCGCTTCATTTTTATGGTTCTACAGTGGGTTTTTATCCCGATCACCATTACGGTGTTCGGTTCCATTCCCGGACTCGACGCGCAGACGCGCTTGATGTTTGGAAAATATATGGGTTTCTGGGTTACGCCAAAAGAAGGTACCATTACGACACATGCCTAAACCTACTTCCTATCGATTTCGTCTCGTCTATCTGCTTGTTTTTGTGCTGATTTTTCTGGTGGGCTTTCCTGTTCTGGTTTTTTATTCAACCGGCTATACAATCGACGATGCGTTCAATCTTTCTACTCGCGGCGGTATCTATGTGTTTATGCCGGAGCCAAATACGTCTGTTTTTCTGGGTAACGAACTGCAAAACACTTCCGGATTTTTTAATAAAGAAGTGTTGATTGATCATTTGAAACCGGATCGATACCTTGTATTGGTTACCAACGACGCGTATTGGCCTTGGGCAAAATTCGTAAACGTCAAAAGTCAGGAAGTTGAAAGTTTGCTACCACTGTTAGTGCCGAAAGTTATCGAAGCGGAAGAAATCATTGCTGATACTGATGATTACGAAGATGTGCTCACTTTATTTTCTACGTTTTCAGAAAAGAAAACGGCGCAGGTAACTTCGGGTTCGACCACTGTACCCACCGTGGCCAGTTCTTCGTTACCTGCATCGGAAATTTTCAGCCGACGCAAAGTAAAAATTTGGCTCGAAAACAATGATATTTATGCGCAATGGACAGGTAGCAATGCAGCCGCTCCGAAATATTTCTGTGCTGAAAGCATGGTTCAGAAGGAAAAAATCTGCACTGAACCGCTGATGATTTTCCATTCGTTTGTGCCGATCACCCGAATAGACTTCTATCCATATCGCAACGATGCTGTGGTGTTGGCACTCGACCACGGTATTTATGCGGTCGAAATCGACAGTCGTGTATATCAAAATTTTTATCCGTTGTACCGTGGTCAGCAGCCCGATTTTCGGATTGACCGCAATCAAATGTATATTAAAGACGGCAACTTCCTTTCTCTGTTAAAATTAGAACCATAAAGCCACAAAATCAGAACAGCACAGCAATAAAGAAATTGTAAGGAAACGACGATGAACACTCATATGGAAAATCAAAAAAACACAGCGGACACGGCAGAAGCAGCGACCACTGTGTCGGCGCTGAAGCGGGCTGAAAAAGCCGTGAATGCTACAAGACCCGGCGACAACTTGTTGCGTTTTGAAGTTTCGACGCCCGAAGCGGTTGCGAAGGCTTTGGCAGTAACAGATCTCACGGCAGACGACGCACCGGTTCACGCTATCAATCTTGTATATAAAAAAATTAAGGCGGCGCTCTCGACCGCGGGCTGGGGAGAGATCCGGGTCATTCGCGGCGACCCAATCGTCCCGGTGTTGGAAAATTTCGACAAGCTTTTGTTTCCGGCCGACAATGCCGGACGAGCTTCGACCTATACGCGGTACACTGACGAAAATCACATTTTACGAACTCACACCTCGGCCCATATCCCCGCAACGCTCAAAGCGTTTTACGAAGAATTCGACGGTGACATTCCCGATACAATTTTCATGTTGCCGGGTTTGGTGTATCGCAGGGACGTCATTGACCCGAAGCATTTGGACGTTTTTCATCAACTCGACATTTGGACGATGCGAAAAAACAACGGCCGGCCGCCGCTGGGCAGGGAAGAATTGCTTCGGCTCATTGGTATGCTTTTTGAAGCAGTGGTGCCCGACAAGAAACCGATTGTGTACGAAGCGGTGCATCCGTATACAGTGAAAGGCATTGAAGTCTATGCGAAGTTTGGCGAATCCGAACTCGAAATTCTCGAGGCGGGTTTGTCGCATCCAGACGTTTTGCGAGCAGCGGGGTTTGACCCGGAAATATATTCAAGCCTCGCTTCAGGGCTCGGTATCGATCGCCTCGTTATGTCACTCAAAGAAATGGGTGATGTACGCTTTCTTCGCTCCGTCGAGCCGCGGATTTCTGCTCAGATGGTGAATACAGAAAAGTTCAAGGAAGTTTCAAGTATGCCGCCGATTTCTCGTGACATGTCCTACTGTGTACCAGAAAATGATACCGAAGAAGATATAAACGAAGAAATTAAAAATGCGTTTGGTGAAAAAGCGTTTTTGGTAGAAAATGTCTCGATTCTTTCTCGCACAAAATTCGCTGATTTGCCGCCGATCGCTCAGGAAAAATTAGGCACCTCGGCGGGTCAGGACAATGTGCTCGTAAAAATCACTTTGCGCCATCCAGACGCAACCCTTACAAAAAAAGAAGCCAATGAACTGTATGACGCCGTGTATCCAAAATTACACAAAGGCACGAAGGGGTATTTATAAAAATGATGCGTTGCTACGGCGGTGGTGGAGGTCGTGATTGCTTTTTTGGACAAAAGAAAACCCGCACTACAAACATAAGTGCGGGGCCTCTCCTTTCCTTGAGTCGCTTGGGTGATCAGTGGTTGCGCGGGTCCGTGAGCCAGGCTTCGAAATCGCCATTTCGCTTTTCGATCTCGAATCGGATCTCGTCCAGGCTCAGCCTGTTCATACTGGACAGGGTGAAGCCTGAGCGGATTAAGCGTGCATTAATCATTAGATTCTCCAAATCAGAGTCTCGTTGTAGGTAGGGCACTGTGTGTCCTCACCTCAACGTTCTGATATTATTTTATCATGTCTTTGACAAAATGTCAAGCTAATGTTGATATGAAAAAGAGATATTAATTACAGGCCCAAAATCAGCCTTAAAACAAGCCATTTTTTGGGTATAACTCGGTCAAAATTTCATTGTGTTTGCGAGTAGATTTTGGTAAAATAACGGAACAACAAAAAGGCGCTATACATCTAAAATACCGAAAATAAAAGGCTCCATGGCAGACGAAAAACCAAAAAAAGTCGACAATTATACCGCGGATCAGATCTCGGTTCTTGAAGGTTTGGAGCCGGTGCGAAAGCGCCCGGGTATGTACATTGGAACCACTGGTCCCGATGGTTTTCATCATCTCATTACGGAAATTTTCGACAACTCCCGCGACGAAGCCATGGGCGGCCATGCGACTGAAATCGAAGTTTCTTTCCTTCCAAATAATCGCGTGCGCGTAGTCGACAACGGCCGAGGTATTCCGATCGACATTCACAAACAAACAAAAGTTTCGGCGCTTGAAACGATCATGACCACGTTGCATGCTGGCGGAAAGTTCGGTGGCGATGGATACAAGGTTTCTGGTGGTTTGCACGGTGTCGGTGCCTCGGTTGTGAACGCGCTTTCTGTATATGTTAATGCGACGGTGCACAAAGATGGCGCTATTTACATGCAGGAATACAGCCGCGGCAAAAGAAAAGCGGCGGTCAAAAAGATCGGTTCGAGTAAAAATCAAGGCACGATCATCACCTTCGAGCCAGACGTTGAAATTTTCGGCGAACAGGTTTTTGACATCGACCGGGTTATAAACCACATGCGTCAGCAGGCGTATTTGGTGAAGGGTTTGCGTATTGGGGTCATCGACGCCCGCGAAGCCAAAGAAAAACTCGATCTTGAAGAGGTGTTTTATCTTCGCGATTTGCAAAAGGACGGTTTCGAATTTCCATCCCAGACCTTTTATTTTGAAGGTGGTTTGCTTTCGCTGGTACGTTTCTATAATAAAGACGAGAAGCCGATTCACAAAAATATTTTTTATATCGAAAAAGCGGTCAAGGATTACGAAACCGTGGAGATTTCGCTGCAGTATGTCGACGAAGTTTCTAGTCGTTTGACCGCATTCGCAAACAATATCTACAATGCCGAAGGCGGTACGCATGTCACCGGTTTTAAATCCGCGCTCACTCGAACGCTCAACAATTACGCCAAGAAAAATGGCGCTACCGGCAAGGAGGAGGACAATTTCACGGGCGATGACGTCATGGAAGGTCTGACCGCCGTCATTTCCGTGAAGCTTCGAGAAATCCAGTTCGAAGGCCAGACGAAATCAAAGCTTGGTTCGGTTGAAGCTCGAAGCATGGTTGAAACAATTTTCAGCGAATCATTTGCGTACTTTCTCGAAGAAAATCCAGAAGACGCAAAAGCGATCATAAACAAAGTATATTTGGCTCTGCGTGCTCGAAAGGCCGCGAAAGCTGCCAAAGACAGCGTGCTTCGAAAGGGTGCGCTCGAAGGTATGACCTTGCCGGGAAAACTTGCAGACTGCCAGGCAGGTACGCCAGTCGAAGAATCCGAAGTGTGGATCGTGGAAGGCGAGTCGGCCGGTGGTACTGCCAAATCCGGCCGAGATCGCCGAACGCAGGCTATCCTTGCATTGCGTGGAAAAATTTTAAACATTGAGCGCGCCCGTCTCGACAAAATGCTTGCTTCCGAGCAGATTAAAAATATCGTGCTGGCTCTTGGAACCGCGATCGGCGACACTTTCGACATCACCAAGCTTCGGTACCACAAAATCATCATCGCAACCGATGCTGACGTCGACGGTGCCCACATTCGCACCCTCATTTTGACTCTTTTGTATCGTTTTTTCCGGCCGCTCATAGACGGAGGATTTATTTACATTGCCCAGCCGCCGCTCTATAAAATTAAGATCGGTAAAGCGGTTTCTTATGCATACAGTGACGACGAAAAATTTGCCTTGGTTGGTGATGATGTTGAAATAGAAGAAGTTGAGGCGGGTGATGCTGAGGCAGGTTCGGAAACCGGAGACGATGCAGGCTCTGAAAACGACGTTGATGCCGAAGGTGATGCGGGTGCAAGTACAAAGTCAAAAGATAAAAATAAGAAACCGAAAGTTTCGATTCAACGCTACAAAGGTTTGGGTGAAATGAATTCCGACGAACTTTGGGAGACAACAATGGACCCAAAGAACCGTATTTTACGCCAGGTCTCAGTTCCTGATGCGGTTGAGGCCGACAAGGTCTTCGACATCCTCATGGGCACCGATGTGCCAGCAAGAAAATCCTTCATTCAGTCCAACGCTAAAAAGGCAACAATTGATTTTTAGTCCGGCTTTTGGAGGAGTTAAATGCAGAAGAAAAAATGGCTCAACAGAGCCATTTTTGACTTATAAACAGGCTGTGCTATACTGTCCGCAGTCCGATTTGTTCTTTAGTGTTTGAAAAGGCGAAGTGTCGGCTGGTCCCTGTCTGTGTCTGTGTTGTATGCGGATGGCCGCTCCTACCTCGCCCCCCCCCTTGGTTAGGATAATGTACACCAGAACAGAAGAATTGGTTGATCGCCGATACTCACCCCCCGATGCAAGTGCATCGGGGGGGTTTCTTGTTTCCAAAAATTTAAGCAGAAAATATTATGAGTCTTTGCTTTTCCTATTTTTTATCTGCAATTTCCTTTGTAAGCTTTTCAATAATTTCAGCAGAAGAGAGCTGTCCCATGTTGCCCAATTCTCGGTTTTCAACCGTGATTTTTTTTGCCTCAATTTCTTTGTCGCCGATAATAAGTGTGTAGGGGATTCGAGCGACTTTCGCAGCGCGAACTTTTTTTCCTAAGCCCTCGTCGCTCGCATCAAGTTCGGCCCGGATGCCGTGTTTTTTGAGTTCATTAAAAATTTCCTCGGCGTATGCAACGTGTTTTTCCATGATTGGTAGAACCGCAACCTGCACCGGAGAAAGCCAGAGTGGAAAATTGCCAGCATAGTGTTCGATCAGCACGCTTAAGAAACGTTCAATTGAACCCATGATAGCAGCATGTAGCATAACGATTCTTTCACGCTCGCCTTTTTCGTTTGTACAGTCGAGTTCAAACCGGTTTGGTAAATTTACATCAAGTTGAATTGTGGCAACCTGCCATTCGCGACCAATGGAGTCTTTTGCTAAGAAATCGATTTTCGGTCCGTAAAAGGCTGCTTCGCCCACTGCTTCGACAGCCGACGCACCTTTCGACGCAATAAGTTCGCGGAGCTCGGCTTCGGCTTTAAGCCAGGTTGATTCCTCACCCAAGTATGCGCCCATATTTTTTGGATCATGAAGCGAGAGTCGTGGTTGGAGAGTGAAACCGAATGAACCGTAAAATGTTTGAATAATATTCCAGATTTTTTCACTCTCTTCTTTTACCTGATTTTCACGGCAGAATACATGGGCATCGTCTTGGGTAATGCAGCGAACCCTGGAAAGACCTGCAAGTTCTCCCGACTGTTCATCGCGATAGACTTTTGTGCTTGTTGCATAGCGGACTGGTAGTTCGCGATAGCTCCAGGGTTTGCGGGCAAAAATTTGAATGTGATGCGGACAGTTCATCGGCTTCATAACAAACAAATGATTTTCTCGAGTATTAATTTTGAAAAGCTCATCGGAAAACTTATCCCAATGGCCACTTTTTTCATATAAATCTTTTTTAGCAATATGTGGAATGTCGACACGTTCGTACCCATAGACTTGACGCAGTTGCCAAACGTATGAATCCAAAATATCTCGCAGCATCGTACCTTTTGGTGTCCAAAGAGGAAGGCCAGCGCCAACGAGTTCAGAAAAAGTAAAAAGATCGAGCTCTTTGCCGAGTTTTTTGTGGTCGCGCTTTTTGGCTTCTTCCTGCTGTATGAGATATGCGTCGAGTTCGGCACCGTTTTCAAAAGCTAGGCCGTAGATACGGGTGAGCATTTTGTTTTTTTCATCGCCGCGCCAATATGCGCCGGCAATGCGGTCGAGTTTGAAACCATCAGCGTCGATTTCTTCGGCGGGATTTTCAAGATGGCCACCGCGGCACAGGTCGGTAAATTTTCCGGCGGTGTAGAGAGTGATTTTTTCTCCCGTGTCTCGGCTCTTGGCGACAATTTCGTCGATTAATTCGAGCTTGTACGGATTGTTTTTGAAAATTTCACGAGCTTCGTCGGCAGTCACTTCACGATGCTCGAATTTTTTCCACGACGAAAAAGTTTTCTTCATCGTCTTTTGGAGTTTTGCAAGGTCGATCTCGCTCGCCGGAATTTTGAATTCGAAATCGTAATAAAAGCCATTGTCGATGGCTGGGCCAATAGTGAGAAGGGTGTCTGGGTAGAGGTCCAGCACTGCTGCTGCCAGCAAATGCGCCAGCGTGTGGCGTAGTGGAGTGAGATTTTTTTCGGCAGCCATATTTGTTTTCATCAAGGAATTATAGCGTTTTAGGTCTATTTAGCAAAAAGCGATGTTACAAAACCTTGGCTTTGTTACAAAACCTTGGCTTTGTCGACCAAAATGCTGCGGGCGCCGTTGCGAGTGGTAATTTTGCCTTTGATGGCCACACATTGGTCGACGATAAACATGTCTTTGAATTGCTCGTAAATTTTGGGAAAGACGACGCCTTCTATAGCGCCTGAAAAGTCGCCGATTTTCACAAACATCATGTTGTCGCCTTTTTTGGTGGTGATAGGTTTGGCTTCTTCGACCAGTCCTGCGACCACCACCGTACTGCCTTCGATTGCATTTTGCCTAGTTTTTTCTATGTTTGAGCCGCTTTTTTCAAGCTTTTCTTTGTGCTTGTCGAGCGGATGGCCAGACAAAAAGAGGCCGAGCAGTTCGCGTTCCCAGACGAGTTTTTCCTCGGTAGTTGCCGGCGGTGCAGGGCTGAGGCGAAGGTCGGGTACTGACATGGTGTGGGCGATGGAACTAAAAAGGGAGTCATGATTTTTGGTTGCGGTGTTTTCTTTGCTGTAAGCCAAAATGTTTTCGAGGTTGGCAAGCATGACGCCGCGCTCGCCGAGTTCATCCATGGCACCCGTTTTGATGAGCGCTTCGAGGGATTTTTTATTTAAATTTTTATCTTTAATACGGTCAAGAAAATTGCCAAGCGATGTGTAGCGGCCACCCTGCTTTCGTTCTGCGATGATTGTATTCGCGATGCCTTCGCCTAAGTTTTTAATGGTATACAGACCGAAGCGGATTTTGTCACATGAGTCGCCTTCGATAACCGTAAACCCGCCAAAACTTTCGTTGATGTCGGGAGCGAGTACTGGAATTTTCATACGCTTACATTCGGCAATGATCGACGCAATTTCTTCGACGTCGCCCGAGTCGGCGGTGAGGACGGCCGACATATAAATAGCTGGAAAGTTCGCTTTCATGTACGCAGTTTGATAGGCGACTTTGCCGTAGCTTGCCGCATGGGCTTTGTTGAAACCGTATCCCTGGAATGGTTCAAACAGTTTCCAGACCTCCTCGGCTTTTTCCTCTGTCATGCCGCCGTGCTTCACGCAGCCCTCGACGAAAATGACGTGTTGCTTTGCCATTTCTTCGGGAATTTTTTTACCGACCGCCTTTCGAAACTTGTCGACTTCGCCCCAGGTGTAGCCGGCCACTTCGATCGCGGTCATGAGAAGATCGTCTTGATACACAAGTACGCCGAAGGTTGTGTCCAAAAAATTTTTCATTTTTGGGTGCATGTATACGGCCGGTTTTTTGCCGTGCTTGCGGGCAATGTATTCGTTTATATTGTCCATCGGACCCGGGCGATAGAGGGCAACCATGACGTTGATGTCGTGGATTACCGAAGGCTTGAGCTCGATAAGCGCCTTGGTCATACCGCCGCCGTTCAGCTGAAAAAGTCCGAGCGTTTCGCCGCGCGCGAGCATGTCGAAAGTTTTTTTATCATCGAGTGGAATATTTTCAATATCGACCTCGACGTTTTTTAGTTTTTTTGTCAGCGCCACGGCGTCGGCGAGGATGGCTAAATTTTTAATACCGAGAAAGTCGAATTTGAGCAGGCCGGCATTGTCCTCGTCGATCGAGCGCATGTCAAACTGAGTAATGACCGAGTCTTCGCCTTTGGTGTCAAACTGCAGTGGCACGATTTCTGTCAGAGCGACAGGAGAAATGACAACGCCCGCGGCGTGAACAGAAATGTGACGTGCGCAGCCTTCGATTTTTTTGGCCATGTCGATGATTTCGCGTACCGTTTCGTCACCCTTGTAGAGTTTGGCAAGATCAGGTGTTTCTTCCATGGCTCGGTCGATCGTCATGGGAAAACCTTGCGCACCCATCGGAATGAGTTTGGCAATCTGATCACCCAAATTGTACGGATGGCCCAAGGCGCGAGTGACATCGCGAACTGACCCACGAGCCATCATCGTACCGAACGTTCCGATCTGGGCCACTTTGTCAGCGCCGTACTTTTGTTTCGCATACGCGATCATTTCGCCGCGGCGGTTGTCGGCATAATCCATGTCAATATCGGGCGCCGACGGACGGGACGGATTCAGAAATCGCTCAAACGGCAATTTGAATTCGAGTGGATTCACGTTTGTGATGCCGGCCAGATAGGTGACCAGCGAACCGGCAACCGATCCTCGAATGGTGGTGAGAATGTTGTTTTTGTGAGCAAAGTGTAAAAGATCGGCCACCGCCAAAAAGTACGGCGCATACCCTTTATCTTTAATGACTTTAAGTTCGAATTCGGCACGTTCGAGGAGCTCTGGTGTCTCGACGATTTTTCGTCTTTTGATGCCCTCAAAAACCATGTAGCGGAGCTCGTCGTCGTGGCTTCGTCCGCTTTCGACCACGATGTTTGGAAAGAGCCATTTGCCGAGCTCGAGTTCGAGGTTGCATTCGCTTGCAATTTTTGCGGTGTTCTCGATCGCTTCGGGAATTTTTTTGAAATATTTTTCGGCTTGTTCTGGAGTGATGAGCGAAAAATCTTCTTCAGAATTGCCGATGCCGCCGCGCTCGCTAAAATCAACGTTTTGAATTGAAAGGAGTGTGTTGCGCGCAGCGCGGTCTTTTTTGTCGAGATAAAAAACGTCGTGGGCTGCCATGACTGGCGTATGGGTTTCTCGGGCAAACGTCACGACCGCCGCCATTTTTTCTTCATGATTCTCAATTTCTGGATGATGAGTGAGTTCGAGATAAAAATCCGCGCCGAACACCTTTTTATAAAAGCCGACAAGTTCGGTGGCGCGGTCAAAATCTTTCATGGCGAGCGCCTGGGCAACTTCGCCGTACATTGCCGGTGAAATCGCAACAATGCCTTCCCGATATTTTTCAATCAGTTCGCGGTCGATGCGCGGTTTGTAATAAAAACCTTCAAGATGCGCGTCGGTCACGAGCTTGATCAAATTTTTATAACCCGCAACATTTTTAGCGAGCAACACAAGCCGCATGCGTGGGTTGTCGATACCGCGTTCTTTGTCGGTTCTGGTTCGGGGTGCCAAATATGCATCGATACCGAGGATTGGTTTGATGCCGGCTTTTTTTGCTGCTTTATAAAACTCGATCGCGCCGTAGAGATTGCAGTTGTCCGTAAGTGCAAGTGACTCAAGTCCGATGTTTTTTGCGGCTTTCACCAGGTCGTCGATTTGCGGCAGGGCATTGAGCAGGCTGTAATGACTATGTACATGGAGGTGGGTGAATTTTGGAGTTTGAGTTTCAGTCGACATGCTAGGATTATACCAATTCACATGCGCAACACGAATTTTCGAGGAAAAAGCCCTTCACAGAGAGGTTCAAAAAAAAATAAAGAAAGGATAAAATTGTCTGAACAAAACGGCATTCGTTTTGTGGTGGGAATCGATGAAGCCGGTCGCGGTCCCTTGGCAGGACCAGTTTCGGTTGGAGTTGCGGTATTTACTATTGCACAATACTTTACTCCCGGCCTCAAACATCCGCTTTTGTCCGATGCGAGGGATTCTAAGCAACTCAAGCCAGAAAGGCGCGAATTCATTTTTAAAAAAATCCAAACGGCCAAAAAAGAGGGAAGTCTCGAATACGCTGTTTCTTTGGTCAGTGCAAAAATCATTGATTCTCGAGGAATTATTTTTGCAATTCAGAAAGCGATGGATAATTGCCTTAAAAAATTGAACGTGCCGCCGCATCAAACGCTCGTATTGCTTGATGGTGGCCTCAAGGCGCCAGAGCAGTTTATTTTTCAGGAAACCATTATTCGCGGGGATCAATCCGAACCCCTCATCGGTCTCGCGTCGATCGCTGCCAAAGTGACCCGCGACCGAAAAATGATCCAACTTTCAAAAAAGTATCCCAGCTTCGATTTTCATATTCATAAAGGGTATGGCACAGCCAAACATCACAAGTCATTGAGAAAATTTGGTCCAACTGATATTCATCGTTTAGTTTTTTTAAGAAAATTTAATGAGAAATTAAAAACTTTTGAATTTAAATTTGAATAGAAAATGTGATGCAGGTCTAATTTGACATTATATAAATTAAAATGTATTATAAAAAATAGAAAGCTCAATTTCTGAGCTCAGATACACCAATCCCTTAGGGGTTTTAAAGGAGTTCCATATGTTGAACGCTGCTATGCCCGTTTCGTCCGCGATGGTGCTGGTTTGGAAGCTCGGTAGTCGAGGTCGTGAATATTTGCTGATCCCATCGATCGTAAATGTGGGTCCCGTGGCGGATGAGATCGAAAAACATCGGCACGACCGCCTGCTCGTAATGGGGGTTCGGACAATGTTCAGATTCCCTGGTGGAGTGAAACTAAAAACAGACGAAGATACGGTCGCGACAGCTCGACGGTCGTTTGCGTCAGAAACCGGTCTTGTGCTTGGGGCTCTGCAGCAAACACCTGTGTATGTGCACGACGAGCCAGGCTTCAATGCAACCTTTTTTATGTCGACTGATGAGGTGTGCGACGGCGTCATTGGACGTTGTACAGAAGTCAGATGTACTTTAGGTGAACCTGATCTCATTGTATATGCTCCTCTCTGGGTGTGTGCCGACCAGGTTAGGGATATGCTCACGAATGCTGCATGCTTGGCGGCTGTGGATCAAGCTGAACGCATTTTGGGACCAGCACCAGTAGAACATGCACCATTCCGTGTGACGCGTAGATACGGTCAGCATTCGGGGGGAGGTGGTTTACCCACACTTCAGAAAAGGCGTTCGTCAAAGAATTAAAAGCCTGTGTAGGGGTGACAACTGGAACAGATCAACACTCAATGAACACGTGCCCGGCGTCAGAGACGCCGGGCTTTTTTCTTGATGAAACAGGCCTTATCTTGCCTAAAAACTGTATTTGGCTATAATATCTATCTATGGTTGTACGAATGAGAAGCACACGAAGCCACACCGGTAACCGCCGGTCACATCACGCGCTCAAAGCGCAGGGTGTTACGCTGTGTGAAAACTGCAAAGCTCCAAAGCAAAAGCATATGGTCTGCGAAAGCTGTGGCCAGTACAAAGGCCGAAAGGTCATCGACATGGAAGCGACTTTGAAAAAAGAGACTAAAAAGTCTCAGAAAAAAGCCGATCTCGCCAAAGAGGCTCGAGGATAGGGTTTCGGGGCTCGATGGTTTTGATCAAAATTTCAAAAAATTTGTTCGTTGTTTGAAAATAATGGCAAACCGGCACCTTTCCAGATCAATAGTAGTTCAGTCTCTGTTTGAGACTGATTTCAATGACAAAAAAAGCGAAGGCGAAGCGCTTGAGATTCTTCGTCGTAATGCAGAAGAGTTTGCTCCCGGTATGGGAGATTTTTTGTTTACAGAGAAGCTCTTGAAGGCCGTTTTGAAAAAAAGCAGCGACCTCGACAAGATCATAACCAAGGCTGCCCCTGACTGGCCGATTGAAAAAATTTCCATCGTCGATCGAAACATTTTGCGCGTCGGCTTGTACGAGCTCATTTTTGCCGATCATACCGAAGTGCCGCCCAAAGTGGCGATCAACGAAGCGATTGAGCTTGCGAAAACATACGGCGGCGACACTTCGAGCAAATTTGTAAACGGCGTGTTGGGCGCGGTATACAAAGAAATGGGTGAACCTGGCAAAAACGAAACCTCGAAAAATAAACGACCAAAAGATATTCCGGATGCCGAAGCCCCGCTTGAAAAGTTGGTGGGCGTCGTGGTGTTTGCTCATCATGAAAAAGATATTTATTTGGCACTCGTACATGACGTTTTTGGTCATTGGACTCTTGCGAAGGGTAAAATCAACATGGAAAAGGAAGAGGAAGATTCAGCTGGGGCTGTCCGCAAGGCCAAAGAAGAAATCGGACTCGATGTCGAAGTTCGGGAAAAACTCGGCGAGAATGAATACATCGCGTATCATCCAGAACACGGCAAACGCCGAAAGCGTGTCATGTACTTTTTGGCCGAAGCGCAGTTTAAAGATCTCCAACTCGAGGAAGGCAACGGCGGCCTCGACGATGCAAAATGGTTCAAACTCGCCGACATCATCGACCTCAATTTTTATAATGACATTCTGCCGATCATCACGAAGGCTATTAACATTTTGCTCAAGACGTAGATATCGAGTACTATACCCCTCATGGATTTTAGTCAGTTTGAACAAAATGCGGGCGTGACATTCAAAGACAAGGGCTTGCTCCGGCAGGCGTTTGTGCATCGTTCATATATAAATGAAAACCGCGAGGCGGCCGGCAATGGGCACAACGAACGCCTCGAATTTTTAGGCGATGCTGTTTTGGAGCTCGTCATTACTGATTATCTCTACCAAAAATATCCGGATAAAACCGAAGGCGATTTAACCTCGTATCGCTCAGCGCTCGTGAATGCGACGACGTGCGCGGCGGTGGCTACCAAACTCGGAGTCAACGATTTCTTAATTTTGTCTAAAGGCGAAGCGAAAGACACAGGCCGTGCCCGACAATATATTTTAGCCAATACACTCGAAGCGGTTATCGGGGCGCTGTATATGGATCAGGGCTACGAAGTTGCAAAGGAGTTTATTTCTCTCCACATTTCTCCACTCATTGATGACATTTTGGCCAAGGGTTCATGGATCGATGCGAAAAGTCTCTTTCAGGAAAAAGCTCAGGATATTGAAGAAAAAACGCCCGAGTACCGAACGGTCAAAGAAGCTGGTCCGGATCATGACAAAAAATTCACGGTCGGAGTGTTTATTGGCAGCAAACAAATTGCGACTGGCGAAGGAAAGTCTAAACAAGATGCCGAACAGGAAGCCGCTAAAAAAGCGCTTGCAGCGAAGGGTTGGGATTAAGTAGGACTAAGGGTTGGCCTGAGATTACTTCCAGTATCAGCGTTTTATTTTTGTTTTAGTTTCTATAACCCTGACTCGATCTTCTAGATTGTCGAGGCGGCGTGCATGTCCGCCGATTGAAATATTTTCAATGCGGTCAAAACGTTCGTCGACTTTTTCAAATCGCGCATCAACTCGGTCGAAGCCTTCTTTAGTTATAATTGCAAGATCGTCGATTCTTCTATCGAATTTTTCCTCTAGAGCATCGAATCTTTTGTCCATCGTGGTTTCGAATGAGTCGAATTTAGATTCGAGTGAGCCGAATTTGGATTCAAGAGTTTCGAATCTCTTTTCCATCTTGCTCTCGAGCGATATGATCATTTTTTCTACGATGTTCATGGGTTTTTGTGGGGTCTATTTGAATTCATTATACTGCTCGCTGTTTTGGTAATTCAATAGGAATAACAAGCAGACAACCAAATTTCTTTCAAAAAAAGATCAAGACGAATGAGAATTTCGGTAGTTTAAGCTCGAAATGGTATTATTCTCGTATGTATTTAAAGAGTCTCGAAATTTCCGGGTTCAAATCATTCGCTAAAAAGGCAGAGCTGACGTTTAACACACCGATTACATCGATTGTCGGACCAAACGGCTCGGGCAAATCCAACACCGCGGAAGCATTTCGTTTTGTGTTGGGTGAACAGTCTTTGAAGTCGATGCGCGGTAAAAAGGGTGAGGATATGATCTGGAACGGGAGCGACGGCGCGCCGCGAGCCAACCGAGCGGCAGTCAAAATCACCTTCGACAACTCGCGGCGCTTTTTGAACCTCGACTTCGACGAAGTCACCGTGGAGCGCGCGGTGTTCCGCGACGGTGTGAACGAATATTTAATTAACGGCACAAGGGTCCGTTTAAAAGACGTGCTCGAACTTTTGGCCTCGGCGCACATTGGCTCATCTGGCCACCACATTATTTCTCAAGGCGAAGCTGATCGAATCTTGAACTCGAATGTGAAAGAGCGCAAAGCCATGATCGAAGACGCGCTTGGTCTCAAAATTTATCAATACAAGATGGACGAAAGCGAACGCAAGCTCGCCAAGACCGAAGAAAATAAAAAGTCCGTCGAGTCTTTACGACGTGAAATCTTGCCGCACATTAAATATCTCAAAAAACAGGTTGAAAAAGTCGAAAAGGCTGCCGAAATGAAAGCGACCCTCGCCACGCTCTACAAAAAATATTTAAAATTTGAACATCTCTATGTACATGATGCGAAAGCGACGCTCATCGCCGAAAAAACTCCGATCGACGCCCGTTTGAAGGAACTCGAAACTGAACTTACAGAGGCTAAAGCAATTCTCGAGAAATCATCAAGTCACGACAAAAAAAGTGATCAGATTATTTCGCTTGAAGAAACTATTCGCCGGGTTCGCAATCAAAAAGATGAAATTTTCCGCGATATGGGTCGGACAGAAGGGTCAATTGCTGCGGAGGAGCGCATTCGTCAAAAAGAAGCCGAGCTGGCTCAAACCCTCGAGCTCAACGTTTCAATAAAAGAAGTTGAACAGCTTGCGACAGAGGTCGAAAGCAAAATTGCGGAAGCAGAAAAGGAAACAGAACCAACTGCCTTGCGGGCAATTATTGGCCGAGTGCGAACTCTTATTTCAGATTTTGTCGTGCGACATCGTCAGGCGTCGACGGGAAAAACAACAGCCGATTCAGAAAAACTTTTGCTCGACCTTCGGGCTAAAAAAACCGATCTGGAAGCAAAGCTCTTGGCAATTCAAAATGAAGAAGAAAATCTTTCAAAAGAATACGCAAACATTCGCACAGAGATCGATGCCGAAAAAGACACCAACCGCGCCGCCGAGAAAAAACTTTTTGAAGTGATGACCGCCCAAAACGATGTCATTGCCAAACGAAGCATTATTCGAGCCCGTGAAGAATCTTTGCGAATTGAAGAAGAAGACTATAAACGCGAAATGGGCGAGGCAGCGGCGATCATTGGTCGTGAGGTTTTGGATTTTGCTTCGGAAAATACTGATGAAGAAAATAACCCGGGTTCGAATGGAGAAAGCCATGCGGGAGCAGGTCAAAACGACCGAAGTGCTCAGCATGAACGCCGCCGTGAACTCGAAAAAATTAAAATCCGACTTGAAGAAAGTGGTGTGGGTTCGGCCGGTGATATTCTGAAAGAATTTCAGGAAGTTTCTGAGCGAGATGCCTTTTTACTTCGTGAGCTCGACGACCTCGAAAAGTCTGCTGAATCTTTGAAAGTGCTCATTACAGATTTTGCTGTAAAAATCAGCACTGAGTTTGCCCTCGGTCTTGAAAAAATCAACAAACAATTTACGGAATATTTTTCTACGATGTTTGGCGGCGGGGAAGCCAAACTGGTTTTAATAAAAGAAAAGAAACGCCGTATCGTCGACCCAGAACTCGCAGCACTTGAAGGTTTGTTGCCGTCGTCCGCTGACTTTGCGACTAATTCTGCACTGAGCTCAGGCGACGGCTCTGACGGCTCGGAAGATTCCGCGGCAGAAGAAGGTATCGACATTTCGGTGAACTTGCCGCGCAAAAAAGTGAAAGGCCTGATGATGCTTTCCGGTGGCGAACGCGCCCTCACGTCGATCGCCCTCATTTTTGCCATGTCGCAGGTTAAGCCGCCGCCTTTTATTATTCTCGATGAAACCGACGCGGCCTTGGACGAAGCCAATTCAAAAAAGTACGGCGACATGATCGAAAACTTGGCCAAATATTCGCAGCTTATTTTGATCACCCACAACCGCGAAACGATGGCCCGTGCCGGCGTGCTCTATGGCGTCACCATGCTTTCTGGTGTTTCAAAACTCCTCTCCATTCAGTTTGATGAAGCTGTTGTGGTGGCGAAATAACCTCAATTTTTTCTACACAAACGTATAATCGAGCGTCCGTTTTTCTAAATCGGCAGAGGCAACTTTGAATTTTATTTTGTCAGCCAAGGAGTAGCGCTTTTTGGTGCGTTCGCCAACAATAGAATAGGTTTTTTTATCCAAGGTATAGAAATCGCTTGGCAAATCGCGCAGTCGGACCATGCCTTCGCAGCCGGTCACGGCTTCTTCCACGAAAATACCGAAATCGGCAACACCAGAAATTTTGCCATCGAAAACCTGGCCAATGCGCGATGACATATATTCAACCTGTTTGTATTTGATAGACGCTCGCTCGGCTTCGGCAGCAGAAATTTCGCGGGTTGAACTTTCGGCAGCGATCCTTTCAAGGTGGGCAAATTCGTCGGTATCAACCGCTGTGCCTTTTAATTCCTGCTGCAACACGCGGTGCACGATGAGATCGGGATATCGGCGGATCGGCGAAGTAAAATGAGTGTAGAACTTGAAAGCCAAACCAAAATGGCCGATATTTTTGGTGGAGTAAATCGCTTTCGACATCGAACGGATGGTGGCGGTTTTAATGAGATCTTCGGATGGGGAATTGTCAGCCTTTTTCAAAAGATTGTTAATGTCTTTGGAAGTCACCTTGCCGTCTTTGTTGTGTAAATCGAAACCGAGAGCTTTCAAGAAGGTCGAAAGGTCAGAAATTTTCTGAGGATCCGGCACATCGTGAATACGGTAGAGCGATGAACCTTTTTTGTCTTTGTGATTGCGGAAAATAAACTCAGCAACTTCGCGATTGGCGAGCAGCATGTAGTCTTCGACGAGTTTGTGAGTGTCGAGACGCTCTTTTTTATAGACTTCGATCGGTACGCCTTTTGCATCGAGGCGAAATTTTACTTCGGTCGTTTCAAAATCAATAGCGCCGGCATCAAACTTTACTTTGCGAAGTTCGTAGGCAATTTTGTTCAAAAGCAAAAGCTCTTCGACAAAGTCGCCGGATTTTTTATCCAGAACTTCCTGGGCATCTTCGTACGTAAATCGGCGGTTGGAATTGATGGTTGATTTTCCAAACCAACGCTTGCTAATCTCACCCCTTTCATTCATCGTAAAAATGGCGCTGAAGGCAAGTCGGTCGACATGTGGATTCAAACTACACAAATCGTTTGAGAGAACTTCTGGGAGCATTGGGATCGTTCGGTCGACGAGGTACACAGAAAGGCCACGCTTGCGGGCTTCGGCATCGAGCGGTCCGCCTGGTTGGACATAATGGGAGACGTCGGCAATATGCACACCGATTTCGTAGAGTTGCTCGGATGTAGAAAGTCCGGCCGTTGCCGCATCTTCTTTTGAAAGTTTTTTTACGGAAATGGCGTCGTCGAAGTCCTTGGCGTCGAATGGGTCGATAGTGAAGGTCGTGATGTTGCGAAGGTCGGCGCGAAGCGAAGTCTCTTCTTCCATTCGAGCTCGTTCGCGGGTCGCGACTTCTTCGGCTTCTGCCAGAACTTCTTTTGAAAAGCCGTTTTCAAAACCGCTTTCAATGACGATCGCTTCCATTTCGGTATTGTGTTCGCCCTTTCGGCCGATGATCTGCACCACAACTGCTTCGGGATTTTTCTTGGCATCGGTCCAAGGCAAAAGCTTCACATGAACTTTGTCGCCCGTTTTGGCGTTCATCGAATTTTCAGGCCTCACAACAAAATCGCGATACACTCGGCGGTCGTCTGGCACCACAAATACGCCGCCGTTTAATTCCACAACGCCAACAAAACTTTCGCGAGCTCGGGAAATGACTTGGGTGACTTCGCCTTTCTGGCGTTCGCCAGCGACGCGCGGTAGGAGAGTGACTTCGACTTCATCGTCGTTCAACGCTGTGCGCAAAAGACTGTTGTCGATTTCGATATCGTCTAATTTATTAACCACTTCTTCGGAAATGCGCAGGTAGCCTGTACCGCGAGCGCTCACGGCGATGTTGCCCTTGAGAACATTTTTATTTGTTACCTGAGTTGTTGCCTCTGGCCGCGTATCCTTATTGTCTGGTTTCATTTCTAGAAATATACCAGAAAACGCCGTAAAACCCCAGGTTGTTTGACGCTTTCTTGCCTGCCTGATACAATAGCCGCCATGCTTTCTATACGACTTCAAAGAGTAGGCCGAAAGAACGAACCGACGTTTCGCGTTGTTTTGACCGACTCAAAAAATGGCCCAAAGAGCGGTAAGTCGCTCGAGGTTTTGGGTTCGTATGATTCTCGCCGCGCCGAAAAAGCTGAAGTAAAAATGGACCGTGTCAAACACTGGATGTCTCATGGCGCCAAGCTTTCCGGCACTCTTCACAATCTTTTTGTGACTCGAAAAATGATTCCGGGAAAAAAGGTTAATGTCCTCCCAAAAAAGCGACCGATCGCCAAAGAAGGTACTGAAGGTGCAGCCGATGCCACAAAAACCGAAGGTGCCGCACCAGCTGCTGAGGTAGCTGCTCCTATCGAAGCCGCTGCAACTCCTGCAGAAGCTCAAACAGAAACTGCTCCTGTTGCCTAATTTTTTATTTTCTAATTTCATACGACCGCGACAATAAATGCTTAGTGCATTGGTGTTGCGGTCTTGACCTGTGTACTTCGCTATTGCCGTATTGTTACATTTCCACTATTCTGAATACAGGCGTACTTTATAAACCGCTAAACTTAATTCTTATATATGAGCGAACACGCGAATGAACATGACAGTCAGTTTTTGGAATTTGTTGTCCGAGCCTTGGTTGATAATCCGAACGACGTAAAACTTACCCGTGTGGTAGACGAAATGGGCGTCCTTCTTACTCTTGACGTAAACCCTGCTGATATGGGCAAAGTCATTGGTCGCGAAGGCAACACTGCCAAAGCCATCCGAACCTTGCTCCGTGTGGTTGGTATGAAGCACAATGCCCGCGTGAATTTGAAAATCAATGAACCA
>JBBSOY010000015.1:0-19841 GCA_038259265.1 Minisyncoccia bacterium
ATCCAAGCCGTCATTTTAGCGGCGGGAGAAGGCACGCGCATGCGGCCACTGACCGACCACATACCGAAACCGCTCGTGAAAGTTTCGGGCAAGCCGCTCATCGAACACATTGTCGCTTCCCTGCCCGCCGAAGTCGACGAACTCATTATTGTGATTGGCTATTTGGGCGAGCAGATCAGAGCATATTGCGGCGAACATTTTTTGGGTCGAAAAGTCACATACGTTTTTCAGGAAAAAAGAACTGGCACGGCTGGCGCGCTTTTTTTGGCTCAACCTTTTATCAAAGATCGTTTTTTCGTGTTGATGGCTGACGATATTTTAGACAAAGAATGTCTCAAGGAATGTCTGTCGCACGACCTCGCGCTTATTGTTTCAAAATCCGAGACTCCGGAAAAATTCGGCGTTGTGGAAACAAATGTCCCTGAAAATGGCGCTGAAAACGCGGCCGGAAAGATCACAGGAATTATTGAAAAGCCGCAGCAGCCGAAATCTAATTTCGTAAGCACGGGTTCGATGCTTCTCGATACCAAAATTTTTACATACCGTGCGTCGCCCGTCGCATCCGGCGAACTGTATCTTCCGGATCTCATAAATCAACTCGTCCGCGAGCATCCAATGCAATCCGTGCCCGCTCGACTCTGGATTCCCATCGCCAACCCCGACGATCTCAAAAAAGCCGAAGTGATTCTTGGAGGATTTTCTTAATGCATTTTGTTCTGTTCATTTTAAAACAATGCAATTCGCGTGTGGCAGTGTAAAATAGAGGCATGAACGTATTTAAAACTCTTATCTTCCTCATCACCCTGCCGATCATGGGACCGATCATGCTTTTTTTACATTTCACCCACGGCATGAGCGACGAAAAAGACTGGGCTTGGTATCAAAAATCTCGGCATGGAAAAAATGGCTTCGTGAGCAAAATTTTCGCCACCATGCTCGCTCCACTATATTTTATACTGCGCGGACTTCTTGAACTTATTTACGAACCGTGGACGAAGCTCATCGACGGATAACGTACACGAATAATGTGCGTGACGCGCATGAATAGTGCGTGTGGATAACGTGTGTGTCGTTCATCAAATCTTTTTACACGATTAGCTATTCACCTTTTTGCAACGACAGATGAAACACCCGTGCTACATGCATGGTACTATTGATGCACAAGACCGCGTCGGTCGCTTAAAAAAAGTTAACCATACATTTCAAACACATGGCCAAAAATAATCAGGTGTGCGAACACCATCATCACAGCATCGTGCCGATTTTAGCAATTCTTGTTGCAATTAGTTTTCTGCTCGAAGCCCAGGGCTACCTCACCTCCGATGCTGTCCGGATCATTTGGCCAATCCTTCTCGGTGTTGGCGGTATGGTGAGACTCGTCGAAGACAGGTGCGACTGCTGCTAGTGCACGCGAGTTTCGGAAAAATTGGATAAAAAAATATTCGAAAAAAGGCGCTGTCATGGCGCTTTTTTTGCGCCCCTGATATATGATTGAGTAAATGGAAAAAGAATTGCTTGTCACGCCAGCGCCGAAATTTTATATCAAAGGCCAAGACGCGCTCGAAGCTATGCTTGCGGCGTGCGAGAAAGCCACAAAAACCATCGACCTTGAACAATATATTTTTGAAAATGACACGATCGGCCTGCGGTTTATAGAAATTTTGCGCAAGAAGTCCCAAAACGGCGTGAAAGTTCGCGTGCTGTGCGACGCGGTTGGTTCATGGTTTTTATATAATTCAAATCTGCCGGCTGCGATGCGAGCGGACGGCATCGAGGTGCGTTTTTTTAATGCCGTCAGCCCGTGGCGCATACACAATATTTTTTCTTGGTTTTTTCGTGACCATCGAAAAATTTTGGTGATCGACCAAAAAATTGGCTTCACTGGCGGCGTTGGCATTCGTGACGACATTTTTACCTGGCGCGACACCAATGTCGAAGTCCACAATGAAATTGTCGGTGAAATGCTCGCCACTTTCAACATCCTCTGGACACAGGTTGAAAACAGGCACATTGTTTCGAGGCTCCGAAAAGCCCGGCAGTACGCGCGCGGTTTTCAATTTGTCACCAACTCACCATATTTTCGAAAACGCTTTTTATATTTCAATGTCATCGACGCACTCCGCAGTGCTCGCCAGTATGCATACCTCACCACTCCGTACTTTGTACCCGACGCCCGGCTCACTCGCGTATTAAAACTCGCAGTCCGTCGCGGCGTCGATGTTCGCCTGATCGTTCCGAAAAACACAATCGAACCTTTTGTCGGTCTGGCTATGCATTCGTATTATGAAGGCATGCTCCGCGCGGGTGTGAAAATTTTCGAATATGATGCCTGCTTTCTCCACGCCAAAACGATTGTCATCGACGACGAATGGGCCACCATGGGCAGTTTCAATCTGGATAGCCTGAGCTTTTTGTACAATTATGAAGCAAACATCATCAGCACCGACCAAACATTCATTCAGTCCCTCAAAAAACATTTTCTGGACGATCTCCACAGCGCCCCAGAAATCACCTTCGACTCCTGGCTTGAACGGCCGCTTATTCAAAAACTCCAAGAAATGTGTCTCATGCCGTTTCGCGGATTTTTTTAAAGTCTCCTCGCATTTCAAACAACGCGCCCATACAGCCCTAAAACTTGTGATTTCAGCAGAATATGCTATATTTTGAGCACTAAAACACATCAAAACCTACTTTGGCTACCCCAGCAATCAGAATCAATCATCAAATCCGAGCAGCAGAACTTCGTGTTCTCGCTGACAATGGCGACAATTTCGGCGTTCTTTCGCTGAGCGATGCTCTCAAAAAAGCTGAGGAACTAGGCCTCGATTTGATCGAAATCTCCCCAAACGCCCTGCCGCCGGTTGCAAAAATCATGGATTATGGTAAATTCCAGTACGACGCTAAGAAGAAGCAAAAGGTCGCCAAAACTCGTAGCCACACCGTAGAAACGAAAAACGTTCAGGTGAAAGTGGGTACCGGCGAACACGACCTTGATCTCAAAGCCAAAAAGGTGTCCGAATGGCTTCGCGAAGGACATCGGGTGAAGATCGATCTCTTTTTGCCAGGTCGCACCAAGTACATGGATTTTAACTTTTTGAAGGAACGGCTCGGCCGCATCCTCAAACTCGTCTCTGAAGACTATCGTGTCGCGGACGAGCCAAAGAAAAGTCCAAAGGGTTTGACGACCGTTATAGAAAAAGCACCCAAATAACATGAAAAGCAATAAATCATTTTTAAAAAGAATTAAAGTTTCCCGAAACGGAAAAATTAAGTCCCGCACACCAGGCAAGGGTCATTTCAATGCCAAAGCTTCTCGACGAAGCCAGCTCAACAAAAAGCGCACCCAGCCATACGAAATGACCAACACCCTCAAAAGTCGCTACCTCATCAATTCATAAGCCACGAGGTTCACAACGAATCAATAATTAAAAAATATGACACGAGTAAAAAAAGGCGTTAACGCCCTCAAAACCAGACGAAATGTGCTCAAGCAGGTCAAAGGCTACCGACACGGTCGCAGCTCTAAAGAACGCCAGGCCTACGAAGCCATTGCCCACGCTGGTACGTATGCTTTTGCCCATCGCCGAGACAAAAAAGGCGACATGCGCCGCCTTTGGAATGTTCGTTTGAACAGCGCCCTCCGCGAAAACGACTCGACCTACAGCAAGTTCATCGGCGCCATGAAAAAGAAAGGCATGAACATCAACCGCAAAATGCTTTCCGAAATCGCCCACCAGAGTCCCGAATCCTTCAAAAGAATCGTGGCGATGGTGAAGTAAATTCACTTCCCTCTTGCAGGAAATCTCATTTAAAAAAACCGGTCAGACCGGTTTTTTTTGCACAAGGCGTATAAAGATTAAGATATACTCAAAAATCAATCTCATACTCTTTACCCTTTTCCGGTGCTTCGGCGGCAAGTCCGAGATAGTCGCGAATGCGCTGGATTAAAAAGAGTGAGGTTTTTGGTTCGCCGTGCACAACAAAAACTTTTTCAGGCTTAGCGGAATCAGTGACAGAAGTTTCCAAAAGATCGAGCAACCCATCCATGTCGCGATGAGCCGAAAAGGCGGTAATGGATTCGATATGGGCACGAACAGGAATTTTTTGCTTTGCAATAGCGACCTCTTTTGCGCCGTCCAAAAGCTGGCGACCAAACGTACCGACCGACTGAAAACCTGTAACGAGCAATGTCGCTTTCGGATCTGGCAAAAAGAGAGCTTCATGATGCGGGATACGGCCGCCGGTCGACATACCAGAACCCGCAATAATTATTTTTGGATTTGCCGTGCGTTCGATTGCGAGTGATTCCTGAGCGTTGCCAACCGCGACGAGTTTTGGAAATTTAAAAATGTCGTCGCCTTTTGCAATCCTCGCTTTCGTTTCATCATTAAAAAGTTCTGTTGATCTTTCGTAGAGCGGCATGAGACGATTCGCAAGCGGCGTGTCGAGATATACCGGCACCTGTGGCAATTCTCCACTTTCGATCATATTGTTAAGCTCGTACAAAATGACGTGCGTGCGTTCGAGCGAAAACGCAGGGATGAGCAGCACGCCTTTTGTGTCGATCGTGTGCTGCACCACTTCTTTGAGTTTCCGCGTGCCTTCCTCCCACGGTTCATGAGTTCGGTCGCCATAGGTGCTGTCGAGAATAACGTAATCCGCGCCGGTCAGCGGTTCCGTGTCGCGGACAATAGACGCCGGAGTATTGCCGACATCGCCGCAGAAAATTATTTTTCTTTGTGTACCATCGGATTTATGCGGCCCCTCAGATGTTTCTTTTCTCGTCAGCTCAACCATTGCCGAACCCAAAATGTGCCCAGCATCGAGCAAACGGGCGGTTACTTTTGACCCAGAGCTAGTGTTCGTATCCGAAGTTTGAAGCGGCTCAAAATTTTCATGATACGCTTTCCCTTCCCACAGCGTCAGTGCCTTTTCAATATCTTCACGCGCATACATCGGCGAGTCGCCATGCTTCTGGGCATTTTCAGTCATGATCTTTAGCGCATCGTCGAACATGACGCTCGCAATCTCTTTCGTTTCAGGCGTCGAAAAAATTCGACCAACAAAACCGTCGTGCACGAGTTTTGGAATGCGACCAATATGATCCATGTGGCCATGCGTAACAATGAGCGCCTGAATACTTTTCGGATCGTATGGAAATATTTCTTTATTTTTCTGATACATTTCCCCGCCGCCCTGAAACAGGCCGCAGTCGATCATGAGCCGCTGGACGTTTGCGCCAGAAGTTTTTCCTCCTTCCCCATTCGCGCCAATATCTAAAATAAAATTCGAACCAGTCACCATACCGACCCCGCCCCAAAAAGAAATTTTTGAATTCGCTCTCGAATTTTTCATAGTTTAATCATAGCAAATGGCAGCCGTTTTTTTGCAAAACAAAACCCCTCACCGCCCTTGTTCTCTAGTGTTCGGCGACGGCTGGGGCCGGCTCGACAACTAAAGCTCAAAAGTGGTGAGGGGTTCAATGGGGCCATCCTCGATATTTCCCTAGTCTAATACTAGGTGGGTGTCCTCAAGCGATCGTTCGGAGCATGCCGAGGCATATTCAACCACGAAGCGCCAATGTGAACTCCCTGAAAAATAGTTATTCGGAAAATATCTTAGATAACCCTTCCTTGATTATAGAACTCGCACGCAAGGAATCAAGAGTTTTTGGCAAGATCGACACAAACGGCCCAAAATTCAATTACAATTTTCCCATTTCGCCCAGATTTCTGCGTACCTTAGATTCCGGGAAAATTTTAGCTATATTTTCCGAATACTATTCAAAAATACCGTCGAGGTTGACGTCGTAGAGGATTTTTTCCTGAATGTTTTTGTAGTTCATGAGTTCAGACACATCAAACCAGTGCTTGATTTCCATTTCAGCTTCAGCTGCATTTCCCGAGGCATGCACGAGATTTCGAACAGCGCGAGCATCGGTATCTGCCATAACATATGAATCCAAAACGTAGTCACCGCGGATTGTGCCAACGTCGGTTGAAAGCGGTTCGGTGCCGCCGGTGATTTTTCGGACGATCTGCGCCGCATGCGCTCCTTCCAACACAAAAGCCACGACAGGGCCGCTCGTCATATATTTAACTAAAACTTTCAAAACGGCCGCGGTGATCTCGAGCGGATCTTCGGTGTGCAGTTTTTCGCCTTTTTCTTTTGCGGCCTTGATGCGCTTTTCGCCCGTGATGCGGCGCCAATTTGGATCGAGGGTGTAATGAGCCTCAACCATTTCGGCTTTCGGCACAAACATTTTCATCGCCACGAGTTTGAGACCGACTCGTTCAAAACGGCCAATGATTTCGCCTATGAGCGAACGCTGCACACCGTCAGGTTTAATGATAACGAGAGTCCTTTCTTTGCGCGGGTGCTTTGTCTGATTTTTGTCGGAATTTTTTTCCATGATTTAAATGTGAATGGTTCTGTATTAATAAGGCTCTTAGTATAATGAAATTATATAAACATAACAACAATTGATTTAAAATTTAAAAAAAACCCAATCCAAGACAGGGGGGGGTTAGAGACGGAGCAAAATTTCAGCGACCTCCTTTTCTTGGAGATTATTTACCGGCAACCAATGATTGATTTGAACAACTTCAGTTTCAAAAGCTGCATGTGCAATCGTATGTGGAAGCGAGAGTTCACCATTGGCAGCCACAAAGAAGTCTTCTCTAAAAATCTGCCACGGTAGGACATAGGCTCCTACACCGAAGAAATGTGGTTGACCAGAGTCTTCCTTGGGTTGGAACCCCCTAAAAACCCCCTTGTCCTGACGAATCTGGGTCTTTGAAGCGTTACCTCCTTTCCCAAAGAAAACCCCATATGTTGGTCTTGGTTTTAAAAGTTTATTCAACTCTTGCTTACCAAAAATATCATCGCAGCCAACCGTCAGGAACATTTCTCCATCAACGAGAGATTTTTTTGATGCAAGAAGAGCGCCACCAGTGCCTGTTTTTTCTTGAGTGACATAAGATATTTTAAGACCATTATATTCACGTCCAATTTTACGCTCAATTTGCTCTCCAAGATGTCCGAGAACTATTATGCACTCCTTAATGTTGCCAGGCAGAGCGTCGAGAGTGTGGCGTATCAGTTCTTTTCCTCCAACCTTAATCAGCGGCTTAGGTGTAGTGCGTGTAATTTCTCCGAATCGAGACCCTTGACCACCAGCAAGTAAAACGGCTTTCATAAACACCTCCAATACGATGGATTTCTTGCAAATTCTGAAACAGATTTACCACGCGATATTACAAAAGTAAAGATAACTATAAAATAGAGTACAGCGTCTGAATTTTGAACTGATCTTTTTTATCTAGAGACTCACCAAAGGTTTTTAAATCAGCAGTATCAACAGGGATCAAACCCTTCACCTCTCCATCATTTTTAGAATTAAATTTTTTGACAATCTCAGAGTAAGTTTTATTCAATTTGACCTCAAAAAGAATACATGCATTAAAATTTTCTGTTATGTATACACGCGTCAGAACATTGGAATCTACGTCTGTTTGTTCGACACCGATCTCTTCTTCCATTTCCTTAAACACTTCTCCAAATAAATCCTCACCGCCAGAAAGAACTTTTTCAGTTTTTGAAAGAACTCCACCTACAAATGCATACTTTTTATTTGTTACATATTTATCTGATTTCTCAATGAAGATATACTTTTCATCAGCTGTTTTAATAAAACAAGATGTAAACATTCCCATTGCTGCATAATCTAACCCCAACTCTTCGACCAAATGAACAAAAGAGTTCATGCCTAAGCGTATAGAAAATGGTATTGTAGCCATTTTAAGAAAGAGGATTCCGTTTTTTTGTAAGCACATCTCAAGACGGTATGTCTCACTATTCCATAGAGATTTTCCAGTCATTTTTGCATCCATCATCAAACCGTTCCATTTTTCATTACACAGATTCTCAAGCTTTTGATCTATCTTTCTAGATGAGGGCACATTTTCAATACTAATATTTGTGGGTAATAATTTACCTTTAAAGATTATTTTATTCATTTACTATGTTTTGATTATCCAGATATCATACCCTCAGAACCTGGACCCGCATTCTTTTTTGATTTTTTATCGGGATAGTCTCGCAACATTTGGCTATAAACAATTGCTTGAGCGTTTCTAAAACTTCTATACCCATTTTCAAATGCTTCTTCAACATGTCTGCCGAAGGCAAACAAACCATGTTCATAGTGAGTAATGACCACCCCATGTCTCTGAAACTCTTTATTTCTTTCTGATAAAACACTTGCAACTTTCAAGCCCACTTCTTTCATAACATAATAGACATCTGGCCGGCAATGCAAACCGTCAGGAACATCAACTTCAATTTTCTCATCAATTTTTTCCTTTTTCTTTTTTCTATCATCAACCAAAATGCATGGGACATCGCCTATTAGCTTTGACTGCAGGGTTAATGGATGGATAGTTTTGCCATAACACGCAAAGGCGTTTGTGAAAGGATCATGCCAGTGAATACATGCTTTTGCATCAGATTTTTTATATCCTTCAAGATGAATTGCAACATTGACTGGAGCTGATCTTGGATTAATTTTGTTTGGCTGGAAAAGTAGGCGACCATCGGTGTCAATTAGTAACAAATCATCGGGTGTAATTTTATTCCTTCTAAATCCAGTCCCTGATTTATCAACAATAACAATATTAGTATTCGGTATGATCTGACTGATACTAAAACCCGTTGAATCACTCAACCCTCTTTCCCAACATTCTCTGGCAAGATCGCATATAACTAATGCATATTTTTGAACTTCATCACTTTTAAAGTAAGCCTCGTAATCTTGTATTGTTTCCATAATTTATGTACCAAAGATACTAGAATTAAAATTATAAACAAAATCGTTAGAATAAAAAAAGCAGGGTCCCATCAAAAGACAGGACCCCGCCGGAGAGAGGAGAGATACCGGTTACAGTATCGTTGGAAGGTCAAGGAAAACAAAACGACGATCTGTATATAACACTACACCTGTCGTTTACTGCGTCAACACGAGATATCCCCCTTTTGTGATTGCGACCGTATGTTCAAAATGGGCGCTGCGTTTGCCGTCTTTCGTGCGCACCGTGTAACCGTCGCGGTCGAAGGTCACTTTGCCGGTGCCTTCGTTCAGCATTGGTTCAATGGCAATGACCATTCCAGGCTTCAAAAGGTCGCCCTCGCCCCGTTTGCCGTCATTTGGCACATATGGGTCCTCATGGACCTTATAACCCACTCCGTGCCCCGCAAGACCCTCCGCCTGCCCAAAACCAAAGGGTTCTACGTACTTTTGAATGGCATAGCCGATATCGCCCACAGTGCCGCCCGGCCGGATGGCTTTGATCCCTGCTTCGAGCGCGCCTTTTGTAGCGTCTATGAGTTTGTAGGCCGCTTTGTCCCCTTTTCCAACAACAACCGTAATCGCAGAGTCGGTGATGAGTCGGCCATGAATGAGCCCCATGTCGATGGCTACCACATCGCCATTTTTTAAAATTTTCTCGTGCGACGGAATGCCGTGCACGACTTCATCGTTTATTGAAATGCACACACTAGCCGGATATGGTTTTTTTACACCTTTCGGCCGATAGCCGAGAAAAGCTGGCTTGTCGCCGTTTTGTTCAGCGAGTTCCCGGCCGATCCGATCGAGCTCAGTTGTCAAAACGCCCGGCTTTGCGCGCGATGCAAGCTCATGCAAAATAGCCGACAATCGCCGCCCGCCTTCATGCAAAATTTCTATTTCTTTTTCTGTTTTGTAGGTGATCATCGAAACAATTCCTGCGGCCGCAATCTTAATACATCTTCACACCCGCAACAATGTCTGCGTGAACTTTTTCTGTATCCTGCTCGCCACTGACTTCTATAAACGTACACGCGGCAGGATTTTGTTCTGCCCACGCTCGAAAATATTCGACCCCTGGAGCAACATCTTTGTCGTACCAATCCAGTCTTTTGTTGATTTGAACTGTGTCATCGTCACTTCGCCCGCGAGACAATAGACGATCCAGAGCAGTCTGTCGACTCACGTCTATATGAACAACATTGGCCGGACGTTTATAGAATCCGAGAGCGCTGTTTAACACCATCGCCTCAAGGAGCGAACGGGGTGTGCCGTCCACCAACAGATGTTCTTCACCAGTCGTTTTTTCGACCAACTGATGCGACCACATCCAGGTTGCGAGGTAGTCGGGCAGGCGGTCGCTTCGCAAATATATTTCTTTGGAAAGTTTGCTCGTATGACTGTCCCCTTTCAAAAATTCGCGAAATCCCGCGCCAGTTTCGAGGTAATATATTTCGCGTTTTTCCGTATCGTTCTTTTGAATGTGCTCTTCCACAAGCTTCGCCTGCGTCCCCTTTCCACAGCCAGATCGCCCGATGAAAATTATCGTTTGAGGTTTCATGCTGCAATTATACTATGCGATCTGGGTGTTTGATACATCATTTTCAGCAGTACGCATAAAAATTCCTTTCCAGGAATTTTTTGCTCCATCTCGCCCGAGCAATGTGTTTTTTCACAAGACGGTAGCTGCTCGGGCTCCAACAGCCTGCTTCCAATGATGTATCAAACACCCTACCTCTAATATTCCCGAATCGAAACCTGAGCGTCGACTTTTTTGATGATGTCGATAACCACAGAAACCACGATGAGGAGCGCCGTACCGCCGATTGCAAATGTCGTAATGCCGGTGATAGCACGGATAATGAGCGGCAACACTGCGATGACACCGAGGAACGATGCACCCACGAGGGTCAAACGAGTAAGGATTCGGGCAACGTACTGAGATGTGGACTGGCCCGGACGAACACCAGGAATGAAGGCGCCACCTTTCTGCAAATTCTCGGCGATCATGTTTGGATCGAATGTAACGGCAGTGTAAAAGTACGTGAAGACAAAAACCAAAATGAAGTAGAAAATTGAGTAGTACCAAGGATTCGCAAGAAAACCGAGAACAGCCGACGCCACAGTTTTAACCGCAGAAATATTGACGTTCACGAGAAACTGAAAAATCATCTGGGGAAAAAGCAAGATCGAGAGGGCGAAGATGATCGGAATGACACCCGCCTGGTTCAAACGAAGTGGCAAGTACGTGGAAACACCACCGTAGACCTTCATGCCACGAACGCGTTTGGCATAGGTAATAGGAATCGGGCGCTCAGCTTCGGTGATAACCACCACCCCAAGAATGACCAAAAGAGCCGCCACGAGAATAGCAATGTAAACCGGAATCTGGGACGGATCGTAGGTGATCAAAAACTGGCTGATCGCCACTGGCAAGCGCGCGACGATACCGCCGAAAATAATGATCGACACACCGTTACCAATACCGAATTCACTAATGAGTTCGCCGATCCACATGATAAGCAGCGAGCCCGCGGTGATAATGAGAATATTTAAAAGGTAGCCAAAGGTACCGAGGTCGCCGATAACACCCTGGTTATGAAGCAAGGCCAAAAAACTGTAGCCCTGCAGCATGGCCAACGGCACAGTAAGCATTCGTGAAAACTGCGCAAACTTTCGGCGACCAATCTCGCCTTCTTCCTGGTACAAAGCCTTGAGCTTTGGCGACATGATGGTCATGAGCTGCATGATGATCGACGCCGTGATGTATGGACCAACACCAAGCATGATGATAGAAAGGGTCGACAAGCCGCCACCTGAAAAGACGTTCAAGAGACCGAGAAAATCGTTGGTCGAAAGAAAAGCCTGGAGACGTGAAGTATCAACGCCTGGAATTGGGATTGCAGCGAGAACACGAAAAACCGCAAGTGCGCCCAAGGTAAAGAGAATTCGTTTTCTGATGCTTGAGTCCCGAAGAACCAAGCCAAGTTTTGTAAAAACAGTGTTCATGGAGTGACTATTTAATAGTACCGCCCGCAGTTGTGATTTTTTCTTTTGCTGATTCCGAAACCATGCAATCTTCGAAAGTGAGTTTCTTTGAAAATTCGCCGGTGCCTAATATTTTAACACGAGGAAGCTCTCCGCCAGAACGTCGAACAAGACCAGCCAAAGCGAGGGCCTTTGGGTTGATTGTGTCGCCTGCTTTAAATACCGCTTCGATATCAGAAAGATTGACAACCTTTGCAGCAACAGCAAAACCTTTATTGCTGTTTTTGCCACGGCCGCGGAGTTTGGGAATGCGTTTAATGAAATCTCGGATTTCCGGACGAAACTTTGCACCGGCACGAGCCTTCTGCCCCTTGGTACCTCGACCAGAAGTTTTGCCACGTGTTCCCCCACGACCAACGTATCGGGCTTTTTTCTGCGGTGTTTTTGGTTTGATTGAATTAAGCATTGTATTACAGGATTTACATTGTTACTGCTTCAGCAACGCCGGCAAGAGCGGGAGTTTTTGACTTTCGTTCTTTGGGTTTTGAAAGCTTTGAAAGGGCTTCAATTGTTGCTTTGGCAATATTGAGTTTGTTTTTGCTGCCCGAACGAACCTTGCCACCGACGTCTTTGACACCAGCGAGTTCGAGGACAACACGCACTGATGAACCAGCAACGACACCGCGGTCGGGCGCCGGCATGATAGTGATCTGAGTAGAAGAAAACTTTGCATTCACTTCATGCGGAATAGACATGGTGCTCGTAAGGTTTGCCGTGATCATATTTTTTCGAGCAGCACTGAAAGCTTTTTCGATTGCAAGCGAAGTGTCTCCGGCTTTACCCAAACCAACACCAACCATACCCTTTCTGTTGCCAGCAACGACTGCAACGCTAAAACTGAATCGGCGACCTCCGGTAACAACACGAGCCACGCGACGAATGTCGATGATCTTTTGGTCGAACTCTGGCTTCACACGGCTTTCGCGGCGCGCAGGGCGGCGAGTGTTCTTTTTGAAATCACGGGGGGTGCGGCGATCTCCGGCTCGTGGGTCTGTGGCTGGAGCAGCAGTTGGTGCGGGTGTAGTTTCCATATTCGTATTTTTGATTTCAGGTTCCATATTTAAAATGTAAGTCCGCCTTCGCGCGCACCTTCGGCGACCGCTCGGATTTTTCCGGTATAAATGTAGCCACCGCGGTCGAATACGACTTTTTCAACCTTCTTTTCAATGGCCTTTTTTGCGATCATCATGCCGATTTCTTTGGCGGCAGCAAGCGGCTTGCCTTTTGACTCTTCGGTCGAAACGGCAGCAAGCGTCGTGCCTGTGGTGTCGTCGATAATCTGAGCGTAGATGAATTTATTCGACTTAAACACAGAAAGACGAGGGCGTTCTGTGGTACCAGAAACCTTGGCACGAATGCGCATTCGGCGTCGGAGTCTTTGTGCGGTTTTGTATTGTGAGTTGTTCATAAATATACGTTTTGCTAATTCGAAAATTAGACAGTTTTCTTGCCCTGCTTTCGACGAATCTTTTCGCCTTCGTACATAATTCCCTTGCCTTTGTACGGTTCAGGTTTTTTGAGCGAACGAACATAGGCGGTAAACTGACCGACCTGTTCTTTGTCGATGCCAGAAATGACGATGATGTTTTTTTCCATTACGACCTTGAGGCCCTTTGGGATTTCAACAGGCACCTGATGAGAAAAACCGAGGTTCATCAAAAGCGTGTCGCCTTTGACTTCGGCTTTGTAGCCAATGCCTTCGATGACCAAACGCTCGCCATAAGGAGTGTTGACGCCCTGCACCATGTTGCCGATATGTGATGCATAGGTACCCCAGAGCGCGTTGAGTTCGAGACTGTTTCGAACTGGCTCGAGAGTAATGGTCTTGTCCTGAATAGTGATTTTAATATCGCGGCGGAAATTTTTTGAAAGAGATCCGTTTGGGCCAGTCACGGTAAAAACCTCACCTTTGAGTTCAGCGGTGGTTTTGTCTCCTAATTCAATTGGTTTTTTTCCGATTCGTGACATATGCGTATGATAAGTATCGTTACTGTAGTATGTATTACCAGATTTTGAAAAGCACTTCGCCACCGACATGTTCTTTTCGGGCTTCAGCGTCGGTCAAAATTCCTTTCGGAGTTGAGATGATCGACAAACCATAGCCACGGCGAACTGAACGAAGGTTGGTAGATTTTTCGTATACTCGGCGAGAAAGTTTTGAGACACGTTGAAACTCTTCGATCTTCGGCTTGTCGCCATCGTAGGCGAGCTCGACTTCGATTGTTCGCTCGATTCCCTTGCCTTTTACTTCATGAGACTTTACATAGCCTTTTTGCGCGAGCTTGGTTAAAATCGCCAAGTTTAATTTGGTGTGCGGAACAGAAACGGTCTGATGACCGACAATGCCAGCATTTTTTATTTTAACGATGAGATTTGCTACAGGGTCCATGTGAATTGATGAATTGAGATGATGGAAATTACCACGATGACTTTTTAACACCAGGGATCATGCCTTCGTTGGCAAGTTCGCGGAAGCATACTCGGCAAATATCGAACTCTCGCATATAGCCTCGCTTTCGTCCGCATTTAAAACAACGACGAACGACTCGCGTCGGGAATTTTGGTGTTTTTTGCGCTCGGGCGATGACTGATGTTTTTGCCATATATGTGCGTAAGAAACGAAACACAGCCTTACGGCTGTTTTTGACTCGTGAACCCTAGCGTGAACCAGGAGACGAACCACCGTTTCAAACAAAAAGCCTGTGAAAAGCTTGGGCTCCATAGTAGCAGAACCAAAAATACTGTCAAATAAAGACTTTTCGAGATCTTGCAGTATAAAAAAACCTCCGCAAACAAACGCGGAGGTTGGTGATCGTTGTGTGAAAGTGAATTCAACGTCAGAATCAGTCTGAAAGAACCCCCTTCTTCTTCATGTGGTGTTCCACCGGTGAAACACTGACCGGACAGAAGCAGGCCACACAAATGCCTGCTTCCCACGTTACATCCTGCGCGCCCCTAGAAAAAGTGAAATCGCCCCTTGTGGAATTGAAACGAAAAAATGGCATGTACCGACCCGAAATGGTCACGTCCCGAGTCCCTTTCGGATCATAGGACATGATCCACACGTCCTTCGGCAACGATTGACGCCTAACGTACAACCTACTGAGCCCCTGAACGCCAACCTCTTTTCCCCCACGGGAAGCGATGAGATCGTGGAACATCTCCCCCTGGACAGACTGAGTGCTGATGAAGAGTTCGACATTGAACCTTTCCCCTGGAATGAGCGGATGCGTGGCCGAAAGCCAGTCCTCATCTCTTCCCCATCCATAGTGAGCATCCGAAGGAATTCTGCTGTTCCTGATGAATTTCTCAAGACACCGTGCCTGACAGTATGACGCCGGAATGGTAAGCGGAATGACTTTCGTCAGCCTGAATGCATCAAGCGGATTGAAAATCTTCGGCCCCCGAATCTTGATTGGCGCCTGTTTTACTCTGATCATCTGACCTGAGCCCGGTGTGCGGCTGCGACGTCTCGTCCTGAGAACGACGCCACCACGGAGTTTTTGCCCTCGACTCTTCGAAGGTACTGCGATTTCTGACATATAGTATCCTTTCTTTTCCAAAAAGAACTCTGCAATTGCCCAACATGAGCAACTTTCCAATTTAAATTATCATGATAATATTATCTTGTCAAAGGTAACAAAAACAACACTATTCGTGCTGTTTTTGTAAATTTGAACAAACCTTATTTTGCCTTCTTCTCTTTGGTTTTTTCTTTGTCTTTTTTAGATTTTTGAGGATTGAGTTCTTCTTTTTTGAGCGTGCTGAACGGAAAACCAATATGGTCAAAGAAAGCTCGTGCTTCTTCGCGACTCTTCGCGGTCGTTACAAAGGTAATAGCGAAGCCGAAAATGTCCTTCAAATCTTCGTCGGCGGTCTCGGGGAAAATAATGTGTTCGCGAATACCGAGCGTGTAGTTGCCCATCGAGTCGATACCGGACGCAGAAATACCGCGGAAGTCTTTGGTTCGAGGCAAAGCAATGTTGACGAGACGATCGACAAAATCGATCATTCGAGCACCATTGAGAGTAACCTGGAAACCGACTGGGTCGCCCTGGCGAACCTTGAACGCAGCGATCGAAATTTTGGCGCCCTTTTTAACTGGCTTTTGTCCGGTGATTTTGTTGAGTCGGTCGGCGACGATGTCGAGTTTCTTTTTATCTTTAAAAGAGCCCGTACCCGCGGAAACTACCACCTTCAAAAGCTTTGGGCTCTGCATGACGTTTGTATAGCCAAACTTTTCTTTCATTTGGACAAACGCTGTTTTGTTTTTTTCTTGTACGGAAATCATATGTGTAAATGTATGTAGGGAAAATTAAAAGACTTCACCGCTCTTTTTAGCAAAGCGGACTTTTTTGTCGCCATCCTTTCGGCTTCCAACGCGGGTTGCTTTGCCGCTTTTTGGGTCAACAAGCATCGCATTTGAAACCGCAAACGGCATGGCGCGTTCGACGATCTGGCCCTTACCGCCCTGCTTTCGCGACCGCTCATGAGCTTTCACAATATTGACACCTTCAACAAGAATCAAATTTTTGCGCGGAAAAGCCTGGGCTACCTTGCCGGTCTTGCCGCGGTCCTTTCCAGAAATGAGTATGATGTTGTCGTTTTTCTTGATTTTCATGTGAGAAATTTTATATTCGTTGCTTCGTTGAAAACGAAGCGATGTCTTTATACGACTTCGGGGGCACGAGAGATGATCGTCTGAAAACCGAGCTCGCCGATTTCTCGAGGAATCGGGCCGAAGATACGTCCGGCGATCGGCTCTTTTGTTGCCTTGTCGATAATAACAACGGCGTTTTCATCGAAGCGAACATACGAACCGTCGGCTCGGCGATATGGCGCTCGCTGACGAACGACAACTCCACGAAGAACGTCTTTCTTTTTGACCGTCTTTCGGGGCTGTGCTTTTTGCACAGAAAGAACCACAATGTCACCGATGCGAGCGTAGCGCTTTTTTGAGCCGCCGAGTACTTTGAAAACTCGGCCGATCTGTGCGCCGGAGTTGTCTGCGATAGCGATAATTGAGCGAGGCTGTATCATGTTAGTTTTTTGCGCTTACTTTGGGAGCGGCAACAGAAGCAACACCAGAAGAAGCGGCGTTCAAAACCTTGAAATGTTTGTGTTTTGAAATTGGAGCCGTTTCTTCGATCGTTACTTCATCCCCTATTTTTACGGTGTTGCCGGGGTTGTGTGCCATAAACTTTTTGCTTCGAGAAATAAACTTTTTGTATTTTGGATGTTTATAGAAACGTTTTACAGACACAACAACGGTATCCTTCATTTTGTCGGATACGACAACACCATGAAGTTGCTTCTTCGAGGTTGTCTTTTCTGGTTGTGCGTGATTCTTTTCCATTTTATTTATGATGATTTCGTAGCGGTGGCGGTGGCGGTGGCGGACTTTTTCATAGCGGTCATTTGGGTCATGATTCGCGCAATGTCTCGTTTGAGCGTTCGGCTCTCGCGGACGTTGCGGTTTTTGCTGCCCGCGGTGCCAAAACGAAAGTTTCGGATCGCTTCGCGCTTTTCCACGACCAAACCGCTGAGAGTAGCCTTATCTTTATTTTTGAAGTCTGCTTTTTTCATTGAAGTACAGTTATATCCCAGTTTTGGGCATTTTGCAACTGGTGCGTATTAGCCGTTTCGGGAGACGAATTTTGTCTTGAGGGGCAATTTTGTGCCCGCTTTTCGTATTGATTCACGAGCGATTGCTTCGGTGACACCGTCTACCTCGAAAAGGACTCGGCCGCCGCGGACAGGCACTTGGTAACCCTGCGGGTCGCCCTTACCCTTTCCAAGCTTCACTTCGGCTGGTTTTTGGGTAAAAGGCATGTCGGGGAAAATACGGATCCAGACACGGCCGTGTTTGCCGAGCTCTCGGGCCAAAACTTTTCGAGCCGCGTCGGTCTGGTTTGAACGGATACGGGCCGGAGTGACGGCTTTGAGACCATATGAACCAAAAGCGATGGTTGAACCACGGGTCGTTGCGCCGACCTTGTTTGGATTCTTTCGAAATGTGTGCCACTTTCGATATTTAACTTTTTTTGGAATGAGGGAAACCATATATTTATATATTATTGAAACTATAGTCGCATTATGCGTTCGTTTTTTGCTGTTGCAACTGCTTATCTTTGTCGAAAATATCGCCCTTGTAGATCCAGACTTTGATGCCGATCTGACCGTAGGTCATGCGAGCTTCGTAGCGGCTGAAATCGACGTCTGCGCGAAGAGTCTGAAGTGGGACCCGACCCTTTCGAAGCTTTTCAACACGAGACATTTCGGCGCCGCCGAGACGGCCAGAGAGCTCGATTTTTGCACCAAGCACGCCTTTGTTTGCAATGATCTTTTCGAGAGTGGATTTTATAACGCGGCGGAATGGCAAACGCTTTTCCAAACCTTCGGCAATCATCTGAGCGACGATGTGGGAATTGGTTTCAGGATAGCGGACTTCTTTGATGTCGATTTTAATTTCCTCTTTTGGGTTAAGGCCAAGTTTTGCGGCATTTTTGAGCAAGTCGCTCTGGAGCTTTGCGGAACCTTCACCTGAACGGCCAATGATGACGCCTGGACGAGAGGTTTCGATGATGATGCGAGTGGTTTTCTGACCTCGCTCGATTTCTACACTGCTCACATACATGCCACGGAAACGTTCAACCAAAAAAGCTCGGGTTAAAATGTCGCTTCGAAGATTCACCTTGTATGAATTTTTAGGAGAAAACCATCGTGACTTCCAGTCGCGAATGATTCCAAGTCTATGGGCATATGGGTGAACTCGATGTGACATATATTTATTTTGTAGTCGTTTTAGCTGATTTTGCTTTTTTTGGGCCGACTGTTGCTGTTTTCTTTGTTTTGTCAGCAGCAGGAGCACCAACGGTCACCGAAATGTGACTCGTGCGCTTTCGTTTGTTGAAGGCTCGTCCTCGAGACATCGGCAATCGACGCATCAAAACCTGGCCAGCATTGACAGTAATACCACTAACGACAAGGGCGTCGGTATCCATACCTTTGTTTTTTGCATTGGCAACCGCAGACTGAATAAGTTTTACGATGGGGTCGGCAGCACGTTTGTTTGCAAACTGAAGAGCGGAAATAGCAACCGGCACCTTTTTGCCTCGAACGAGATCAGCGAGCAATCGCACTTTTCGTGGCGACTGACGGTATGTATTAAGTTGTGCGCTTGCTGATTCCATATTGGTTAATTATGCGTAAATTGTATGAAAATTATTTTTTAGCTCCGGCTTTAGCGTCGCCTGCCGCTTTTGCAGACTGAGCAGCAGCGATTTCAGACTCTTTAGCCTTTGTTTCCATCTCTTTCTGCATCTTTCCTCCGTGTCGGATGAATTTGCGTGTCAAAGAGAACTCGCCGAGTCGGTGACCAACCATGTCTTCGGTGACGAGCACCGGCACGAAATCGCGGCCGTTGTGAACGCCAAAAGTAAAACCAACCATTTCAGGAGCGATTTGGCTGTCTCGTGCCCAAGTCTTAATGACTCCTGCTTCGCTCGTTTTCTTTCCGGCGATTTTGAGAAGTAATTTTTCGTAGACGTATGGTCCTTTTTTTGTCGATCGGGTCATGTAAATTTTTGATTCTATTTGTTGCTTTGCGAACGTGAGTCTGGCTTCTGCGAATGGGTCGGTCTTTTAAACAAAAAACCTGCCCCACTCCTCGAAGGCAGGCCCGAATCGCTGGTAAAGCAATGAGGGCGCGCGAAACTTTGCGTAAGGGCAATGATAGCAGACTGGCTTAAAGAGTCAAGAAAGTTACAGGGAACATACCGAGTTCAACTAAAAAAATAACTGGATATTCTTGACAGATGTACTTAAATGGTTTATTCTCTAACACAGACAACGTTCCTCGACATAATTGTTTGAGAAGAATAACCTCCGTTTCAAAGGAAAAACGGTATCTTTCTCAAATATCGAACTAACAGCAGTGGGATTTTTAGAG
>JBBSOY010000016.1:0-19041 GCA_038259265.1 Minisyncoccia bacterium
GTCGCAATCCGACCGACAAGAATTAAAAAAATACCAACTGCTGCACCGATCCAAAATGCCAATGTAAGCGCCGACAAGCCGTTGGTAATCCCCAACAGAAAACCGACACCCACCACGAGCTTCGCATCGCCAAAACCAAGCCACCGCCCACCCGACACGAGCCACAGTGAAGCAAAAAATGCAAAAAACAAAGCACCGGCAATGAGCGAATTTGAAAGCCTGCCATCCAAAATCGCAATCACAAAAGCCAGAGCAGCGAATGCAAACGCAAGACCGTCAGGAATAATTTTATGGCGAAGGTCGTAGGCTGTTATCACAAGCAAAATCGCCCATATGGTCATTTCCAAAAGCGTCAGCACCGCAAGACTTTCGATAAAACCAACATTCACGGTAATCCAGCCAAGGTCGCGGCTGGCAAACACGCTGTGAAAATTTTTATAAAAAATTCCGAGGGTGAGGAGTCCCATGGCGAGCTCGACCAACGGATACTGCCAAGAAATCCGGCTTTTGCAGCCCGCACATTTTGCTCGCAAAAACACAAAACTCAACACCGGCACAAGTTCGTACCATTCAAGCTTTTTACTGCAAGAAAAACACATCGAGCGCTCTTGTATGCCAAGAATTTTTTTGCCGGTATTGTAGCGAAGAATGACGACGTTCAAAAAACTTCCGATCAGCGTGCCAAAAATAAAAATGTAAAAAGAAATTAGAAAATACATTACAAATTAATTTACGGATCGATTATGAGGACACAACTTGAAAGGGGTAAACCAAGGGACAAGTTCTGCATCTCAGATTTTCCGGAACCATCGACATACCAAATCGTCGTACCGGCCGAACCCTTGAGTCGCACCCAAGCCTGCCAACGTATTGGGTTCGTATCCGAACAGATTTCATAAAAGCCAGGGTTCGAACCGCCAAAACCTTGAGCAAGAGCGGCATTGTATATGGCCAGTCCTTGAGAACCTGGAGCGAACAACGTTGCATAGCTGTCAGTATTTGAAAACACAAGCTCCGCCTGACTTCGAATTTGAACCAGGTTTTGCTTGACCGCCGCATCAGCAGCTTTTGCCCGGGCTTGATTGAGCGAAGCAAGGGCGACCGAAGCCAACAGGCCAATAATCGCAATAACGACGAGAAGCTCAATCAGTGTGAAGCCTTTATTACTATTTTTAGACATATACAATTTTACACATAAATATTCTAAGAGGCAGGACAAACAGTATTTGTACTGAGGGCTGTGGTTACAACTTTTGATGTACCACTTGCATCAACACATTGATATAGCGCATTGTTAGTCTTTAATGGGACAGCTGCTGCCCATGCGGCCGGACTTACACCTACGTTAATCAATCCAGTATTTCCTGAGGCAGATGTTGCTGCGTACAATGCGTTCATTAGATTATTATCAGATGTGATATTTGTACTACCACACCCGGTTCCTGTCATTGAAGCAGAGGTGGAAACGACACAATTCGCAGCTACTGTTCCGTAGCTTCCGCTATTGTCGTAGTAAAGTTCGGCTTCTGCACGCATACCAGCAAGATTTGCCTTGATCGCAGCATCCGCACCCTTTGCTCGAGCTGTGTTCAATGATGCGAGTACTACTGAGGCTAAAATACCAATGATTGCGATGACAACCAGGAGTTCGATCAGTGTAAAACCTCGATTGTTTTTTATGGACATTGCAATTAATTATCTACTATATATCCAAGTATAACGATGGCTTTTGTTTAAAGAAAGGAACAAAAGAATTAGGACAACTACTACGGTGTTGTATCACAGACCGCTCCACTCACAGAAAGCGTACTGTACGCCCGACCAGAAAAGCCTGTGCTGTCTGTACACCAGTAGGTGTTGTCGAGCAAAAGAATTTCCGCTGCCCAGTCGTTGTTTGGGAAGCTTTCATCCTCCTGACATTCTGCAAGATGGTTCATTATTGCAGTTGCTGCATCGAGCAACAAAAGCGTTTGAGTATCATCTGCACAAAGCTTGGCATAACTTCCCCCTGTTGTTTCTGCATAAAACGAGGCGGCATGCTGAATTGAGGTAATACTTGCTTTGGCCGATGCGTCTTTGGCTCGATTTCTGGCTGAATTAAGAGATGCTAATGCAAGCGCAGTTAAAAGACCGATGATTGAGATCACGACCAGCAGTTCTATCAACGTAAAACCTTTTTTACTTTTCATGTTAATACTGAAACTTAGTATAACAAAATGTAAACTACAGAAAACAACAACCTAACAAAAAACCGGCTTTGGCCGGTTTTTTGTAATCCAATAAAAACTAAGGATTAAGGACAAACAGTAACTGAAGCGCCTGGCAAACTTGTAAGTGTTTTTGAAGCACCAGTCGAGTCAACACACTGAGCATATGTTGTAGTCGTTTTCAATGGAACCCACGATGCCCAGGCTGCACCATTCGCTGCGATATTAACGTAACCCGTAGCTCCCGAAGCAGAAGTTGCTGCCTTTACAGCATTAATCAGAGAAGTATCTGCGGCAATGTTACCAGCACATGCACCTGAAACGGCTGTAACAGTACCGGTGTTTGTGACGCTACAATTTCCCGCTGCGCCATAAGTTGAGCTGTTCGAATCGTAGTAAAGCTCTGCCTGTGCTCGGATGCCGCTCAAGTTAGCCTTAATAGCTGCATCTGCACCCTTTCCTCGAGCAGTGTTAAGAGACGCGAGCACCACCGAAGCCAAAATACCGATGATTGCGATGACAACCAAGAGTTCGATCAGTGTAAAACCTTTTTTTAGATTCTTCATATGACTGTAATTTTTATAAAACAATATTAACTTTAATAATAAAGTGCGCTTTGGTTCGACGGCACTCGATCGTGGACTAATTATAGAAAACTAAAAATGCCTTCGCAAGGAATAATTCCGAAGCTGTGGATTAGATCGCGGAGGCGAGGTTGTAGATTGGCAACAGAACGGCGGCCAAAAGCGAACCGACACCCAAACCGAGCAAAACAATCATAGCTGGCTCGATCAAAGACACCACAGTGTCGACGGCTGCGACGACTTCTTTCTGATAAAACTTGGAAAGAGTTTTCAAAATATTGCCGAGCTCGCCGGTTTCTTCACCGACCTTGATCATCTGAACCATGATGCTCGGAATTTCTCGGTATTGTGAGAGGGCGCCCGAAAGCGGCCGACCGGCCTTCACTTGCTGGAGCGAGTCCATCAAAATGCCTTTGTAGACTTCGCTGCCGACAATGTTTGCCGTCGTTTCCAAAGCGCGGATCATGGAAATACCGCTGAGAATCATGGTGTTCATGTTGTCGGCGATGCGGGAAAGGTAGAGCTTTTTGTACAAATCGCCCAAAAACGGAATATCGAGTTTGAACTGGTCAAAAGACTGCTTGCCGGAGCCTTTCGCATATTTGCCGATGAGCAAACCGCCGATGATGACAATGGCGAGCGTAATGAGCCCATAGTCAGTGGTGAAATGACTGAGGCCAATAACCGCCCGAGTGTAGATCGGCAATTCCTGGCCGGAATCTTCGAGAATCGGCGCCATTTGGGGAATGACAAACGTAAGCATGAGCGCCATGACGCCGATCATGGTCACTACCACAAAGGCCGGGTACACGAGCGCATGTTTTACTTTTGAAGTAATTTCGTACTGGCGCTCGGAATAGTCGGCGAGGAAAGAGAATGTTTGGTCGAGCCGGCCGGATTCTTCGCCAGCTTTGACCATGTTCACATAAAAATCCGAGAAAACACCTTTGTGTTTTTCGAGTGCGAGAGAAATGGAACTCCCCTCCTGGAGCTGGTCGGCGATTTCGTTCATGACCTTGCGAAACGCTGGACTTTCGACCTGCGATGCCAAAAGTTTGAACACCCGAAGCGCCGACACCTGGGCCTCAAACAACGTCGCCATTTGGCGCGACACGATGACAATGTCTTTGGTTTTGATGCGGTTCAAAAACGGAATGTTTTCCACAAAACTGCCGGAGCTTTGGGGCTTGATGGAAGAAAGGATCAACCCGCGCTTTTGGAGCGAACTGATTGCGACATCCATGGTGACCGCGTCGATGAGACCTTCTTGTTTTTCGCCGCTTTGGCTGAGAGCTTTATATGTAAAATTCATGTGTGTACTTTTGAAATAATAGCGCCTTGCCGCCGCAAACCCTACAGCATTTTTTCGAGCGTCTTAGTGTTGTAGGAATATTTGAAGGCGTTTTCAGCGGTGATAATGCCCCCGCGAACCATTTGAACGAGCGATCGGTTGAGGTCGATCATGCCTTCGTCGGAACTGGTTTCGATGATCGTGTCGATTTCATGTGTTCGTTTGTCGCGAATGACGTTTGAAACCGCCGTGTTGTTGATGAGCAGCTCATATGCCGGAATGAGACCACCGGAAATTTTGGGCACCAACCGCTGCGAGAAAATGCCGATCAAGCTGCCGGCGAGCTGCAAGCGAATCTGATTTTGCTGGTTGGCTGGGAAAGAGTCGATAATGCGCTCGACCGTTTGCGACGCCGAGTTGGTGTGCAGCGTTGAAAAAACCAAATGGCCGGTTTCGGCGGCGGTCACAGCTGTGGCGATGGTTTCTGGCTGGCGCATTTCGCCGATCATCACAATGTCGATGTCCTGACGGAAAATACCCCACAGCGCGGTATGAAAGTCTGGCGTGTCGGTGCGGACTTCGCGCTGGTCGATGATGGCTTTTTTTTGTTTAAAAATATATTCAACCGGATCTTCGATCGTCACGATATGTTCGAGGCGTTCGGCGTTGATCATGTCGATAAGTGCGGCAAGCGTGGTGGATTTTCCTTGCCCCGACGGGCCCACCACCAAGAAAAAGCCCTGCTGTTTTTGGGCAAATGTTGCGAGCTGCGGCGGCAAGTTGAGTTCTTCGAGCGTTCGGATTTGTTCTTGAATGAGACGGAGCGCGATACTAATGAAACCCTGCTGAATATACGCATTGCCTCGAAAACGAGACTTGGTGGTTTCTGGGCGATATGCAAAGTCGACTTGTTTTTTATTGGCAAAAATTTCTTTGCTTTCATCGGTTAGGACATGGTTTAAAATTCCTTCCATGTCCGACCGGGTCATGACTTTGTGTTTGAGAAGCGGCACAAGAGATCCGGAAACGCGGATCATCGGCACCCGGCCTTCGGAAACATGAATGTCCGAGCCACCTTCTTTGATGACGATGTCGACGAGTTCCAACAAATCTCTTTTATTATCCATATGAATATATTTTTAATTTATATGCAGGAGAACAGTACACCGTGGTTTTTCTATACTTTTCTATACGCAGAGACAACTTCCATAACTTTTACAATAACTTCGGAAGGAATGAGGTTTGCTTTCACAATGTAGCCCGCAACACCCAAACTTTTTGCTCGATCGGTTTCTTCGGCGCTGTTTTGGTTTGTAAACATGATGCAGGCTGCTTCGGATACCAGGTTTTCCTTTCGGACGCTCTCGAGAAAATCGAGGCCGTTCATGTCGGGCAATACGATGTCTATGAGCACAATCTGTGGCGCCGCCTCCCCTTTTAAATCCTTCAGCTTTGAAAGCGCCTCAACGCCGCTTCGGGCTGTTTCCACCACATGCCCAGCCTTTTCGAACTTCGTCACGTACATGTTCAGAATAAAGGCATCATCATCAATAATCAGAATTTTGTATTTACCATCCATACCAACATTTTACCGAAAAGCCCTCCAACGCGCGAGGAATAAGTAAAAAACACAGAACTTCTATAGCTCGTACACTTCTTCGATCGACACCTGTTTTTGGAAAGCCTTCACGATGCCGTCTTCTTTCATCGTCATCATGCCTTTGAGGCGCGCGACTTTGTAAATCTCTTGTTCGTTGGGGTTTTTCAAAATAAGCTGGCCGATTTCTTTGTCGATTTCGACAGCTTCCATAACCGCGATTCGGCCACGGGTACCGGTCGGACATTCGGGCGTCGGGCTCGCTCGGTAGACATTTGGCCCAAACGGAATTTCCTTTTTAAATTCTTCGGGCAAGTCCGCAAACTGAGCGTCGATCATTTGTTTTGTGCCATCCTCCACAGGCACTGCCTCGCCCGACCCTGGGCACATGGTGCTCACGAGACGCTGAGCGACCGCCAAAATAAGCGTCGGTGCAATGAGGTATGGGTCGACCTTCATGTCGATGAGGCGCGGGATGACGCCGATGGCGCTGTTGGTGTGAATAGTTGCGAGCACCAAATGGCCAGTGAGCGCAGCCTGAATGGCCAAGCCGGCCGTTTCTTCGTCGCGAATTTCGCCGACCATAATGATGTCGGGGTCTTGGCGAAGCGTGGTGCGCAGACCGTTGGCAAAGGTGTAGCCGATGTCAGCGCGCACCTGCGACTGGTTGACGCCTTCGATAGAGTATTCGATCGGATCTTCGAGTGAAAGAACGTTTTCAGTTTCGCGGTCGAATTCATTGAGCATAGAATACAACGTCGTCGTCTTTCCGGAACCAGTCGGGCCAGAAATGAGAATGAGCCCGTAGGGGCGGTCGATCGCCCGCTTGACCATGTCGAGGTTTCGCGCGCTCAAGCCAAGCTCGGAAAGTTTTTTGACGCCGCGGTCGTGGTCCAAAATACGCATAACGATCTTTTCGCCATAGTATGTTGGGAACGTCGAAACTCGAAAGTCGATTTTGCGGCCTTCGATTTGCGCCGAAAATCGGCCGTCCTGCGGCTTTCGTTTTTCGTCGAGCTTCATATTCGACAAAATTTTGATGCGGGAAATGACCGACGAATGAACTTTTGCTGGCAACACAAGACTCGTATGCAGTGTGCCGTCGACACGAAAACGAACTCGGATCGTTTCGCGCAAATGTTCGATGTGGACGTCGGACGCATTACCTTCGGTGGCGTATCGCAAAATAGTGGCGACGATTTTCGTAATCGGCGCTTCTTCGATTATTTTTTTCTGAACATTTTTTTTGTCGCCGTTTTTTTCTGCAGTTTCGGCGGCGTCGAGGTCGAACGTCACACCTTCGGTCGGCGTCGGTTCAAGCTGCGAAAGAGCTTTGCCAACTTCTTCGGTCAAGCCTCGGTACATATTGATAACCTCGTTGAAATCTTGCTCGGAAATAACAAACAGCTTGAACGGCATGTCGATGCGCGTCGCGATAAAATTGAGCGCGTCGCGAGCTTCGATGTTGTCTGGGTCGACGATACCGACCTGCAGCACTCCGTCGGCGACTTCGAGCGGCACGAATTTATAATGCAAAGCCGATTCTTCGGGAATATATGCAAGCGTTTCACCTGGGATCGACACGTCGCTATTCACAGTCTTCACAGGCATTTCGTAAAACTCGCCAACCGCGGCAGTGATTTGGTCGATGCTAATTCCCTTCTTAACCAAAACCTGCTCAAGCGTTTCGGTGCCTGCTTGGGCTTCTTTTCGGAGGGCGGCGATATCCGCTCTCGTGATTATTTTTTTGTCAGCGAGAATTTCAAGCAGATTCATGGAGATCGAATAAGCTAATTGCCCGAGGTGCCGATCGGAGCGAACGGATTATTTCGGCCTATTGGCTGCGGTACAACCGCCTGGGTGTAGTCGCGAAGCGAAGTGAAGGTTGGGTTTTTAAAAATTGAATCATCGATGTTTCGCAATGCCTTCAGCCTGTTTAGCTCGATGATGATTTCTTGGCTAATGCCTCCTGTCGCGCCGGATTGCACGGTCGTAAGCGGCTCTTCTTTGGGCTTCACACTTTTAAAAATATAAAAACCAACTACCACCACAATGACGAGCGCGATGATCAAAATTTTATTTTTTCCGATTTTTGGGATTGTCATATATGTACGAATGTTATCGATTCACCCAATAGGTGTTGAGCTTCATGGTGAATTTATAGAGACCGGAATTGTCGCCTGCCGGGGTGATCGCCAAACTTTGCGGATCAAGCAAACGAAGGCTGGTCTGGATGTCCTGCAAAAATCTCATTGCTTGCGAATAGGTGGCGTCGAATGTAAAACCAAAGCTCGTCGTATTGTATTGTGTCGAACTTGTTTTGCCAGCCCCTTCTTTTGCAGGCGCAGAATCTGTAATCGTTAAATCTTTAAGTCGAATTGAATCCCGGGTCGCAATCGCATCGACATCGAGAATCGTTCGGACCGTGTCGAGGCGTTGTGGCATAAAATGATCGAGACGTTCGAGATCAGACGCCGAAAAACTTTCGAGCTTGGTTGCTAATTCACCTCGAAGAACCTTGAGTTCGTCGGCCATTTTGAGCGCTTCGTCGTACTGTTGCCCTTCGGCTTTGAGTGTTTTTATCTCCGCGTATTTTGGATTAATTTGCAGGAAAAACAAGCCGACTGCAACAAGGATTAAAATGATTGGAAGTAATGCTTTCATATGATTTTAGAAATACTATGAACCGATACGCGTCGTCGTGCCGACAGTTCCGGTAGTGGTAGCGGTGCTTGTACTGGTGGTCGGCACGGTTGTAGTAGCAGTGAGGATTGGCTGAATAATTTCCGGCGACGGCGCAAATCCCTCGACTAATTTTTTATAGGAAACAAAGGCTGGATCGATTTCGGCCTTCACACCGAAACTGATTGTCCCCTGCTCTCCCAAAGTCAAATTGCTGAACACGGGATTTTTGATCGGCTCGAGTTTTGAAAAAATATCAGATTGATATGCGATCGCATTATACGAACGCGCTTCGCCTTTGAGGGTGAGATTTATTTTCTTGTCGTCGCTTACGTCATACGCGAATTCAGAAAACCGAACGGTCTGAGCGGTGTTGAGCTCCAAAAGCGTAAAAAGCAGCGACACGGCCTTGTGGTTTGAAATAAGAGTTTTGCCCGCATCCATGCGCGCCTTCAGCACCGTGAGCTCGCGAGTCAGCTCGGGTTCGAAGTTGTTGATTGCTTCTTCGAGCGATGCTTTTTTTGTTTCATTGCTTTTGGTGAGAATGCCTTTGTAGGCGTACACACCGCCGAGCGCGACGATTGCAAAAATAAAAACCACAACGCTGATGAGCATGAAAAAATTGGGCGCGGCTTTTGGGCGCGAATAAGGCTCCCCGGCAGAGGCCGTTTGGCGAGGCATAAAAGTTGCTTGAAGGCGATTCTCCATTGCTTATACAATTATATGGTTGATTTTTTTAAAAACAAATTGAGACTGGTGATAGGTTCAAAGAATGTAGCGCGACTTCTTCGGAGTACGCATAAAAATTCCTTTCCAGGAATTTTTATGCGTACTTGCTTACTCCTCCTGAATTCGTCGAAGAGCGATACCAAGTGCAGCAGTGAATTCGGGTCCGTTTTTGCGAAGAACGTCGGTAAGAAAAGCCGGCGCTTCGATTTTGCTGAACGGATCGCTCATTTCCACAGGCATTTCGAGATTTGCTTTTGCAAGTTCGAGCATGCCTTTCATAGGCGAACCGCCGCCGACCAAGATAGCCCGCTCGATGCTTTTTGTATGTTTGGCCTGATAATTTGTTGCAACGTGTTTTGCCTCGGAAAAAATGTGGTCGATGGTGACGGAAATTGCTTCGGCGACGTCTTTATGGGCTTCGTCCATGGTCCAGCCGATCGTACGCTTCATGATTTCTGCTTTGTCTGCCGGAATGGAAAGCGCTGAGGAAATGGTCAGGGTGACGTCTTGGGAGCCACGGTTTATGGTATGCGAAGCGCGAATGATGCCACGGTCGACGATATAGAGTTTGGTCGTGGCCGCACCCATGTCGATGATCATGACCGGGTTGATGTTTTTGTCGAGCACCGCCCGAATGGTGCTGAAAATTTCGATTTCAAAAAAATTGGCATCGAGTCCGACTTTTTGAACAATGTTTTGATATTCGCGCAGCGTTTCGTTGTGAATGGCAACAAGCAAAATATTTTGGGTGCCGATTTTGTTTTTGCCGTCAGCGGGCACGGACGACATCTGGCCTTCGGCGCGGACTTCTTCTTTTGGTATTACAGACCAGTCGAGACTGACTTCGGAAATTGGCACCGGAATGTATTTTCGAGCTTCGATCGGCACCATGGCCGCAAGTTCTTTTTGGCCGACCTGCGGCATTTCGATAACCGACATGAGCGTCGAGCCGAATGGAATGGTGACACCGCCGGTTTTGGTGGTGGTTTTAGCTTCGCGCAAAATGTCGGTGAGCGCGGCAATAACTTTTTCAGGTTGCAGCACGGTGGCTCGGCCGATTTCCACCCCTGCATATGGCCCAAGTGACAGCGCTCCATATGTTTCGAGGATCGCTTTGCCTCCTTTGCGGCGAAGCTGGACGACTTTTATGGACGAGGCGCCAATGTCGATGCCGAGTACGCTCGTTTCCGGTTTTTTAAAAAGATTTGATAAAAAATTGACCATAGATGAGCTACGTTTACGGCGTAAGTATATCACAGCAGCCATTATCCATATTCATATCTAGCACCCGCTTCATGCAAAATAATTCTCTTAAAATAAAAGCACTTTTTCATGGTGCGCTCGATCTTTTATTTCCGCCCGATACCCACACCACACAGTTCGAACATACGAGCAGCGAGGATCTCTGGCGCTTGCTCGTTCACAGCGGAATACAGGAAATCGGCACCCTGCGTTTTACAAGTCTGTTTGCCTACGCCGACGAAAAAACCAAGAGCGTCGTCTGGGAAATAAAATACTACGGCAATCAAAAAATAACCGAAATTGTTGGCAGGCTGCTCGCTCAGGAAATCCAAAAAGAATTGTCGACGCGGACACAAAAAGAATTACACACCAAGTTACGCCCCAAATCGGAACCTTTTATAGTCATCCCTATCCCCCTCACACAAAAAAGAATCCGCGAGCGCGGATATCATCACACCGAACTCATCGCCAAAGCGACAATCCAGCATTTGCCAGACACGTTTGAATATGCGGGATCTGTGCTTCGAAAAATTCGCCACACCCCGAAACAAAGTTCGGTCGAAGACCGCCAGGATCGTTTCAAAAACATCAGAGGCGCCTTTGCGATCGCAGACAGTGCGGAGAATTCAGAAAAAGTTCGGGGCCGGCACATCATTTTACTCGATGACGTCATCACTACCGGTGCCACGGTCGCCGAAGCCAAACGGGTGCTGCTTGCAGCTGGCGCCGCATCAGTTTCGATTTTTTCAATCGCTCACTAGTGTCTGTAAAAAACGCTCGTCGCACAAGCGGGTCGTTGCACGGCTAGTCTGCAGGTGTAATTGATGGAGTGAAACGAATACCTGACAAGTCGTCGGGATGCATACGGCTGCCGATCGTGTCGTTGTCAAAAACCGCATGATCCATCAAGACATTGTGAAGGTAGCCCACACCGAACGTCGTTGGGTTTGGATTTTCTCCGCACCAGGGCGACGAAGTGCCACGGAAGGTACTGTTCTTTATAACCAAATGATTAATCGGTCCGCAAGTCGAGAACACCCAGCCAACCGGCCGCGTATCGATGTCGGTGTTTACAATCGCCGTGTTGTTGTTGGCGCCGGCAATGCCGCGAGAATAAATGAAGCCTCCGGGGATTGTTTTCAGACCATACAAAATTGCATCAGAGGTTCGCGTATAGAATTGATATATATCGCTGTGGTAATCCGGGCCAGGTCCCAATGGAAACGGATAGCCCGATCCGTAAATAGTTTTCACAGAATAATTTACCACCGTTGGCGCGCCGCTTGCATGGCCGCTGCCGCTTCGGTCTGAAAAGACATTTCGAACAAGAGTCGCTCCGCTCGGGCCGTCGCAGGTATTATCCATATAGAGATCGGTCATAAAAAGGCCAGTCCAGACGCCATTGCCCTGGAACGGTCCGCAGGCCGAGCGTCGAATGATATCCGGATCGCGATAAAACATCTTGCTGTCGTCGATCCACAAATATTTCATGACACCCTGTCCCGGCGCTTTGTCCAAGTTGCCAACGATACTGACGTCTTTCACGTGCACTTGTTTGAGCCAGAGGCCAGGTGAAGAAGCCCCGCCTGCCATGCCGGTTACAAACACGTCGTCGCGGCTCACGCCAGGAATAGACGTAATGGTAAACCAGCGGGTTTGCGTGCTATAACTCGGCACCCACCATCCAGGCGAGCCGTTCATTCCACCCGGCAATTCCGGCAAAAGCCACTCGCCAGCACCAAGCCGAATTTCGGCGCCATCGAGGCTGTTGATGCCCGTTTTTGCCGAGGCGACCGCACGCGCAATCGTAGCGCAGGCCTGGGACGCAGATCGGCAGGTATTCGCATCGTTGCCGGTAGTTTTTACGTAGCGAATTTCATGCGGCAACGTACCTTGTCCATTGACGCTGATAAAAAGCGACGAATCGTGGTTTGAAACGGTGCCACCTTGCAATACACGTGGTTGGCCGATGTTTGGGTAAGCAATCGCCCGAATCTCGACCTGGCCGTCGGTTGGAAAGTCGCTCGCTCGAAGTGTCGTCCAAAACTCTACTGCGTCGGAAGCTGGGTTCAGACGCTCGCGGTCTACGCGCGTCCACGGTCCGCCGTCGACAGAAAAGTCGACATAGGCAATGTTATTAAAATGATACGCAAGCACGCCGACATTGAGTGTCTCACCCGCATCGACAGTCTGGTACGGCACCATGTCCCAATGAGCGATAGCTACCGCATCAAAACCTTCTTGGTTCGCATCGCCGAGCGCGACGGGGGTCGGAGTCGGACCGGTAAAACCCGTACCAGGAATGAGGCGGGTTGTTTGCAACGTTACAGAATTGAATTCATTGTCGTCGATAAGAGACCGACAGCCTGGATCATTTGGAAAATCAATCAAGCCATCGCCGTCATTGTCCTGATGGTCCGAACATTCCGAATCGCTTTCTTTATTATCTTGCAAATCAAAACAGCCAGTGTCGTCGAGATCTGTCAGACCGTCGTCGTCATTGTCTAAACCGTCAAAACATTCGGGCCACGGCTGCTGCTCGTTGTCGTCTTTGGGGCTCGAACAACTGAAATCTGCCGGATAGTCGATGGCGCCGTCATTGTCGTTGTCGATACCGTCGCTGCAGGCTGGTATATTTTTTGTGACCGAAATCAGCTGAGCCATAAACCTGCTGACGCTTGCAATCGGTCGAATGCCTGCGCGATCACCCAAAGAAAAAACAACGACTCCGACCAGCACCAACGCTCCAAAAATTCCGGCGATCGCAATCTCTCTTTGGCTCATTCCTTTCATAATGACGATAGTCTAAAGATAATATCAATATTAAGGCGCAAAAAATGCGAAAAAGCCAGGAACAAAATCCAGCGAGTTTAGCGTGGCCAGTTTTGAGCAAATATCTGAAGATCGCGCATGTCGACTTGGCCATCGGTGTTCAAATCCGCTGAACATTCGGTGCTGGTTTTGCACATACCCCACATATCAAAAATGACTTTCAAATCTTTTGCATCGGTCGCAAGGTCTTTGTTCACATCGACCAAAGCGTATGAAGCATTTTGTGAAGATGATTTTGAAGAAGCACGTGACGACGAACCAGAAGCACTCGACTTCTGGCTTTTTTGCTGAGTTTTGAGCGCCGCAACCTGCGCCTGCAATTCGGCGATCTGTGCTTCAACATCTGAAATCTGCGGGCCCTCATACGAAGCGACGGCAACCGCGGGTGCACTAAGGCTATTTCCGAAGACGAGCACAAAAGCAATAATAAGGACGAATTTTTTCATAGAGATAAGTAAGTATGGATACGTGTATAAAGATTAAATTACATCGCAGACGGCATCATCCGCATTTTTTCACGCTTGTGCAGCGTGATGTAGGAAATTGCCGTAATGATGATAGTAACGAGGGCTGGTGCGTACAAAGCAAATGAATCCCCGACTGCGACGCTCGACCACAGAGCACCGACAACATCGAAAATAATTCCGGCATATGCCCACTCGCGAAGACCTGGTGAAAAACGCTGCAGAATACCGAAAACGGCCAGGATTTTTGCCACGCCGAGCAGCGTCAGCAGATACACCGGATATCCAAGATGCAATATAACGGCAATGGAAGCATCGTCGCGCATGATTTCGCTATAGCCGCCGTACAAAAACGACACGGCCAACAAACCAGTGGTGACCCAATACAAAATGTTGATGGTTTTTTTCATTTTTTTATTATACAACATGTTTTCCACCTACCAACGCCTTGGCACCCTCGCGGGCTTTCATGCCTTCCAGCGGCAGCGTAAAAGAAAACGTCGTGCCCTTATTTTCTTCTGACTCAAACCAAATCGTACCACCGACCGACTCAATGATCGCTTTCACAATATAGAGGCCGAGGCCGTTGCCATCGGCAATCTTTGTTCGAGCATTGTCAGCCCGAAATAGTTTCTGAAAAATCCGAGCCTGATCTTTTTTTGGCACACCAAGCCCGGTGTCGCGGACTTCTGAATAAATCATATGCGGGAATGCGGGGTTGCGAGCGATTTTCACCGCAAGGGTTCCGCCCGGAGTATTATATTTCACCGCATTTGTGAGCAAGTTTTGAAAAATTATTCGTACCAAACTTTCGTCGGCAGGAATAGCCGGAATACTCGAATCAATTTCTTTTTCGACAGACAATTTTTTATCTTTGATCTGGTGGTCAAGTTCAGCGAGCAGACTTTGAACCACCTCCCCGAGATTCACCGACACAGGCGTCACCGCAAATGTCCCCATTTCAATTCTTGAAACATTCAAAAGCGCGTCGACTAGATTGACCATGCGCCCGCTGGCCACAGCCACTCCTTCGACATATTTTTTCTGGCCTGTTGTGAGCGGGTCGTCTTGGTCGGTCAGTAATAAATCCGTAATCCAGTTTATGGTCGAAAGCGGCGTGTTCAGCTGATGCGATGCCAGCGACACGAATTCAGTTTTCATCGTGTCGACTTTTTTCATTTTGGCGATGTACAGGTCATTTCGCCAAGAAATATACAAGTACACACCGATTAGCATGATCAAAAACAATGTCATCAAAAACGGTGCGACTTCTTTTTCGCGAATCGACACATACCACAGTGAAGACTCGACATCCATACCAAGCAAAGCGAGCGTTTCTCCATCAGCATTATTTATCGGCGCAAAAGCGGTCACCCACGTGCCCCAGTCGTCCGTCAGTGGCCCTTCGACAAACGACCTGCCGTGTTTGAACGCGGCGAGTTCGGCTGCATTAGTTTCTTCATATACATCTCCCGGCGCCGAATAATCTTCGGACTCAGGATCCTCCGAATCAACATAGAAAAATAGTTTGTCGGCGCCGTCGTACCCCATGAGATACACAAAACGAGTATCCGGACGGATTTCGCGAATCGCGACCATTTTTCTTTTCAAGTCTTCGTAACTTGGCGCACCGAGGTCATTTTCACTACCTCGCAAATCAAGAATTTTGCCGGCTTCGATCGCTTTCGCAGCAGTCTCAGCGCGAATCTGCAAGGCTTCACGCTGATGCATGTCGGCTTTTGCCGCAGCATTGAACGTTGCCACAAGACCAATCACCGCAATTCCTGCTATGAGCCCCAGTATTAAAATATATTTTAAATATTTTTTTAACGATTTCATGAAATTTGTAATCATCACGAACGAATCTAACGAATCAAATAAATCGGATGAATCAGGTGAAAATCTTTTTCACCTTTTCAGCAATTTCCGAAAGCGATGAACGCGACTTCACAATATAGTCGACGGCACCAAGCTTTTTCGCCCGCTCGAAATCCTGGTCTTGGCGCAAATTCGATGCGACGATGACCGGTGTGCGATTTCTTTTCAACCTGAGCTTTTCCAAAACCGAGAAGCCATCCATTTCCGGCATTATCAAATCCAAAATAATGAGATCGAAGTTTTCTTCAGCCAAAATGTTCAAACCTTCGGCGCCGTTTGAAACGATGTGCGTTTGAAATCCGCTGCGCTGCAGTTTAACAGCCAATGCTTCAGCAAGCATCCGCTCGTCTTCAACAATCAAAATTTTTTTGGCCTCAACTTTCGCTGCAACCACAGTACTCATAGTGCCTTCAGCGTATCACAAAAAAACTTGGACTTTGCCGAGCGTGTGCAATACACAGCACATTTATGCAGGCGCATATGAGTTTTTTATTTTTTTAACAAAGCCTTCTTTTTCTAAATCCCTCAAAACTTTTGAAAGATCATCGGGTTCATATTGAAGTTTTTTTTGAATATCTTTTTCTTTTGCTCCGGCTGGCGAGTTCTTTGAAATTTCTAAAATGAGTCGCAAAACGGCAGCACACTTCTGCCGAAAAGAACCAAACGAACGTTTGTTTAGATAACCGCAACCGGCATGTTCCACGCAAAAATCAGCAGGTCGCCAACTGTTGCTGGACCAATGCCGCGGAAGACGACCGAACGCTTGTCGCGGCAGAGGTTGTGGGGATAAACTGATCGCCTATTCCGACCTTCGTTGAAGCACGTTGAATTATAAAATTCCGAATACTAGTTTGTTAATTTTACCGTCTGGACCGTATTCCGTCATAATTTTATCATGCGAGCACACCCATGCATCATGCGTAGGTCCGGTCTTCCAAGTTGGACCTAAGACAAATTGAAGTTCATCTCGTGTCATATCTGTGCTAAGACCGCGTGAAAGAACACCGTGAAACTGACCAAATTTTTTGGCACGCGGCCCGTAAAGATATACGTGAGTAATCTGCCCACTTTCAAAGTCAGCCCGAATCTCGATTCCTGCTTGACGAGAAAGCCACGTACGTATGTTATATTCTTCCTCTTCTATCCATTCAGCCTTTGAATCAATGCCTCGCAGAAATGATTCAACATCGGTGTCAAGAGATTTTTTTCCGATCAACGTCTCAATATTAGAAGGGTTCAGCATTTTTTTCTCCTTTAATCCCACAGTGACGATGGAGGATCTTCGTCATATTGTAGTGGACCCCTTTCTTCGAACACTCGTTCTATTCTCTAAATTGTAATGGATTTCTGTCTTTGCGCAAATTCCGCAGGAGACATCTTCAGGGCGGAATGGATGCGGCTTTGGTTGTAGCAATGGATCACCCGATATATCTCCGACACCAGCTCGCCCAGCGTCTTGAACCGTGACGAGTCTCCAAGCTCCACCTTGAACTTTTCGTAGAAGGATTCCTGGTAGCCGTTCTCCCACGGGCAACCGGGAGCGGATCGTGAGATCATGGTATCCACCTTCTCCAACGCTTGGACGAACACCTCCGCATTGTATTCCGTGCCGTTGTCCGAATGGAATACCTCCGGACGGGAGTTGGCGAGAAGCGCATTCATCCAAGCTGACAAGGTCAGTTGCCCTTACAGATGAATAAAACTTTTTTAGGTATGTGGGTCATGTATCTACTAAGTTTTCCTGGCGGGGCTTGTGGGTTCAGTAGCAGCGTTGCGAGACACAACAAGGGTCGTTTGGGGAAATTTCAGCGACTAAACCGAGGCATGTGGGTCGGGGTCTACTTTCTACCTCCTTCCCATTCATAAGCCTCTTTCTCCATTTGGGCCAAGAAAGGAGCTTTCGCTGCTCGATACGCAGGGTAGTCAACGGTGTTGCGGGAGATCCGTCGCAACAACCCAGAGCAGGCGAAGCGGTACACGCCGCGTCTCGCAGACGCGAGAGCCCATGCACCAGGACTCAACTCGTTGGTTGATAGGAAGAGCGGGTTGCTGCTTCTGTCGAAGCTTGAGAGCAAGAAAGCGGAGGCAACGCGAAGTGTTGTTGCCAGGAGACTGGCAGGTCTTCCTGCGAGGACGTTAACGGTTGATAACGGGAGTGAGAATCAGTACTGGAGGGAGACTGAGGTAGATACGGGCACGAAGGTGTACTTCGCGCATCCGTATTCTTCTTGGGAGCGCGGGACGAATGAGAATACGAACGGGTTGGTCCGAAGGTATTTCCCTAAAGGCACGGACTTCAGAGACGTTTCTGAGGAAGAGATAGCGGCTGTAGAGTATGCTTTGAACACGAGGCCGAGGAAGCGGCTCGGGTACAAGACGCCTTTAGAAGTCTGGAGTGGTGCGTTTCAAGGTTGAATGTACCTTACCGACATTTGACAGACTGCGAAAACTATTGACAAATGCTTATTTATTTGATATGATACTCACAGAGGCTGCACTTTGAGAAAGGATCAGTGAGACGAGTGAATTGTGGCTTATTTCTATAGGCCATAGCTCGCTCGTCTCACACAGAGACAGGCCGTAACCGAGCGTTTTCGGAAAACCAACGAAAGGATGATGTCGATGAAAAAGTCATTGAACACGTCTGCACTGGTAACCGCAGACAGTCCGAAAGGACAGAGAGCTACCGAAACGTTCCGCGCCCAATACAACAAGGCGGGACTCGACGAAGACGGCGCACAGAGACTCAACGAGCATTCGGGCTTCGCAGCCTACCTGCTCGCGGGAATCAGCCGCTTCTCGGCAAAAGCGCCGGACTACGACCTGGCTCGCACTATCCTCGGAAAGGATTTCATCTGCCCCGAGGACGTCATGAAGTCGCGCAAGAACGTCGTCTACACCGACGACCAGCTCGCGCAGTTCGGCGACACCGTGCCTTCGCAAGAAGTGCTCGAATGGTGCCGCGACAACGGCTACATGCTCGTCGCCGGTCCCAATCGCCCCATGTCGCTCCTCGAGGTCCGTGACCTCAAGCGCGACTACTTCTACTCGAAGGAAGGCGGCTGGTACGCGGAGCAGAAGTTCGCCCAGAACGACAAGGCCGACACTCGGTGGATCATGCTTCGCAAGGAGCCGGTTCCCGAATCGACCTCGACGAACAAGACGTGGAACGAACTGCAGGCTCTGTTGTCTGACGACGAGGTGACCCCGAACGTCGCCGAGGTGGCATGGTGCGTGACGACCTTCAAGGCCGTCCGCAACACCTATCTGCTCCCGAGCGTCTACGTTCGCACGTCGAGTCTCGACTCGGACGGCCGCCGCGTCAACGTCGGCCTCTTCAATGTCGTGGGTCTGTTCGTCGACCGCTGTTGGGACGTCTACCGCAACGGCTACCTCGGCGTTTCGTCTGCCAGGAAGCAGTGATTCTTGATCCCTTGAGGGCTTGTCCCTCTTGAATACTTGAGCCTCCGCGAATTTTTTTGCGGAGGCTCTTTCTTTTTATATTTTTGCGACTTATACTTCACCATCTTGCTAA
>JBBSOY010000017.1:0-9469 GCA_038259265.1 Minisyncoccia bacterium
GACTAATGACTTTGGGGTTTGCTCTCACTTCATATTTTGCGGGAAAATATTCGGATAAATTTGGAAGGAAACCTTTTCTTCTCGCTAGTGGATTTTTGTTTGCTGGCATCATTCTCTTGTATACCTTCATCACAAATATTCAACAATTATACATCCTTCAGATAATTTACGGTATTGCGAGTTCTCTTCACGTCACAATTGAAACTTCCTTTCTGGGAGACATTACTAATAATGAATCTCGGGGTGCGAATGTGGGAAAATACAGAGCAATAACAGGGATAATTGAGTCGTTTGCAATAATGGGAGCAGGATATATTGCTAGTATTTTGGGATACAAGGTTATTTTTTATATCACCTCTTTTCTAATCATTTGTTCAACTTTGCCACTATTTTCACTTTCTAATAGCAATCAGGGGGTTGAGAAATAAAATGAATATGTCCATAGAAAATCCACTTTCAAGTGAAAAAGAAAAGATGTGGCAAGAAAAAGCCGCGGAGGTAAAACAAATTACTGATAAATTAGGACTAAAAATAGATGAAGGAATTAAGGATACTGTAACCTCTTTTCAATTATTTGGTATAAACACGACCAGCTCCCATGAAGGAAAAATTGATAGGTATCCGATTCCTTATATTGATGTTGAATCAAATAATATTTCTGATTTAGAAGAGAAACTAAATACTCTTACCTCAGATCATGAATCAGAAATTGAAAATTTGGAAAACGAAATCATGAGAAGGAACCTTGAGGAAAGAAAAAAGATAATCCCACTCTTAGAAGAATTTTATAAAAATAGGGATGTGTCATATGAAGCGCGAATAGGTATACAATCTCTCGCGAGAGGGTGGAGTCGAATTCAAAGTCAGGGTGCTGATTTTCAAACAGTAGAGGATGATAAAAATATAAAGAGAAAAAGACTTGAACAATTTCAAGAAGAAATGAAAGAATTTACAGAATTTTTAAAAGAGAAATTCTTTAGAGAATAGTACTAGAGTTTTGATAGCTTACTTGATTAAAATTTTCCCAAAATACCCTTTAACTTATGCTTATACTCCTATTTTTGACTGATGCCTTCAAGCCCCAAGGAGCAAGCTAAGGAAAAGTGATAATATTGATCCAATATGGAAATCCCTAGTCAAGAAGCAATAGAAAAGCAACAACGCTGGCAGGAAAAATTATCCGAATTATGCATTCCCGACGAATATGGGTATGTCATAGAAGAAGGAATACGAGAGACGGTCGCAGCCGCCCAATTATTAGGGATTAACACCCGTCAGTCTTGCGAAGGGAATGCCGCACCTTATCCTTGGATAGAATTCGGTGCCGTAGAGCCGAAAAATATATATGAAGGTGAGCAGGAAGTAAAAGGCGAGATAATGGGCGAGCTTGGAATCACGGCTTCTGAAATAGACCCTTCATCGCCAGAGTATGACAGGGCAAAACAAGTCGATGTCGAAGAACCTGCTAGAGAAAGGCTCTCAATTTCCGATACGCCTTTTACCCCTGAATATGCTGAATGGAGCAGACAGACGCTTGAAGACACAGAAAAGCTTCAAGGTCTCATTAAAGATTTCTATGATGAACGACCCGCGGAAGACGGTAGTAGAGTACGTGTTTGCATTAATTATCCATATCGCAGTCCGGATCGCCCGGCGCATATACGTGACATTCCTTTCCTTGAGGTTCAGCCACTTAATGGGAAAATTAAAGATCTTTCCAAAGAAGAGAAAAAGCAGCTTTCTGTGGAATACAAGAATGAAATGCGACGATTCACCGAGTTTTTAAAAGGGAAGGTATTGCTGTAATTTAAGCCTATGCACTCAGAATCCCAAGATGCAAAAGCTTTATTACCAGTAGTAAATTAGGCCTATTGCAGAAAGAAAGTTGACATATATATATAATATATATAAGATATATACGTTACTATACATATAACTAACCAAAATACCATGACCACACAAGTAATCTTCAAGATCGACAAGAAGCTCAAGGACCAGGCTATGAAAAAGGCCCAGGATGAGGGTCTGCCTTTTGGAGCGGTTCTCAAGCTCGCTACTAAAGCTTTCGTGGAGGGCACCCTTGGTATCGGTCTTGTTTCCAACGAATCTTTCAATGCATCAACAGGCAAGTCCGTACATAAAGCGCTTAAAGACATCAAGGAAGGCAAGAATGTCTCGCCACGTTTTACCACCACCAAGGAAGCCATCGCCTATCTTAAGAGTTAATCTCCATGGAGATTGTTTTCCACAAACAATTTAAAAAGAAGCTTGGAAAGCTACCAGTGAAGGTACAGGATCAGTTCTATGCTCGACTAGAGCTTTTTATGACTGATTCATCACATACGACACTCAACAATCACTCCGTAGGCAAGGCATATCCTGGTTGCAGGAGTATCAACGTAACAGGCGACTACCGAGCCATTTTCCATGAAGAAGGGAATCTGGTGACTTTCATAGTGATCGGGACACATTCGGAGCTGTATTAAAGAATTATCAAACTAAGAGCTGATCGCCCTCGTAATGGGTAATGATCCTAGTTCTCACTTCGTCCACTAGTCCGCGCCAATAAAATAGAATCCATTAAATCCCTCACACAGAGGGATTTTTTGTAATTGACAACTATATATTTGGCCAGCGAGGTTCAAGAGCCATACTCGTTGCCCCTTTTGTGCTATCTGTGTTGTAGTATGCGCGAGACTTGTCATTCAAACACCGTGGCCTATAATTAACTTGGTTAAGCATACGGCCAGCCTCCCCAAATATTTGAAGCATAATGAAGTAAAAACGAAGTAAAAACGAAGTAAAAATTTTAAAATACACAATGGGAATACTTAAAAAAATACACACGGTTGCAAAAAATCACACGACATACCAAGTCGGTCTTTTGCAGACGAAAGCATACCGAGCGCTTAAGGGTCACACTGATGCCGCTCTTGAATCTTCGGGCATTACTTCGGTGCATTGGGCGCTGCTTGGATTGCTTCGTGACAATCCTTCGAATTTTCGGGCAAGCGACGCCGCCATGGAGCTCGATGTCGAAGCGCCGTTTGTAACCCGCATGCTTGCCGAACTCACCAAAAAGAAATTGGTTGAATCGAGCCAGGACCCCCGCGATAACCGAGCCAAGATTGTGTGTTTAACAAAAATGGGTAAAAAATTTGTCGATGAAACCGAACGGATGTTGCGGAGCGCAGTTCGACCGCTTATTTTGGGCGTATCTGCAGGCGAACTCGCCGACTATCTTGTGGTGCTTGAAAAAATTATTAAAAATAAAAAAGATCATACACAATAAATTTTTCTAACTAACTGAGCCTCAAGAATTTTTTAAGGAAGTTTCAAGGTTTCAAGAAGGGCGCGAAGGCGTCTTTTTGTTTGTAACATGTTGTTCGCTTTGTTTTTGATGCTGGGTCAAACTGTGTCAATTTTTCCTCTCGAGACGTACTTGATTTTTGTCGCTGAATATTTTGTACAACGCTATACACAGGTCTTTTTTCTTGACGGTGAACGATCGTTCACCTATACTCTGTACATGTAGAAAGGGGGAGAAACGCTGGAGTAGAAGGGGTAGAAAAGTATTAGAAAAAAGCATTCATCATTACACACAATAATTCACACTCATATGGCAACAACACACATTGCACCAGTTTTGGAAAAAAGAATTCAAGAGCTCAACAAAAAAATTGATTCAAAAATCCTCCGTGGCAAACCTTACAAAGACGAAGCTCGCCAGCACAGAATGCTTGTTCTGAGACTCAAGGGAAACACTCATCGTGGTATGTTCAGACACTCACTTGCTTTTCTTCATATGCTATAGCTTATTCAGAAAATGAACGAACAATACAAACAAAAAATTCTTTCTTTTTACTCTTCGCATAAGCGTATGCCTGTGTATCGAGAAATGATGACCATACTGGGTCTCAAGTCAAAAAACTCGATTCACAAATTAGTTTCAAGATTGATCGACGAGGGCGCGCTCAGCAAAGATTCAAGTGGCCGACTGATACCCAATAAACTCATGGGTGAAGTGCCAATGCTTGGGTTGGTAAAAGCCGGTTTTCCGTCGCCAGCCGAAGAACAAATGCTCGACTCTATGAATATCGACGATTTTTTGATTAAAAGAAAGGAATCGACGTATTTACTCGAGGTGGATGGCGATTCCATGATCGATGCTCACATTGCCCCAGGAGATCTGGTAATAGCCGAACGAGCTGTGACTGCTCGCGATGGTGACATTGTTATTGCAGAAGTTGATGGCGAATGGACAATGAAATATTTTCGAATAAAACTTGGTCGGGCGTGGCTTGAACCAGCTAATAAAAAGTACAAACCAATTTATCCTGAAAACGAACTCAAAATCACCGCCGTGGTAAAAGGTATTGTCCGAAAATATGGAAAATGAAAATAAGCTCGAAAAAAAATTTAAAAAAATTCACCAAGATTTCAGTCCAAATTTCAAAGGTAATAGCCAGGAATTCCCGAGAGCAATTTTGCATGTCGACGGCGACGCTTTCTTCGTGGCTTGCGAAGTCGCGTGCAACCCGGCGCTCCGCGGCAAACCTGTCGTCACTGGCGAAGAACGTCGCATTGCCTCGGCTTTAAGCTATGAGGCGAAAGCTTTGGGAGTGACTCGTGGCATGCCTGTTCATGAAATTCGAAAGCTTTTTCCGGAAGTACTCATTATTCCGTCTCATTATCGTTTATATGAAATTTTTTCGGCGCGTATGTATAAAATTTTGCGTCGCTATACCGACGCTGTTGAATGGTACAGTGTCGACGAATGTTTTGCCGACATTACAGGACTCAACGTCGAGCTCGAGCTTTCCTATGAAGAAATCGCCACCAAAATTCGTGAGACATTAAACGCTGAGCTCGGCATTACTTTTTCGCTTGGTCTTTCGGTTACAAAAGTTCTGGCCAAAGTTGCTTCAAAATGGGATAAGCCCAATGGTCAGACCATAATCCCACTTTCGGCTATTGGTAGATTTTTAAAGGAAACACCGCTTGGTAAGATTTGGGGTATTGGCAGCCAAACCAATCGCTACCTTTCGCAGTTTGGTATGAAAACAGCCCAGGACTTTGTGGACAAAAACGAAGGGTGGCTTGCGGAACATTGTCCAAAGCCGGTTCAAGAAATTTGGCATGAGCTCTGCGGTCGGTCACTTTTGGATATTGGGTACGGTAAGCGGGCACAACACAAGTCCTTGAGTAGCACCGAAACTTTTATGCCGCCAACTTCCGACCCAACTTTTATTTTTTCGGAGTTGTCTCGCCATGTGGAAATAGTAGCTCGGAGTGCTCGCCAGGAAGCTTTGGCTGCCACGCGTGTTTCCTTTTTCATTAAAACTCGGGATTTTCGATATCGCCGGACCGAATGTGTAATGCCCGCACCAACCGCCTTGCCGAACATGATTCTCGAAGCGGTGCGGAAATCTTTTGGAGCAGTGTACGATTCCTCTGTGATCTATCGGGCGACCGGTGTCACTTTGCATGGCCTTGTGCCACTTTCCCATGTTTCCCGTGATCTTTTTGATGTTGAAACCGGCCGGGAAGAGTCTGCTAAAAAACTTTACGAAGTCGTCGACCATATGTTGAACCACTACGGTAGCCGTGCGGTCACCATGTGTTCGAGCCTCGCCGCCTGGAAGACTCGCAAAAAAAAGGAGAAAATCTTCTACCTGCCATTTCTGGGGAAGGTGTCGTAGTGGCGACAGGGTGTCGTTGACTTTCGGGGTAAGTGGTGTATTTTTGGTGGCGGGTCGAGTTCTTGAGGGTTTGCAAAAAAGGAGGCATAAATGATTTGGTTTTTAAAGGGTTTTTTGCTGGTTGTCGGGCTCGTGTGTCTGTTTGTCATCCTGAATGAGTATTGGAAAAAGAGCGTGCTGCGGAGCAATGAGTATCGGCTTAGTGTTTTGTCAAAAGAAAATCCTGATCCTAATGATGTCGATACCACTCACTTTTCAGGTGGATGGATCGCGGCAATGTACAGCTTGAACGCTCGGTCACCCAGGGAAGCTGCCAAGTATATTAAGGAAATGGAGAAGAGCCTCGGCAGCGGGAAGTGAAGGATAGTAGAGCGGCAGTGGCGGCAAAATTCGAGTTAAGAGCTCTGGTATCCAATGCGGAGCCAGAGTTTTTTGTTTGAGTTTTGATATTTTAGAAAATCGCCAGATAGTGTAGTATCATTCTCGAAGCGTATGTGCCGATGTAGCTGTGTTGGTAAATAAAAAGTAAATACGCTGATGTAGCTGTCTTGGTAAATAAAAAGTAAATACGCCGATGTAGCTGTCTTGGTAAATAAAAAGTAAATACGCCGATGTAGCTCAGTTGGTAGAGCACGTCATTGGTAATGACGAGGTCTCCGGTTCAATCCCGGACATCGGCTCCAAATAAGATAAGATACAGACATGAATTGGCGAACAATGTGGCGTATGTCCTATGTTTTGATTGCGCTTGGTGTTGTTGCGGTTTTTACATTGAGCGGCCTAGTGCTATTTGGAAATATTGGATTTAGGAATTCTGCTACGTTAATTGATGAAACGAAGACGACAGATTTTCATCCATCAATGTTTTATTTTAACAATTCGGATTTTTTTAGCGCATCCCTCAAACCATTTGCTGATGTGAAATCGCTTGACCCGCAGCCTCGAATTTTTATTGTTAATCAACATGTGCTCGCAGCCCATCTCATCGCAAAGCAATTTATGCTAGCTGCAGATCCGAAGGTAAAAACGGTCGTGCTCATTACACAAAACAACTGGAATGCGGGACAAGCGCCTGTCATTACTTCGCGATATGGCTGGAAAACGCCGCTCGGAATTATCGAATCTGCTACGAAATTGGCGGATAATCTTATTGAAAAAAACTTGGCGGCGGTAGATGAAAATATTTTCAATAATGAACACGGTATCAACGGCATCGTGCCGTATGTGGCAAGGGTTTTTCCAAACGCTCGAGTTGTTCCGCTCGTCATTCGCGATAAAACTTCAGATGATGTGGTGGATGCGCTTGCGGCTGAACTTTCAAAACTTGATCTTTCCGAAACGGTCATTGTTGGTACGATCGATATGTCGCACTATATGCCGAAATATGTTGCAGATGCACATGACCGGCTCGCGGTTCAGGCTATTAAAAATTTTGAATATGAGACACTTCTGAAATTGGATATCGATACCGCTCCGACGTTGCGAACGATATTGAAGGTTGCCGAACTTGTTGGTGAAAAAAACTTTGTGCAGACTGGCGGCATTAATTCAGCTGATATCGTTTCAGATCCGGAATTGATGATTACTACGAGTTATGTGACTGGTTATTTTACAGATGATCAGAATGCGCATGCTCAAAAAACCGAAATCGAAACTGAAAGCGAAACCGAGTACGCGACGCATGTGTTGTTTGTGGGCGATATTATGTTTGACCGTGGTGTCGCGCTGCATGCAAAAAAATACGGTGAGGATTCTTTGTTTGGAAATATGGAGCGGCTCTTTCTAGGTACTCATGCAGTGGTCGGAAATTTGGAAGGAACGATTACAGATTTTGAATCTATTTCTGAAAAAAATCCTTCAGTTCTTCAGTTTACGTTCGCGCCAACTTTTGCAAAACTTTTGGAGCGCCACAATTTCAAGACGGTTTCTTTGGCCAATAATCACACCTTTGATTTTGGGCGGGAGGGCTTTGAAATAACAAAAAACTATCTTACAGACAGCGGCCTTACATTTTTTGGTTCTCCTAGAAATGAACAGGCTGTAGGGCCGCTTTCTACGGTGCTTGATATTTCGGGCATCGAATCAGATCAGAAAATTTGCCTCGTCGGGTATCATGATCTTTTTTCTCCGGATCCGACACCAGCGATTCAGGAAATTGAACGCATTCGAAATGATTGCGCTCATGTTGTACTTTTTGCGCATTGGGGATCTGAATATTCGAGTACACCAAACGATCACCAGAAAAAGCTCGCGCACCAGTTTGTGGATGCAGGTGCGGATCTCGTCATTGGTGCCCATCCGCATGTGGTGCAGCCGTTGGAAATATATAAGAATCGAGCCATCTTTTATTCGCTCGGTAATTTTATTTTTGATCAAAATATTTCTTTTGCCACTGAGCATGGACTCGCTGTGCATGTTGAGTGGAGCAAAGAAAAAACTCGATTCACGCTCGTGCCCACGTCACTCGACCGAGGAGAGGTAAGTTTGGCTGCTCCGGCTGATCGTCAAAAAGTGTTATCGGTCCTCATGCCAGCCGGTATTCCATCTGATATACTAACCACAAAAGAATTCACGTTATGGAACCAGTAGAAAATCCTCAAACACCTGTACAGCTGCCCGAATCGTCGCAACCAGAAGTTGTTGTGCGTTATACACCACAGCGATCTGTGTGGATCAGTGTCGTGGTTTTAATTTTGCTCGGAGCGGGTGGATTTTGGTGGCAGGTAAAAAATAATCAATCGAATTCTGATCGTAATCCAGACGGTTCGATTGCCTCAAAACAAAATTCTGGACTTTTTGGAAATGATGATGAGCAGGGAAATGAAAACGACGCATCTTCTGACGTGTCTCCGTTGAAAGCGGGGGCGGTTGCCTGGAACACGATCGGGGATTCGGAGCCAGTCAGGACCACTGAACCTCTCAACTTTTATAACGTACCCGTGCAAGTATTTAAGGTCGGAGATATTCAAGAAGGAGAATACCGAGGCAAGATTTTGGCACTTGGTGTTGCTAAAGATGCGTATGATTTTTTCAGGCTCGATGAAGGACAACAGTTGAGTGAGTATGTCTTTTTTGTGGCGGAAAGTGATGGTGTGGCGGTTGCCTGGGATCCAACTTTTGTTCACTATCCCGATGCGCGCTGTCCAAATTCTTCGAGCGTTCAAGGTTGTCAAAAATACTATGAAATAAACGAAAAACTCGGCCTTACAGACAATAATCAAGTTTCGCTCGTTACTCTTATTCCTCCCGAATTTAAAAATGAATTGTTCCTCACTACATCAGAAAAGCGGGTACGTCTCGGACTTTCAGGCTACCTAACCAGGCTCAAAGCGTCGGCGGATGGATTATTGCGTGTCGATCAGTCTCAGTCTGGTTTTCAAATTTTAAAGAAAGTAGATCCACAGTCCTCCGAAAGAATTTTACCCGTTGTTTCTTATTTTATATTTTTGCCAATTGCCTCGATGCCAGTTGCCGTCGAGCCAGATTTTGTTGATGAAAATTATGTGCCGCAAATTACTTGGACGCTTGGAGAAAAATCGAGTGCGAGCTATCGTTTCGGCGTCTATGCCTACGGTTGGGAAGATTGCTATGACGGCATTCCTCAAAATCAGCTTCGCTTACATCTTATTCAGACCGGCGTGACCAAAAGCGGCACTGCGGTATATGAAGCAAATCCTAAAACGGAACAAGGTGTGTATCGTTGTTTGCATGAAAAAACAAAGCGCTATGTATATAATCCAATAACGGACGAAGGTGCGTATGAGCAA
>JBBSOY010000018.1:0-9420 GCA_038259265.1 Minisyncoccia bacterium
CAAACAAGCCGGAATTATCGCTTCCGGAGAAAATTTTGAGGACAAGAAAAATTTTCTCAAAAAGATTGGCTCGAACCCCCTCCTCGCGAAAAGGGCTCTGCATTTCTCTCCGATAAAATCGTGGAAAATCCTTTTGATTTCCTGGGATTCCGCCACTCCCGCCACACTCACTCGCGCTTCGCGCGAGCCGAATTTTGGGCTTCATACTAACTGGCTCCGCGTCCTGGACTCGAACCAGGGACAAAGCGATTACATTTGTCCTCTAATTACTTAAAGGGATGGACTATATCATCACCCCTAATTTCTTTTGGGGTGCGAGGCGTTTCGGCCCGACGGTTTTGAGTTGTCGGGACTACTCCTTTCGGATAGTCTCTGAACCTTCCTTCGTTTTGATTTCTCAAAACATCCGGCTTGGCTGCTGATTGCCCCATATTTTATTTTGGGGTTTCCAGCAATTAACCTCGTTTTTCAACCGAAATTTCTTTCGGAAGCTGCGTATGCCACAGTCGCTTGCTCTACCAGCTGAGCTAACGCGGAATATTGTTACTCTCGATCATTGCTCGTTTTGGTGAAGATTGGTTGATACTTACCAAAACAGCTAACGCGGAATATTTCTGCGGTCCGGCGAAACCGGACGAGCACAATATCTGGTTTGTTCTTTTCAAAAAGAACTTGGAAATCATATCAAAAAAGAGCCTCTTTGCAACGGGCTGGAGTGAATCCGAGGATGAGCTCGGTTGATAGCGGGCGAGCGAGGTCGGGGACGTCTGGTATAATTGAATGATTATCAAATAAAAACTAATCCATGAATATACATATAAAAACGACCAACCTTACCATGACTCCGGAAATTAAGGATTATTTTGATAAGAAAATGGAGAGCCTCGACCGGCTCATTGATCCGTCCGACACGAGCGTTTCCTGCCAGGTCGAGCTCGGCCGCACATCGAACCATCACAAAGCCGGCGATGTGTTTCGCGCCGAAATAAATTTGATGAAAGATGGCAAACAATTCCGCGCCGTTTCCGAACAAGAAACTTTGATGGCGGCAATGGACGAAGCAAAAGATGAAATTTTGGCGGAATTCAAAGGCTACAAATCCAAACAGCAAACGATGATGCGCAAAGGTGGTGCTGCGATTAAGTATATGATGAAAGGCATCGGCAGCGTCGGTGGCAGTATCGGAACATATGGTCTGAGTCTCGGTGGCGGCATCACTCGGCAAATCAAACGTTTCAGTCGCGGCAAAAAAGATTTGAATACATAAGCGACCGCAAAACGCTCGTTTGAATTGCTGCAATATATAGTTGCCTCAATTTTAGAAAGGAAGAAAAAAATAAAAAAGCCCCGGGTTGCGCCGGGGTTTTTGGTGGGTCTATGCTTACTTATTCAGCACGTCAGCACGATTTGGCGACATGAAGTCGCTCAGGCAACCCTTTGAGAGCGTTTCCTGTTGTTCAAAAAGGTGGTGACGTCATCGAGACCACAAGTGCATGGACAATTCTCCGCTGACCGATCACGGTTGAATGCCGTGCATTCCTGTGCATGTCCCACCACGGAAATGTCCTGGAGGAAAGCATTCAACGGGCCATGTGGACCCTGTGGATTCTTAAGCAGCTTGATGGCTGTCGTCACGGCTTGTTTTCGGTCCTTCGCACCATGTAAAAGCAGCGTCTGTGCGTACTTGAGCGCCAGTCTCGGATTATTTACATGGGCCATGGCCATGGCTGGTTTCTTTCCTCGATAATGACGATAAAGCGCATCAAGATGTACCCGAAGAGGGCTACCGAACGGAATGAGGTTAAGTTTTCTTCTCAAGCGTTTCTCCTGTAAAATGTGGGGGATGGATAGAGCGATTCCTTTGCTAGATTAAAACAATAAACGTAAATGTCAACTTGGTAGCTGTGGTTCCTTGAAAAGCTCCTTGAAACTATCTGAGTCCACGTTTGAAATCCTCGTAATTCATTTCTTTTTTTCCTTCGGGGATGACGCGTTCAATGACAAGTTCGCCTTGTTCGATTTTTGCTGCAGTAATAATTAAGCGGACTTCAGTTTCTTTGTGTTTGAGTAAAAAATAGGTGCCGCGATTGCCGGCAAAAGCGCGGATTTTTCGGAGATTGGCTTTCGGTTCGTCTTCGAGCAAAATACGCAAACCGCCACCCAAAAACTTTTTGGTAAATGTCGCCGCGAGATGTTCCTGTTCAGTTGCTTCGATTTTTCCACTGATCCAATCCGGCAGAATTTCCGCAAAGAGTTTGGCGCCTTCGGTGGCGAGTGTGGTTTCAAGCTCTCTGTAATACGGTGGCCAGCCAAGAATCGGCACGGCTTTTTGAGCGACAATTGCGCCGTGGTCGACTTGCTCGTCGATTTTCATAATGGTCACACCGGTTTCATCTGCGGCAATGATTGAGGACTCAAGCGGAGTTGGGCCACGAAATTTGGGCAGAAGGGAAGGATGAATATTGAGCGTGCCCTTTTTGGGAATATTGAAAATATCGGCCGGCACAATTTTTCCGTACGAAGCTACGAGGAACGTGTCCCAGGATTTTGGGTTTGAATTAAAGTCTGCTTTTTCTACAAACTGAATGAGCTCATTTTTTATTTCTTCGTTTTTGAGGGTCGCCGGTGAGAGAACCGGAATGTTTCTTTGCTCAGCCCATGTTCGAACATCGCCCAATTGCACTTTCAAACCGCGGCCTTTTGGTTTGTCTGGAGTGGTCACGATGAGCTGCGGCAAAAGATTTTGGTGTTCGAGCTCGTCGAGTACAAGCACCGAAAAATTCGAGCTGCCAAAAAAGGCCCAGTATATGTTTGAATTATTTTTTAAATCCCTTTTCAGATCATTTTTTGAATCGTCTGTTGTCATGAAATTTTTTCTGGCGGCATGTCTTTGATGTCTTCGGCTTTGTCGGTGAAAATGATGCCATTTAAATGATCGATTTCGTGCTGGAAAATTTGAGCGAGCAAACCTGTGCCTCCGAGTTCGAATTTTTTACCATGTTGGTCGTAGGCTTTGACGCTTGCTTTCACGGACCGGCGCACTTTGCCGTACAAATATCGGAGACTGAGGCAGCCTTCGTCGAGCCACTCAGTTTTTTTCGACATTTTTGAAAATTCTGGATTGATAAAAATGCGGTCGGGCAATTCTTCTTCGACACCGGCAAGGTCGGCGAGTGTGCGGCCAGAGACGACAAAAATCCGAAGACTTTCACCGATCTGCGGTGCGCAAATTGCCACTCCATCGTCTTGCGAATAGAGGGCTTCTTTCATTAATGCCAGGACTTTTTTCATGTCCGGACTTGTAATATTTTCAACTGGCACGGCTTTGGCGATTTCGCGCAAGACCGGCTCGTCGCCTGTAACAATTCTAACCATGGCCCCAGAATACCATATGGCACGCGATCGCTAAAGAAGGTGGCGCGATCAATTTTCTCGACGTTTGAAACTACAAATGAAACTACAAAATGCTTTCCGGGTCGACGGCGATGCGGAAGGCGAGCGGCAAGCTGCGAAGTTTTTCGTAGAGGCTTGGTTCAACCCAACGAGCTCGGCCAATTTTAATGAGCGCATGCATCGTGAACAAACCACGGGCCATCGGCGTGAAAGCAGGGTAGAGACTCACGTCATATTCTTTTAAAAATTCACCGACACGTGACATGGCTTCTTCGACTTTGGTTTTTTCGCCCGACAAAGAAATTTTGATGAGGACGGTGAATGGAGGGTAATCGTACGTTTCGCGATCAATAATTTCTTGGCGATAAAAATCGATGAGGTTGCCCTTTTCAGCAAAAGTAAAAACCGGTTCTTCGGTGTTGCGAGTTTGAATCAGAAAATTTTTGACCGCGAGGGTGCGAAGACGAATGAGAATCGACAAAATGCGTTCGCGAATTCGAAAATCTGGCACGCCAAACATGGAATCAATCGAGGCCACCGCCACGTTCTCAACTTTCTGATCTAGATAGAGGAGCGCCATTTCGGTGCAGACCAAAACGCCGCCGGGTGTGTCGTAAAATTTTTTAATAACCGTCGTCGCTTCTTTGTGAGTTTTGACAGAATCTGCGTCGAGGCGCAGCACGCTGTGGTTTGGAAATTGGGCGGAAATTTCTTCGGCTACAAGTTCGGCGCCAATACCAAGGGTTTGCAAACGCCAGCTCGTACAGACTTTGCACTTCTCTTTCGCATCGCGAATTTCGCCGCAGCGATGACACATAAAAAAACGAATTTCGTCTTGAAATGAAGCAGCATCATGTTCGCTAAGATTTTTGGTATGCAGTACGACCGGCGCCTGGCAGCGGTTGCACGAAACAACTTTGCCGCAATCGGCACACACAGTGAGTGGGGCCAAACCGCGGCGACTGGCAAAAATCACGAGGCGTTCGCTTCGTTCGCGAGAAATCCGAATGAGCTCAGCGAGGTCGGGAGAAATTGGATTAAATTTTACGAGCGTTTTGTGAATTTTTCGCATGTCGACGATGCGCTGGTTGGCATTTGTTGGAATGCGCAGTGTCGGCGGAGCAATTTCAAGTAGCTCGTCATTGCGAAATCGCCAGACGGTTTCGGTACGCAGGAGGGTGTCGCCAAACACAATGCGCGTGCGCGTTTCTTTGGCAAACGCTTCAGCAAAAAAACGGAGGTCGGTATACGGCCGCGTCTGGCTTTTATAATTTCGACTATTTTCGCGCTCAATAATAATGGTGCCGATGTCGTGGCGCGGCAGACAGAAAAATTGCCCGGTCGCGATGATGAACACCGGATGCGGCTCGCGGGCGAGCTCATTCCATTTTTTCACCAGCTCTTTTTTTTTCATCTGGCCGTGGAAAATGTAGGAATATTCGGCAATGCCTTTTTCGAGCAAGCGCTCGGCGCGTTTGATGTCGCCGGATGTTGGCATGCAGAGAAAGACCGACCGGCCGCGAGCAAATTCTTCCCGCACCAGACTGCGATAATTTGAAAAGCGATCGTCATCGTCGCTTTGGAGGATGGTGCCATGGAGGCGCGACGATTCTGTGGTCGTTTCTTTTTCCGGTGCCGGAATGGTGATGAGTTCCGTCGCCTGTTCCAAAACAATTTTTGGCAGCAAAGAAAAAAGCATGCTGCCGAGCGTCGCTGTGTGGTAGTCGGCAGTTTTTTTGACGGCGAGCATAAACGGCCGCGATAACAAATTTTGCGAAGTCACCGCCTCGATTTTTTTAAAAGCAAAGCTCGAACCTTTGACATCGAGTTTGCTTTCTTCAACCGAGCGGCTCGAAATGACAAGCGCATTGGCTGGCTTGTTTCGAAGCGTCACTTTTACAATGTCACCGCTTTTGACGTCGGTCGACGTGAAGTAGCTCAGTACGTCCTTGTTGATGCCGCGCGAAAGGGGAATGACCTGGACGATATTCATGGGTAAATTGTAACGAAAATATACTTGATTTCATGCTTGACTTTATTTAACTGGCGTTGTATTTTTTAACCAGAAAAGTGGAATAACCAACAAGAAGGAGTCTGCAATGAATACAAGTGCAAACCTGTCCCGGATGTTCGATCTGCATCTTAATTTGGGTTTAGTTGTGGTGCCGGACGACCATGATCCAGTCAGGTATTTGGGGGATTTCTTGAAAAGAAATGACAAATCAATGAATGTCATCGATTCCCGTATGACCGACGAAAACTTTCCTAGGTCAAGTCATGTTCTGCGTCCAGGAGCTCGCTTTCGTGTCCTGGCGGTCAAGGGGCTAGATCCTCTGTTGAAAACATCCTCGGAAGATCGTCATATGTGGATGGACGCGCAAAAAGCCGTCCGTGTTGGAACACCAGGATTACTGCTGGTGTGGGAACAGAAGAAGGACTTGCTTGTGCAGGATGATTTTTGGTACATCTCACTGGATGTGTCTGAAAATCTTTGGAGAGATATGGATGGAGTGCATTGGGTACCCCATCTTCATCCCCGTGCACGAAGCCTTTATCGTTGGCCGTTTGAATATATGCACGATCACGACTCCGCGTTTCTTTGCTACATTCCAGAGTGACTACAGTGCTTTATCAGCAGCAACATGCAGTGTGTTACAAATCAAAACTCCGACCACGAGGCCGGTTTTTTTATACCAAAATCTGAATTTTCGCACCGAGACTGTTGAGGCGCATGATGATGTCTTCGTAACCGCGGTTGATGCTGTAAATATTTCGTAAAATGGATGTGCCTTCGGCGCCGAGCATGCCTATCAAAATGATGGCAGCTGGGCGAAGGGCAGGCGGGCAGGTAACATCGGCGGCTTTGAGTTTTGTCGGGCCGGTGATGAAAATGCGATGCGGATCGGCGAGCAAGGTATCAGCGCCAAGTTTGCTTAATTCCTGCAGTTGAATAGCCCGCTTTTCATAGACCCAGTCATGAATGAGCGTCATGCCTTTGGCCTGCGTGGCGATGACCGCAAAAAATGGCTGATTGTCGATGTTTAAACCAGGGTAGGGACGAGATTCGATTTTTTCTTCAGGTGCCGTGAGTTTTGATGGATGCGTTTTGATGTCGACGAGTTTTGTGCGGCCGTTGCGCGCCAAATAATTGTCGAGAATTTCGTATTGAAAACCCATTTTTTCAAGTTTGTAGAGTTCGAGTTCGAGGAAGTCGATCGGGCAGCGTTCGATGACGATGCTTGAATGTGTCAGAATTGCTGCGGCAATAAAAAACATCGACTCGATCGGATCTTCGCTTAAATCATATTCAACCGGCTGATTAATATTTTCTTTGCCGTGCACGGTGATGGTCGTGGTGCCAATGCCATCAATGCGCACGCCGAGCCGCTCCAAAAAGAAACACACTTCCTGACCCATGTAGTTGGCAGATGCATATTTAATGATCGTCGTGCCAGGAATGCCCGCTGCGGCCATGATGGCGTTTTCGGTTACTGTGTCGCCGGATTCGTATAAAATAATTTCGGCTGGCTGAAGTTTTTTTGCTTCTATAATATAGTGCGAGTCAGTCGTTTCAATATTCACGCCAAGTTTTTCGAGCGCAAAAAGATGCGGCTTCACGGTGCGGCTGCCGAGTTTGCACCCACCAGCCTGAGGCAAACTAAATTTTTTTAACGAATGAATGAGCGGCCCAATGAGCATGATGACGCTGCGGGTGCGTTCTGCAGCAACTTCGTCCATGTTTTTCATGTTGAACTCTGCAGGCGGCTGGATGATGAGATCGTTGCCATGCCATTCGACCGACACGCCGATGCTCTGAAAGACTTCGATAATACGAAAGACCTCTTCGATTTTCGGCACCATTTTGAGCGTCGTCTGGCTTTTGTTGAGGAGTGACGCAGCGAGCAAGCCCATGGCGCCGTTTTTGGACGTTTTGGTTACGACCGTGCCCGAGAGCTTGTGCCCGCCTTCTATTTGTATATTGATCGCGCCTTCGTTCATGTGTGTAATGTTATGTCGTATTGCTCGTTTGGTGATTTTGTCCGATTTATTTTCATAAATATAGCACACCTGTTATTATGTCCGTGCACATGTCATTTTTCTCTAAAAAACTCGGTATCGATTTGGGCACGACGACGACACTCGTGTACGTGCCAGGCAAGGGAATTGTTTTGAATGAGCCTTCTGTTGTCGCGGTTTCTGAAGACACAAACCAGGTTATGGCAATCGGCAACGAAGCCAAAGACATGATTGGTAAAACGCCGGACAACATTGTGGCGTATCGTCCTATGAAAGATGGTGTCATTGCCGACTACCGAATCGCAGAAGCGATGCTTCGCTACTACATCAGCAAAGCGCTCGGCAAATATAATTTTGTAAAACCCGACGTCATTATTTCTGTGCCGGCTGGAATTACTTCAACAGAACGTCGCGCGGTTGTGGAAGCGGCTTTGAAAGCGGGTGCTAAAAATGCGTATGTTGTGAAGGAGCCGATTCTTGCGGCGATCGGCGCGGGCATTCCTATTCATGAAGCAATCGGACATATGATCGTCGATATCGGCGGTGGCACCACTGACATTGCGGTTATTTCTTTGGGCGGTATCGTTGCGGCAAAATCTGTAAAAGTCGCCGGCAATAAAATTGACTACGCCATTGCTGATTACATTAAAAAAACTTTTAACCTCGCGATTGGCGACAAAACTGCCGAAGACGTGAAAATAAAAATCGGCTCAGCCATTCCGCTCGAAGAAGAACTGGCGGTCGTCATCAAAGGTCGCGATTTTGTGACCGGCTTGCCGCGATCTATCGAAGTAAAGACAAATGAAATTACCAAAGCTATCACTCGCGAGCTCCGTGAAATGATCAAAGCAATGAAAGACGTTTTTCAGGAAACGCCGCCTGAGCTCGCGTCCGACATTATCGATCGCGGCATCATCATGACCGGCGGTTCCTCGCAGCTTCGCAACTTGCCCGAGCTCGTTTTTCGTCGCACTGGTGTCAAAGCAGTCCTCGCCAAAGATGCGCTTTTTTGCGTCGCAAACGGCACCGGCATCGCTCTCGAACATTTGAACGTCTACAAAAAAACCATTTTGACAAAGAAGTAATTTCATTGTGTGAGCAATTTGACAGTTGACATGCTTTGAGGTGAGGAGTATTGTCTCAAAAGGAGTTCTTCAGTTGGTTGGGTTCGAGTGTAAACGGTGATGACAAGATTACCTGAAGGGGAGGAGCAATTCCCCAAAGGGTGATCAATACAGTCATCCATCACTACCTGCTGCTGTGCAGGAAAGAAGGACAAAGGTCCCCAGCGCGGAGCTTGCCTCCGTCCTGATACGGGCCGCGAAACGTCCGCAGCACACTCGTTCTCGAACGATAAGGGCAACATTGTCTTGTCCTTGAGAACCCCCCACGAGCCCCGCTTGATCCGAGCCATTTGGCAACGATCGGGCGGGGTTCTTTTTTTATTTTTTTCTTTCTAAAATTTTTCCATATATACTGTCTTCATGTCAGACCCAAGACCAGCACCGGACTTCTCATTTGAAAAAATAATTGATTTTCCGCAGCACCATGCGTATTTAATAATCGGAAACAGGGAAGCGGCGCATCATGCTTTTCGGTTGGCGCTTCAAAAAAAAGTTGCTGCAGCAGAGCTTCAAGCTGCAGACGTTTGGTCGCAGATTTTTCAAAGTGTAAATATTGATGATGCTCGGGCGCTGAAAGAAATCCAGAATTCAAAACCGCTTGGTTCGCGTCGTGTGGTGCTCATTTCACTCGAATCAATTCAAAGCGAAGCGCAAAACTCTTTGCTCAAACTTTTTGAGGAGCCGACGCCTGGTAATCTTTTTATTATTTGCGTTTCAACGACCGAAATTTTTCTGCCGACCGTTTTATCTCGATTTCACATTGTGGATCGGCATGATATCCAACCTGAAGCACAAAATAATACAGAAAAAAGCTATGCAGAAAAAATTGTGCCGAAATTTTTAACCGGCACAATAAAAGAGCGGCTTGAAATTTTAGAGCCGATCA
>JBBSOY010000019.1:0-8334 GCA_038259265.1 Minisyncoccia bacterium
AGTTCCCCACTTCGATCCTAAGTCCCCACAGTGAGTCGTCTTTTTTGTTTGTGAACACGAGATAGTTTTCGTTCGGGTCGAGGTGAAGGTCGATGGCGTCGACGTTTGCGCCAAGTGCAGTCCCCGGATCAACAATAAGTTCTGTTTCACCTGTGGTTGTGTTTAGTCTCCATATTGAATCATTGAAAGAGACGATGCCTTTATACCATGCGTCTGGGTAGTTGGCAGATTGGATGGCGCTCGGAACAGCGCAATAAATATATGGAGTGATTTTTGACCATACACATTTTTCAGGTAAGGTGCTGAACGACGGGATGATTTTTTCCCCCGTCTCTGTAAGATAGAGGCCGAACGAAAAAGAGGTTGATTTTGATTCTGAGTAGGCGATTTTTGTACCATCAAACCGAGCCAGGGTGGTTAAGCCTTTTATTCCTCCAAGGATTCGCTCCATTCTGCCGGTATCGCTTTTTAGAAAATAGAACTGACCTTCTATAGATGCGCTTGGTTTTGAAAGGAGACCGATGGTGTTGCCTGCAACCCAGCTGACGCTCATGTCGCGGATTGCGCTCGAGTAAATTTGGCGGATGGTGCCTTTGGTTGTGCTTGCAACCGACACAAATCCCCCATTTTCATTTTCTACGATGTATACCAAATCGCCAGTGAATGGATTTACTGAAAGAGAGCTAATGTTGTCTGGTAAAAAATTGCTCTCGAGTTCTTGTGGTTCGTCTGTGTTTGGTGTTGATGTTGAGTTTGAAAAAACTGCAGGTTGTACGGTTCCAGTAATACTTTTGATGGTTACGTTGTTGCTCCCAAGATATCTAAGAACTGTCATATAGCCATTTGCTTGCCAATCAGCCTCGTATACTTTTGGAATAGTGGTGTTTGAAATCCTTCGGAGGCCAGTCAGGGTGAGGCTGCTTTCAAAAATATTGCCGGTGGCTTTGTCGACAAAACGCACTGTAGGTGTGCCACTTGCAGTGAAGACAATTGACCCAGCTTGTGGGGCCGTAGAAATCATCCAAAGTCGTGGTGGTACTGCTGGTAGAACGTTATTGTTGTTGGGGGTTGTGGTGCTGTTGTTTTGGGTTATGGGTGCGAGGTCTGAGTCTGCGTTGTTTCCAAAAGGAAAAAAATCTCCGATGCTTACACCATCGCTTCCACCAAATGGTGCTCCACCTGTCTGTTCCCTATCAAAAAACCAGTACGTCGCGATACCTGCAACGATGATGATGATAATGATCAGAATAATGTTTAGGGTTTTTTTGAGCATTTATTTTTTTACATTATCTACTACCATCAACTTTAGTTGTGTGACAAGAAATTTCAATTTTTGTGCACTGAGAATCAGAAGGAACTGATAAATCTCCAACAGCAGGAGTAAGTGTCATACACGCATTTTCGGCTTCTTCTGATGAATTGTGGTGTGCTGCAACATAGAATGTTTGAGGGTAATCCGTTGCAACTGTTGAATTGTCCGGAAGTGTGCATGTTGAACGCTTATACCACGCGTCTTTTGAAAGCATGCCTAATGTAGCTCGTGTTAGTTGATGAGTGGTGCAAAGATATGCTGTTTGTATACAAGGAAGTTGGGGGTTAGGATCACGATTGCCAGGTGGTAGGGTTTGCAAACAAGCGTGGAATGCGTCCTGGTTTGGTGGCGGATAGCTTGCAAATTTAAATGCAGGTAAGACAACTTCCCGTGTCTCTAACAGGTTTCCTTGTCTGTTGGTTTGAAAACATATCTTGATTTTATATGCGGCATCTTCTGGAAAAGTATTCAGCATATTAAGAATACGTTGGTCGCGTAATCTTTCTTCGCTTGTTGTATCGATTTTTGGTTGTGGGTCGATGTTTAAATTAAATTGGGTAAGCTTTGGGTTCAGGGTGTATAAAATGAGGTACGAACCCATAGCAAGAATGAGGCCGGTGAGCGCTTGTTTTATTTTTTCCTTACCTTCGGATTTGCCGCTGATGGCGTCGGTCGACATATACTGAAAACCGCCGATTGTGATCATCACAACTGCAAGCGCTGCGGCAAGGCCGATCAAAAGTTTGAAGATGGCAATCAAATAGAGCGGCAGACTTGATGCAACTCGTACGGTGTCTGGTGTGTCTCCTATTCCCGGAAGGGGTGCAAGTGGAATATATTGGAGCTCTTGTGGTAGGTCTTGGGCCTGGGCAAATACGTGGGGTGCGAGAGAAACAAAAAACAAAGCGCACAAACAGACCAGGATAATTTTTGTTAATGTGTGCGTTTTTTGTTTCATATGTGTATTGCTGATTTAAAAGATTGGCACACCCTCGGCAGAATTCTCGCTTTCGGAGTCAAATTGAACATAGAGATTGGCGCTCGCCGCCTGCATGAATCGTTCCAAATTTTTAACCGCAAGCGACAATTCGGATCGACCGCTTCCCGACCCCGGCTTTCTGAAGGTGAGTTGGTTTTGGTACTCGCCTACCAGGCCGCTGTTTAGATTCCAATTATATGAGAGCTCGTTGTTGTCGGCCTGTTCGTGTGAAAAATAATACGGTTCGGCGATAATACTAACTTCGTCTTGAGTCATTATAAAATCTCTGTTATTTAAAGCCTTATTAAAAATAATACCGTACAACGGATGGTTTTCATAAAAAACTACTTCTGGTTTTGTGTCTGAAATGGTCACTGCTGAAACAGCTCTAAAGCTATTGTCGGTCGACATGACTTCGACATCGACCCGGCTTGGTTTCATGAGAATCGAAGGAACGATTCGGAAAGTTTTTTTGCCGCTGCCGGACGCTGGATCGTTTACCACACCATTCATTTTCCATTTATATATAAGCGCATTCGGATCGAGCCGTGTCCCTTGGCTGTTTATAAAATATGGCTCAGCAACAACGGTAATCGGGTCCTGGTTGCTGTGCAAGGCTTTGCCTTTATAGAAAGGTGTAGTGGTGGTGTCGGCTTGCCATAGAAGATCGACCACTCCAGGTCGAAGGGTGAGTTTTTTGTATTCGGAACCCATTTTAATGGTGATGTTGGTAACGCTGCCAAGGGCTCCTGTTTGGACTTGTTGGCGTTTTTTTCCTACACCGGTTTCGGTCACCACACCGTTCACTGTCCAGGTAATGTTTACGGCATTGAGGTCCCTTGAATAATCTTCGACCGAAATATTTACGGTTTCAAACGGACCGGGATATTTGGGGGTCATGGTGATGGTTAAGGACTCGGTTTGAGCGTGGGCCGAAGGAATGCTCGTCACAGAAGGAGCAGAAAAAACAGAAAGAATGACAGCCAAGAAAAGGCTTGCGAAAAACATGCGAGGGGTGGTTCGGTCGATTTTTTTGAGAGTGAAACAACGCAACATTGTGCTTTATTTTACCATGTTTAATTTTTCTTCAGCTTTGTGGGAAAGAATAGTGATGAGCACAAGTGCAGTCCAGGCAGGTAGGGCGCTTACGACAGGCAGCGCTTCAATAATAAAAGTAACGATCATGGTGATGGCTCTTGTGGGAGTGTTAAAATGAATGCCGTATTTTTTAAACCACAAATAAAAAGTGAGACCGGCCAGGATGCCTAATAGATTTCCAATAAGTGGAATGGCGCTAATTACATCAAAGAGCAGTGCTACTCCGGACATGAGCGCTATGGTTGAACCAATTAATTCTGGGTTTTCATCCATGCTTATTCTTATTTATTCTGCCCACTATTCTTCGCTTTCGGCCAATTCTTTTTTCGCACGCTGAATGGAAAGAACCTGGGATGGGTCGGAGGTAATGATTTGGTCTTCGGTATATGAAGCGATGATCTTTATGGCCACATGTTTGAGGCCCGCAAAGAAAATCCCCTCCCCGATTCCAGATTCGAGCAACAAATATTTTTCTTCGTCAGTAAGACTGAAAACCTGCTGGAGGCGGTCGATCGACGTTGGGGATTGTTTGAGGAGGAGCTGAATGGATGAGTTAGTGATGATCGGCACGCCGTATGGTGAGCGCATGAAGTCGTCGACGTCTTGGGTGATGGTGGCGAGGCCGAGGTAATATTTTCGACCGCGTTTAGCGAGGGAAAGTAAAAACGAGGCTGTGTCTTCGCTTTTCATCATCCACCAGGCTTCGTCGATGACGAGTAGGCGCTTTTTGAGCTCGCGGCGAATCGCATTCCAAATGTAATGCATGACGATATACATCGCGATCGGTTTGAGCTCGTCTTCCATGTCTCGGAGTGAAAACACGATGAATTTTTTATTGATGTCGATGTTTGTGGGGCGATTGATGAACCCAGCCCAAGAACCCTTGGTGTATTTGCTGAGGCGTTGAGCGAGCGACTCTCCCCCTTCCATGCCGGAAAGTACGAGCTCGAAGTCTGACATGAGCGGCGGCTCGATGTTTCGGAAATCAGATTCCGGTGTGATGTCTTTGAGCGCATATGTTTCGGTAATTGCCGCGTCGATGATCGCATCTTCTTCGGGACTTAGTCCGCCCAACATGAGACGAAAGAGGCCGATGAGGTTGATGGTGTTTGAGCGAAGCACCGAGTCGCCACTTTCGTCCTGGCCCGGCACTGGCAAGTCGAATGGGTTGATATGGTGTTCGGAATTGAGAGAGATTTTAAAGTATCGGCCACCTACTGCATCCGCCATGTATTCATATTCCCTTTCCGGATCGATGACGAGCACTTCGGTTTCAAACATCAAAGTTCGCAAAATTTCGAGCTTCACGGCGTAGGATTTTCCGGCACCGGATTTTGCAAAGGTAATTGAGTTGTAATTTTCGAGCGAAAAGCGGTCGAATAAAATGAGGCTTGAGTTGTGGCGATTGATACCAAAAAGAATGCCTTTGTCGGATGTGAGGTCGAAAGAAATAAAAGGAAACAAGCTCGAAAGCGGCGAAGAATTGAGGCGCGAATGCACAGAAAGCAGGTCGGTGGCGATCGGAATAATGCTTTTGAAGCCCTGTTCCTGCTGGAAAAGAGCTGGTTTTACATATACAAGTTTTGCCTCGAGAATCGACTTCATTTCAGACTCAACAGTGTCGAGCTCGCTCTCGCTTTCGGCGTACAGTGTTATGTAAAGCCCGACTTCAAACAGTTTTTCTTGGGCCTGCTGCAAGTTGTCGCGCAAGTTTTCAAGGTCTTGGTACGCAGTGTCGAGCATTGGGTCCCGAACCATACCCTTCGATTCCCTTTCGTGGATCTGGCTCTGGACTTCAGCAACTTTTTTCTGAAATTGGCGAAGCGCGGTAACGGTGTCGACTGGATGCACAAAAATCGAAACGTCGAAAACTTTGTCGAGGTTGATGACAGGTGCAAACCAACTTTCATTTAAAAAGCGCGGATAGGAAATGACAAAAAAAGTGCGGACGAATTTGTCGCCGAGGTTCAGCTCGCGCGGCCCGACCTTCAAGGCGCTCGGTGCAATGATGTCTTTAAGCTCAAGATTTTCGGTTTGTCGGACTTGTTGAGTTAAAAAAGGCAAAACCTGCGGCGGCGCCTGCATTTGTTTCTTTTTAAATAATCCGCTGAAAAGTGACATATATTTTAGAGTGTTAAATGGTGTGTGGTTTTTTGGGTGCTACTCGGCGGTTTCCAAATGAATTGGTTTTTCCGCGTCGCCCGGGTTGAAAATTTTATAAAAAAGTTCGACGACTTCTTCGGTGCCAAGTTCGACTACTCGTACCCCACAGCGCACGAGGCCTTGTTCGACCACAGAAATTCGTTGTTCAAGCTGGGTGCGATTTTCCTCGAAGGCCTCTTCCCCATCGGTTTTTGTTGGACCACCCTTTTTTGGAATCAACCTTTTGAATCGTCCGAGCTGTCCATCGGATTTTCGGCTTTGGAGTGGCGCTGGCGAGTACGGAATGACGATGAAAAAATGCTTCGTCATGATGTTTGTGTTTTTGGTGAAGCTTTTGATGAATTCAATATATTCGCGTGTCTGAATTTTCATGAGCTCGTTGGTCTGTTTTTTTTCCTGCTGCTCCATGAGTGCGATGTATGGGCGAATGTCGAGCTTGCGCGACTGTATGAAAATCTGAATTGAAAAATCGAGAGAATTTAAAAAATCTTGAAACTGGTACAAGATCGCCGTGCGTTCGTCTTCGGATTTAAGCGAAAAATTGATCGATGAAGTGAGGACGAGGGCACGAAGCGAGCCATCTTTGAGGACGATGATGCCGTCTCTCACCTCTTTGATCGGCACGTATTCTTGTGTTGCTCGAGATTTTATTGAGGCCATGTGATTTTAAAATGAGGGGTGAAAGGAAAACTGTATAGACAGTATATCAGGTGTTTGTTGTGCCGGTCTTGTCGTTTGTCACAGGGTTGTTGGCTTGCTTCACGTCGAGGCTCCACATGAGGTCGCGTAGTTTGCTTTCGGAAAGTTTTGGCACGAGTGCTGGGTTAACTGTTTTTGTCTGCTGCGCGGCAACTGGTTTTTCCTCGTGTTTCCATAAATACAATTTGCTCGTGATCGTGTATTTCACGAACGCTTCGACAACTTTAATGAATGATTGGTTGTTTACTTTGTAAAAAGCGAGCGCCCCGCCAAGTGCCGCGACTGGTAATGCAAAAAAGAGTGCGATGATTTTCGGCAAAAAAGTAAAAAGAACGACGATTGCGCCCGCCGCGCCTCCGACGTAGATGAATTGCTTAAAGGTCAATGGACCAATGATTTTGTCTTCGACGTCTGTGAATTGTGGGACTTGAAATCGCATGTTTTTATAGTGTTAACGTACCAGCTACCTATTCGATCGGCTCGCGATACGGATCGTTCCCTTTGTACTTATTGTTCAAATTTTCACTCGAAGATCGAACAATGTTTTTGAGCTTTTGGTCGACAATGTTGCCAAGTGACGGTCTTGTTGAATTGGCTGAATGTTCGGTTTGCGCGGCGGCGGCGGCCGTCTGTCCTTCCTCTCCAATTTTAGGCATGATGGTTTGGCTGTGAAGGTGTGTACCACCCTCTTTTTCCATTTCTTCATGATCCGGGATCAGGAGTTCGGCCTCTGGTTTTGCTTCCGTTGGCTTTCGTTCGATGAGCTGGTGGTGGATGAAGGATTTTTCAGTAAGGTTTTTTCCAAGTTGTGAATTTAGAATTTCTTGAGCTTTGATGGAAGAAGAGGTTTCATCCCCATCATCTTTTTTCTCAATATTTTTTAACCCCTCAAGCACCGAGCTTAAGAAGTTGGAATTAATATCCGAAGAAATTTTGATTGCTTGATCGTAGGTAACTTTTAGTTCTCTAACTAAATTTGTTCGAAATGCGCTTATCGGCTCAATACCCAGCAGAATTAAAATCATTTCCATCTGTAATGCCGATGTTTTAATTGGATCAAGGTTGTACTTCTCACTAATTGATGTGATGGATTGGGGGCTGTGTATTATTTCGGTAATTAACAGCTGTATATCCGCTGGTGCTTCATCAAAATATTTTTTTATTAGTTGTTCGTTTTCGTTCATGTTGTATTTTAAGGACCGGTTCCAGCTGGTGTTGTGGTTGGTGCCGTTGGATCATTTCCCCCTCCCTCATCAACGCCGAGTATTTCACTGAGTTCCTTGAGAGCTTTTTTTGGATCCTTCGTTGCAGCTCCTCGGGCCATTTTTCTTAATTCATCTGAAACCTTATTTCTATCTGTTATGTACGAAGGGGCTTTTGTGAGATGACCTTTCCAATCCTTCCATTTCCATGTCTTGAGAGACTTCAGGGAAGTGTCTACTCTAAGCTCGTTTGCTTTTTCTATCTGCAATCCTGGCATCCAGGTGCTCTTCTCTTCTTTTGTTGCCACACTCTTGCCATCGCCAAAATCTGCATCTTTTTTAATATTTTCTTGAGTCTTTTTAATGACTGATTCTGCGGTGTTGTAGGTTGCTTTCAGTTCAGCTGCATATGACTTTAGGTTTTCGTAGCGGATCTTATTATCCTCATGCTCAGCAAGTTGTACTGCTGGTATTGCTAGACCACGTTCTGCTGCATCAGCGAACTGTCTCTCTTTAGCTGCTATTTGTACACGCATTAAATCCATATGATCTTCCATTCCAGCATGTTCGTATGAGGTGTTGGTGAGAGTCTTTTGAGCATCAGCAATTCTTTTTTCTCGAAGTTTTGGTAGTTGCTTATCGAGACTTTTTTCAAGATCTTTATTAACATCCTTTGCAAAATCTTCTTGAGTTTTCTTTCTTTCTTTGTCAACACTTTGAACAGATCTTTTCGTTCCAAAGCCATAGTTGGTTGCAGCTCCAGTTGTTATGTTTCGAATTGAACTACCCAAATAAGAACGACCAAACGTCGAATCTTTGAATTTTTCATCTAAGAATTTAATGCCGGATCCTCGAACAAAGGCTCTGCCAACTTTCCCCTG
>JBBSOY010000020.1:0-8293 GCA_038259265.1 Minisyncoccia bacterium
CGACCTATATATTGAAATCAAAAAAAATCGGCTGGTTGAAAATTGGCCGATTAAAAACGATTCGTGCAAAAGTTGTTCGTTGGCGCTGTTTGCGGAGTTGCGCGCGTATCCTTACAATGAAAAGTGAGATCCCGTTTGCGCCGTTCATTATTCTCGGCACGTTGATCGCTTTTTTCTGCCAGATCGACATTTTCGGCATCGGTGCATTGTTTTTCTAAAGGTTTTTCTAAACATTTTTTTAAAAAACACACATTTTGAAACACCTTTTTGCACATAAAAAAAATGTAAGTCGGACTGGCCGAAGATTTGTTGCTGGATTTACTTTGTACGAAATGCTCATCAGTCTTTCTATTGTCACGATCATTGCTGGTATTGCATTTTACAATCACAAACAATTCCGGACGGATATTGAAATAACAAACTTGGCCTACAAAGTTGCGCTCGATGTACGGCAGGCTCAGGTTGAAAGCATTAGCGTCAAACAGTTTACGACCGGTCCGTCGGGCGAGCAAAACTACGATGCAGCGTACGGCCTCCATTTTTTCAACGACATTCAAAATGAAATTATTTTATTTGCCGACGGTGCCGATGGCAACGGTCGCTATACGTCCGACGGCAATCCGGGCGACATGAACTGCAGCCAAGAGGCAGGTTCGGAGTGTTTAGAAAAAATCACTATCGGCCGCAGCAATAGTATCAAAGGCTGGTGCGGATTTTTGTGGTCGGACAGCGGGCCAACAAACACAAATTGTTTCTACGCAGGCCAGGGGAGCGAGCTTGAATATTTCGACATTATGTTCAAACGGCCCGAACCCGACGCAATTTTTAAAGTGTATCAAGAGGAATACGACGGTACGGGTCTGCTCGGTGATATTTGCAATAACGGCAGCGACCAGGTGGCCTGCACTGGTTGGGCGATTTGCCTGAATTCGTACGAAGGTTTGCAAAAAAGGGTAGTGGTCTACGACACCGGCCAGATTTCGGTGGAAAATGTGGCCGCCGCCGATGCATTGTGTGGTACAAGCTAATGAATATAGATGAGGCGTAGCGCACTATACACAATGACTTTCTTTCTTCAAAAAAATAAAATTACAAACGGGAGTAACGACCGTAGAAATACGAGGGGTTTCTTTTTAGTAGAACTCATCGTGGCGATTTCGATTTTCGGCATTGTGATGTCGATTAGTATCGGTTCGCTCGTGAGCGCGCTCGACGCCAACCGAAAAACGCAGGCCTTGAGTTCGGTTTTGAATAACCTGAACGTTGTTTTGGATACGATGACAAAAAATATCGCGGTTGGTACGCATTATCATTGTGAAGCCGCGAGCGAATTTCCGCCCGAACCGCAGGATTGCAATGTCGAAACTGGCGGCGCGGGCGAAATCAGTTTTTTGTTTAATGAAGATATAGATCATGATGGCAGCCTGAACGACACCATCACCTATGCCTTCGAGCCGGGCACTCCAGAACGCAGCGGCTATATTTCAAGAACTATTACTAATGGTGAGACGGGTTTTGAAACTGGGCCGACACGCATGACCGCGCCCGAGGTGAACATTACCGACATGCGTTTTTATGTTTCTGGCTCAACGCCCAACGACTCCGAGCAGCCGAAGGTGCAGATCTACATTGCCGGAAGCTCGCTTGCGGGTCCGCGAATCGGTGTGACCGAATTCAAGGTGCAGACACTTGTGTCGCAACGCATCCCAGACTTCGAATAAACAGATTTTGAACACTATGAAAACTTTTTTCACCAACATCCAAAAAATGAGTCGAATGGGCCGCAGAAGCCGCTGCGGACGAAGCACCAGCGGCTTCACGATCGTCGAGACGCTCGTGGCCATTTCCATTGTTTTGCTTGGTGTGACGACCGTCTTCACATCTGCGCAAGTTGGCATTTCTTCGACTTCCGGTGTGCGCAACCGAGTCACTGCAATGTTTTTGGCTCAGGAAGGACTTGAAGCGGTCAAAAATCTCAAAGATTCGAACCTGCATGCGATCATCGAAAACCCTTCTGCAGACTGGCTCGAAGGCATGACTGTGCGGGACAACAAGGAGGGTCCGTGTCCTACAAGCGCAGCGTCCTGTGGTTTTGATGCGGGGGAGGTTGTCGGTAGCCAGGCGTTTTTCTCTTGTGAAGACGGCGACTGCACAATATATACCGACATAAACAACGACCTCTTGCGGCAGTCGGGGGTGCAGGTCGGCGGACCAAGCAGCGGTTTTATTCGGGAAATTTTTATTGAAGAAACCGTGCCCGACAAACAGGTTAGAGTTCGAGTGCTCGTTTCTCGGCCTGGCAGCAATTTTTCGCCGTTTGAAGTCACGACGTATATGTACAATTGGTTCTGATAAATTTCCGATGAAAATTCTAATGAAAAAAAATTATAAAAAAGGAATAGCCCTTTTCATTGCCGTCATTGCGGTTAGCGCTTTGATGCTTATTTCTTTGGCCATTTCTGACATTTCATATAAAGAGCAGATCATTTCGTATTCCGGCCGCGATTCAAAAGTGGCGTTTTATTCGGCCGACGCCGGGCTTGAATGCTCGCTTTTTCATGACCTCAAAGGTGGCACGGACGAACAGTTCAAGTTTGCTACCTCAAGCAATAGCGTGTCCATGGATAGCCTGTACTGCGTGACCGATGCCTCCGGAGATTTGAAAGAAATAACCCCGATCCTTGAAGCCGCAAATTCGACCACCGCCACCACGACTTTTTATTTTAATGTTAGCCCAGAATTAGACGGCGAGAATACCGAAGTGTGTACGGTTGTACAGGTGGTGAAGCGCCAAAGCACGCTCGACCCAGCGCAGATAAATACAAAAATCGAATCTCGTGGATACAACAACATTTGCGATGCCGGAAAAAATCCTGGCGAGTACGACCTTGTCGAAGGGAAGCGAAACCTCGAACGATCGTTTCGGGTGACGTACTAATTCTCGTTTTTCCTACGCTTTATTACTCCGTACCTTTCCCATATACTTAGGCCATGCCTTCAAAAAAGCCGCCTAAAGATGTTGTCGATCGGCTGGAAAAGCTCAAAAAAACTGTCGAGCATCATCGCTATCAGTACCATGTGCTCGATCGTGAAGAAATTTCGGCCGAGGCTCTTGATTCGCTCAAAAACGAGCTGAAGCAGATCGAAGACGCATACCCAGAACTCGTGACGCCGGATTCGCCGAGTCAGCGTGTGGCAGGAGAGCCGTCTCCTCAGTTTAAAAAAATTCCTCACAGAGTCGCTCAGTGGTCTTTCAATGATGCCTTTACCGAAGACGATATACGAGCGTTCGACGAACGAGTGCGAAAAAATCTGGCCGCCGCGCAGAGCGTTGGGGCTGCAGTTTTTTCTGCATTAGAAGTTTCACCGACGTATACGTGCGAACTTAAAATTGATGGGTTGAAAGCAGTTATAGAATATGAAAAGGGGCGGCTTAAAAATGCAGCGACGCGCGGGGATGGCAAAATTGGCGAGGATGTGACGGCAAATATTCGCACGATCCAGTCTGTACCGCTCGTCCTTCGCGAGCCGGTCGACATAATTGTCGAAGGCGAAGTTTGGTTGTCGAAAAGCCAGCTTAAAAAAATAAATGTTGAGCGGGCGGCGGCGGGTGAGGCGGTTTTTGCAAACCCGCGCAATGCCGCCGCCGGTTCGGTGCGCCAGCTCGACCCGAAAATCGCCGCCGCCCGCAAGCTCGATACTTTTATATACGACATTGGATTTTTGGGTGACAGACAGCGTCAGGGTGTTTCGTCTTCCCAAACACCTGCAGCTCAGCATACAACTCAGTCTACAACCCAGCCAACAACTCAGTTTGAAGAGTTGCAATACTTGCAGGCGCTTGGTTTTAAGGTAAATACGCATTTTAAAATATGTAAAAATATTGACGAAGTAATTTCTTTTTGGAAAGAATGGAATAAAAAATCAGAAAGTCAGGATTATCAGCTCGATGGGGTTGTCGTTAAGGTGAATGAAAAAAAATATCAGGATGTGCTTGGGTATACCGGCAAAGCACCTCGGTTTGCAATCGCATTTAAATTTGCGGCCGAGCAGGTGACGACGGTTGTTGAAGACATTCGGCTGCAGATCGGCCGAACCGGCGTCCTGACGCCGGTGGCGCATCTCAAACCTGTGTCGGTCGCCGGTTCGGTCGTGTCGCGGGCCACGTTGCACAACGAAGACGAAATCAAGCGCCTCGATGTCCGAGTGGGCGACACGGTTGTTATCCAAAAAGCTGGCGATGTTATTCCAGACATTGTGAAAGTACTCACTGAAATGCGCACTGGCAAAGAAAAACCATACATCTTCCCGAGTTTTGTGCCTGAATGTGCTGGCGCTGGCTCGGGCGACGAAGGAAAAATTGAGCGCGTGCCTGGCCAGGTTGCATATCGGTGCGCCAACAAAAATTCCGCAGCGCAGCACAAACGTCGGCTGTATCATTTTGTTTCCAAACATGCCTTTGACATCGAACGCCTCGGCCCGAAAATTATCGATGTGCTCATCGAAAATAGTCTCATTGCCAACGCTGCCGACATTTTTCATATCACACGCGGCGACCTCGAAAGCCTGCCTCGCTTCGCTGAAAAATCAATCGACAATCTGCTCGAATCTATTCAAAATGCGCGCACTGTTACGCTCGCCAGGTTCATCATCGGTCTTTCCATCCCGCAAGTCGGCGAAGAAACTGCCGAAGACATCGCTCTGCATTTTAAAACTATTGAAGCCATCCGAAATGCTTCAAAGGAAGCACTCGAAGCACTCGATGGCGTCGGCCCAATCGTTGCGGAAGCAGTATCTGGCTGGTTTGCCGAAAAAAATAATAAAAAATTAACCGACGAACTTTTGGCTGAGGTAAAAATTGAAAAAGTCACCGAGCCGGCATCGGCACATTCCCAAAATGCGCGCAACCAGCAATTTTTTGGCAAAACATTTGTGCTCACCGGCTCGCTTGCCGAAATGTCTCGGGACGTTGCTAAGAAAAAAATCAAAGAACGCGGCGGCGAGGTATCGAGCGCGGTTTCTTCAAAAACCGATTTCGTGGTGGCGGGGGAAGAAGCTGGTTCAAAACTCGACCGCGCCAACGAGCTTGGCGTGACCGTCCTTTCCGAAACCGAATTTGTGAACATGCTAAAATAAGGCTACACTCGAGACCGTGTGCGCATGAGCTTGTTAGGGAGCGAAAGATTAAAATGACACAAAAAACGCCATATAAAAAAATAGAAAAAAAGGACGTCGAAAAATTGGCGGCGCTTGCTCGCATCACTATTCCTGAAAATGAAATTGAAAAAGTTCGAGCGGATATGGAAGTGATTTTGGCGTACGTTGGTCAGATCGACGAAGCCAACGATCTTTCAGATGAAGCCACAGTCAGAGAAATTGCCGAAGATGCTGCCAACCCTTCTGTGTCGGTCTATGGCTATCATTCAAACGTCCGAAACGTAATGCGCGAGGACGGCGAGCCTCACGAGTCCGGTATTTTTACCGAAGCTTTGCTTAAAAGCGCTCCAAAATCCGATCGCGGGTCGGTCGAAGTGAAAAAAATTCTCAACTAACATTCACCCCAACATTCGCAATCCATATTCATCATTCATCTATGCTTGCCATGATCGACACCAAAACACTCACCATACGACGAGCTCATTCCCATCTTTTGAAAGGCGATTTTTCGGTGGCAGAACTATGCGATGCATATCTTAAAAATATTAATGAAAAAGACGGCGAGATCCATGCCTTTCTTGAGGTTTTCGATATTGCCGACCAAGTGAAGCGAGCGCAAAACATGTTCGATGACGGCACGGCAACGTTGCTCACCGGCATTCCGATTGCAGTCAAGGATAATATTTTGATCAAAGATCATATCGTTTCCGCAGCGTCAAAAATGCTCGAACACTACGTGGCTCCTTACAGTGCGACAGTCATTAAAAAACTTGAAGCCGCCGGAGCAATTTTTATTGGCCGCGTAAACATGGACGAATTCGCCATGGGCAGTTCGACCGAAAACTCGGCTTTTGGCCCGACCAAAAATCCCTACGATCTTTCGCGTGTCCCCGGAGGTTCTTCGGGTGGGTCAGCTGCTGCTGTTGCCATGGAGGGGGCGATGCTTGCGCTCGGTTCTGACACAGCCGGTTCGATTCGTCAGCCAGCAGCGTTTTGTGGCGTTGTTGGGCTCAAAACCACCTATGGCGCTGTGTCTCGCAACGGCCTCATTGCACTTGGTTCGTCTCTCGACCAAATCGGTCCGATCGCAAAATGCGTGGACGACGCTGAAATCGTTTTTGAAATAATGCGCGGACATGACCCGCTCGACAGCACGACTATTCCTGACGATGTGTACGAATCAAAAAAACACGCCGCGGCGGTACAGGACGCTGTCATGCAGAACGCCGCATCACCAAAAAAATTCCGGATTGGTGTGCCTCGCGATTTGGTGCAGGTTGAAGGTGTCGATCCCGACGTCCGGCAAAATTTTGACACAGCCATTGCTCGTTTGAAGGAGCTTGGTCATACGATCGTCGACATCAGCTTGCCGCATGCAAAATATTCTCTGCCGGCATATTACATAATGCTGCCTGGCGAAGCATCTTCAAACCTAGCTCGTTTCGACGGCGTAAAATACGGTCTCTATACATCTGGCGACACGTTGCTCGACGACTATCTCAAAACTCGCGGCCAAGGGTTTGGTCCGGAACCTCGCCGAAGAATTCTTCTTGGCACATACGTTTTGTCTTCCGGCTATTACGATGCCTATTACAACAAATCTCAGCAGGTTCGAAAGCTCATTGCGAAAGATTTTGTTGATGCTTGGAAAACGGTCGATCTTATTATTACGCCGACATCGCCCACGCCACCCTTCAAGCTCGGAGAAAAAATGCAGGATCCAGTTTCTATGTACGTCGCCGACGTTTTTAATGTGCCTTCAAACATTGCCGGCATTCCGACCATCACCGTGCCGTCTGGTACCACAATGCGCGAGGGAAGTGCGCTGCCGCTCGGCATTCAGTTTTTCTCGCCGCATTGCCACGAGAATCTACTGTTCAAAATTGGCAAAGAATTTTTGGGTGAGACCGATGCGTGAGATGGTCTGGGTGCGAGCGATGGTCGAGTCTGATAATCAGCAGACTAAATAGTAATTTCAATATAAAATAGAGAGATGGCAGACGATGAAGCTCCAAAAAAAACTCACCCGGCGGAACCGGTCATTGTTTTGTTTTTTATCGCCGCTCTTTTAGGCGAGCTGCTCTTGCAGTTCAACCGATTTTTAGGCAGCCACCGTCGGCTTTCTGATTTTCTGTACACGCTGTGGCTTTTCATAAAAGGCGAGGCGTCTTTTGCGGAGCTCATCGGTTCGACCAACAGTCCGGCTTTGGCGGCGACCATTTTTGCCCTTCGTGTCGCTTATTTCGGCGTCTCGGCGATTCTTGTTTGGTTCATCATTTCTACATATAAAAAGTACAGCGCGGCTCATGAAAAGCTTCTTGCTCCAACCAAGCCGCCAAAAGAAATTTTTTATGGCGTCGAAGTGCCCGAAGAAAAATTTGTTAATCCAAAGTGGTTGAGAGTGATCGACCACGTCAATTCGCCAAATCCAAGTGACTGGAAACTAGCGATCCTCGAAGCCGACATTATGCTCGGCGAAGCGCTCGACAAAATGGGCTATCATGGCGCAACGATCGGCGACAAACTAAAGTCCATAGAACCAAGCGACTTTCCTCATTTGCAAGAAGCCTGGGAGGCACACAAGGTTCGAAATTCGATCGCTCACGAAGGCTCAGACTACCTGGTCAACAAACCCGAAGCCGAGCGCGTCATCAAGCTTTTCCGAAAAGTCTTCGAAGCCTCGAAATACATCTAGGTCTTTATTATTGGCTTCCGGCGTGGCCGCGCTTCTCGAAACGCCGCCACCCAATAGTAAGGCCCCACAGAGATTCTACTTGCCTCGATAGTTTTTTGTGTTAGAATAAAAGCCTCTGGTTTTATAACGCCTATAAATGCCTATAAATCAGTTATAGCGGGGTAGAGTAACGGTAACTCGCAAGGCTCATAACCTTGAGATTCCCGGTTCAAATCCGGGCTCCGCAACACGCAATGCAGGATGTAATGTAGAAAGACATGAGGCCGCCTTCGGGCGGTTTTGTGTTTGCGTGAAGAAGGTTTTTATGGATAATTTAATTCACTGTGTAGGGAAGAAAGGTTTGTATGTCGAGGTAGCTGTCTTGGTAGTTGTTTGCGAAGTATGTCGAGGTAGCTGTCTTGGTAGTTGTTTGCGAAGTATGTCGAGGTAGCTGTCTTGGTA
>JBBSOY010000021.1:0-7988 GCA_038259265.1 Minisyncoccia bacterium
AACGGGGAAAATTCCGGCTTTTTATAATACGTTTTCAGAGTTAAATCATAATGAAATGACCGGCTTCGATGTTGTGGAATCGACAGCTAATCTTTCGGCTAATTTTCATTTTATTTTTTTGGAGGATTCGGACGATGATCCAAAAATCAAACATCGCATGAAAGTTCTGGCAAAAATGTATCAGGACCGCAACTTGTCAGTAGCCCATGTGTCGCTTAAGGGCTCGACAGCGTTTGAAAAAATATTTAATTCACTTTTGCTTGCAGACTGGACTGCGTTGTCGCTTGCAAAAATATATGACACAGAAGCCGAACAGGTGCCGATGGTTGAAGAATTTAAAAAATTGATCGCATAAGCTCATATGTACCTTGTCTTTGATATTGGCGGCACCAAAATGCGAGTAGCCACATCTCGCGACGGTGAGCGATTGGAAAAAACGGCGGTTGTGGAAACGCCAGTTACGTACGAAACCGGGATTGCTGAGCTTAAAAAAATCGGCGCGACGCTGGCCTCGGGTGAACCTGTTTTGGCAGTGGCCGGCGGAATTGCGGGTCCGTATAGTCAGAAAAAAGAAGCTCTCGTGGGCAGTCCAAATCTAAATGACTGGATCGGCCGACCGTTTCGGGCAGAGCTCGAGACTTTTTTTAATGCTCCAGCGTATGTAGAAAACGATGCAATGCTCGCTGGTCTTGGCGAAGCACATCGGGGTGGCGGCAGAGGGTTTGAGATTGTCGCGTATATCACAGTGAGCACGGGCGTCGGTGGTGCAAGAATAGTGAGTGGTAAGATAGATGAAAAGTCAGTTGGGTTTGAACCCGGGCATCAGATTATTGATGCGGATCAGACCATGGTGCCTTTAGCAGCTGGACCTTTTTTGGGCGATATGATTTCCGGCAAGGCTCTTACGAAATTGACTGGCAAAAAACCAAAAGATATTAGTGATCCGAAGCTTTGGGATTCTTTGGCTCATACGCTTGCATATGGTTTGAATAATTTGTGCGTGTTTTGGTCGCCTGATGTCATTGTGCTTGGCGGCATGATGATCACCGGCAGCCCAGCTATTCCTTTGGCTGCAACAGAAATGTATTTGAAAAAAATTATGTCGATTTATCCTTCGACGCCTACCATCAAAATGGCTGAGCTTGGCGATTTTGGTGGCCTGCACGGTGGGCTCGAGTACATTCGTCTTCGTCAAGTGTAACGCTTGACTCTTTTTGCCCTTGCATAATACTAAGGGCAGAAAACGTCGGTGTTCAAACCGTCGTATGTCTCTAGTTGTGTGAGCGTTTGTTTGTTTACGCGTATACGAAAGGAGGTGGCCGTGTCGAAGAATGAAGAAGGTGCGTATGAGGCTGCTCTTCGGATATTTGAGGAACGCTGCTTAGGGATTATGAAGGAGGTCAGTCGAAAAAGTCGTTCGGGTGGACCCGCAAACACCGGCCTTGATTCTTGGAGTTTGGAGGATCGTACGTGGCGAGATACTGCGCTTGCCGAGCTTGCTGTGCTCAAAAAACGGCGTGACGACGCCAAGTGAGGTCTAGGATCGAGTAGAAGAAGGAGAATCCTCATGATGAAATGGCGGAGTATCGTGATTTGTCGTTTGATCCACGTAAATATCGAGCCTAACCACCTCGATATTTTATTTTGCCAGGCATTTTTAATTAAATAAGAGCTTGAATCATGGGTATAGCAATGAAAAACCCTTATTTATAGCCACATAGTGATAATCGTAGGTGGGTGATGTGGGACCAAGCTATTGACTTTTTTATATAAAAATGTATACTACTCGGACGTAATAATATTACGATAAAGTTTCATTTAAAAGTCAAGTTTATTGGATGGCCAAAAAAAGCCATAAAGTAAGTTAATAATTAGTAAAAAAAGTTTATGACAAAAAATATTAGTATTTCTAAGGTTTTGATTGCAATCGCGATTTTCGCGCTTGCAGGTTTTAGCGTCGCCACTGTCGTTCGGGCAGAAGGTGAAGCAGAATTTGCGACTGAAACAGCCGTAGCTTCTGAACCTATCGCCCCTGTAGCACCAAACGAAAACATCGTGGTGACTGTGGACACAGATATGGTTATGCCAGAGGTTCTAACACATGGAGGCGAAGTACCTGATACGACAGCGCCAGTATCTCCTGATGCACCAATTACACCAACGACTCCGGTTCCTTCAACAGAGATGACTCCGGTCGTTGTTGCTGATGAACAGATCGACACAACTCCTGTTACCCCAACAACACCGACACCTGCACCACGTGAACGAAACAGCCGAAGCGGCGGTTCACGAAATGCTTCTGTAGGTCGAGTTTTGGGTGCCTCAGATTTTCAGTTCACGACCGATCTTGGTTTTGGAATGAACGTCAATGACGTTGTTGAGCTCCAGGAACGACTTCGAGCAGAAGGTTACTTTACCTTCGCTACAAGTACTGGTTACTTTGGTTCCATTACTCTTGATGCGGTTAAAGCGTACCAAACAGCCCATGGCATCATTGCTACCGGTTTTGTTGGTCCTTTGACTCGAGCAAGCCTTAACGGTGCAGCTCAGATGAGTGCCGCTCCAAGAAATGAAACCGAACTCGCGATCCAGTCTCTTAAGGCGCAACTTGTGACTCTTATGACAAAGTTGCTTACTTCGTACCAGGCTCAGATGGCGCTTCAGTCAACTTCGACTGCAACCACCACTGCTCCAACTGCGACTTCTACTGCATCGTCTACTCGAAGCTAATATAAAAAGTTAGCTGTACGGTTCAAAAACACCCGCTTGACGCGGGTGTTTTTGTGCTTCACAATTACCTCATGAAACCGAGACTGGTCGCCTGGCTTAAAAAGCATTTTGTCCCACATCATGAAAATGAGCATCGACCTCATTTTTTGCGAGCCAAAAATATGCGTTTGATCCTTGTGTTGATTCTCGCCTTCGAACTGCTTCTTTTTGTGCTCCCAACTCTTACTTTTGTTGAACGGGTAAACCACACAAACCTTGCGTCTGTTTTGCCCGGCGTATTGTCGGCGCTCGCAAACCAGGAACGTCAAGCGAATAACATGCCAGAGCTTGCGGTGAGCCCGATTCTCACTCGTGCAGCAGAGCTCAAGGCTCAGGACATGGCTGAAAAGCAATATTTTGCCCATACGAGCCCGGAAGGTAAGACACCGTGGTATTGGCTGAACCAGGTTGATTATGCCTATGAATACGCTGGCGAAAATTTGGCTATTGATTTTTCCGACTCGCGCGACGTTACAAATGCATGGATGAATTCACCGACTCATCGAGCTAACATTGTAAAGGCGGCATATACCGAAGTCGGTACCGGAATTGCTATCGGCACTTTCGAAGGCAGCAGAACCGTGTTTGTGGCCCAAGTGTATGCAAATCCTCAGAAGGGTCGGGAATCCACGGTGCTGGTTGCTCGAGCTGAAGCGGCTGAAGTTTCTGAAATTTCTGGTGGAGAAGAAGGAGCAGGCGAAACTGAAACTGAAACTAAAACTAAAAGTGAAATAGAAAGTGAAATAGAACTAAAAAACAATATAGAGGCACCATCAGGAACAGAGTCGCAAAACGCCCCCGATGAGATCGATGAAATTTCTTCCAAAGAAGTTTTCTCGAGCGTGGTTTCTTTGGTGCAGCCTGAAGTTCTTGGTGCAGAAACAGAGCCAACAAAACTTGAGAAACTTATTGCTTCGCCGCGTCACACTGCAAACATTATTTTCCTGGCAATCGCTGCGGTCCTTTTGATGGTCGTGCTCGTGAACGTTTTTGTAAAAATGGATGTGCAGCATCCAGACCTCATTACGAATGGAATTTTTATGGTAACGGTAGTGCTTGCGCTGATACTTGTAAACAATATCGTTGGAACAAAGAGCCTGGCGATTAGTCAGGATATGGATTATTCGCAGCAGGAAGTTATGGACGATTCTCAAACATATGAATAATGAAAACAAAAAAACAGAAACGGTTTGGTCTTTACCTGAACACAAAGCAGAGGGTTCACATTTGGCTGGAAATGTGGTTGGAACGCTCGAAACCGATGTGGTGGTCGTCGGTGGTGGTTTGGCCGGCTTGCTTTCAGCATATCTTCTGAATGCGGCCGGAAAAAAGGTGATAGTTTTAGAAAAAAATAAAATTGGCGCTGGCGCCACCCTTTTTACAACAGCCTTCCTTACTCAGGTTATCGATACATATTATTCGAATCTTTTCAGCATGTTTGGTCAAAAAAACACAGAACACATCGCAGAGTCGCATAAAAAAGCGATCGAGTGTATCGAACGCATAATCCAAGACGAAAAAATAGATTGCGAGTTTGTTCGATGTTCGAATTTTATATATGCAAACACAGATAAAGAAACAGAATCTTTGCAAAAAGAAGTTGAAAGTCTGAACCATGTTTCAATATCGAGCAATTTTTCGAGAGATGTCCAAAAGCTCGGCTTTCCGAATGCGGGTTTTATTGAAGTAAAAAATCAGGCAAAATTTCATCCGCTCAAATTTCTCACAGCACTGAACGACATTCTTAAAAGTCGCGGTGTGTTGATTTTTGAAAACTCAGAAGTGCTCGAACTTGAGTCAAAAAATGAAAACCACGAAAAAAATGATCCCGTAGAGAAGATGTCGGTGTATGCAAAAACAAAAAGCGGCCAGGTGTCTGCGCACTATGCACTTGTGACGACCTACGAGCCTTTTAACAAGCCGCTCAGTCTTTATTTTAAAAAGGCCTTTTATGATTCGTATGTTATGGTTTTTGATATTGAAAAAGGTCGTTTGCCGCACGGAACGTATGAAGACACCGAAAATCCGTATCATTATATGCGAGTTGACTCGAGCGACGACTGTGCTTCAACGCCCGACGCTCTGGCTAAAAATTTGAAAACCGATCGGTTAATTATTGGTGGTGAAGATCATCGTTCTGATGTGCCGGTGAATCCCTCAAAAAATTTTACTGCGCTCGAGTCGTATGTCGATACTATTCTTGCAGAAGTCCCGCATACTCTTGTGTCGAAATGGGTGGGACCGATTCTCGAGCCTGTCGATGGTCTGCCGTACATTGGACCGCTTAAAAAAGAAAATATTTTTTATGCGATGGCATTTTCGGGTAACGGTATGACATATTCGGCTATTGCTGCTTCGATGTTTGTCGACATGATTTCGGGTATGAAAAATCCGTATGAAAAAATATATGCAGCGCGTCGTATTCCGAAGCTTGCGGCATTGATGGTGAAGGGTCGAGATTTTGGCCAGGAATTTTTCGGTGGCGCAGTCAAAAATACATTTAAACCAAAAAAATAAAATAATATGGCACTCTCAATCGGTATTGTCGGGCTTCCAAACGTCGGTAAATCGACGCTTTTCAACGCGCTTACGAAAAAATCAGTGGCGGCAGAAAATTATCCGTTCTGCACGATCGATCCGTCGGTTGGTGTCGTGGCGGTGCCCGATCCTCGCCTCGACCAGCTCACGACATTCAGCCAATCCAAAAAAACAGTCCCCGCGGCGGTGGAGTTCGTCGACATTGCCGGTATCGTCAAAGGTGCCTCGACCGGCGAAGGCTTGGGAAATAAATTTTTGAGCAACATTCGTGAGGTTGATGCGATTGCTGAAGTCGTGCGAATTTTCGACGATGAAAACGTCATTCATGTCGACGGAAAAGTGAATCCACTCAAAGATATCGAAGTCATCAACTACGAACTTATTTTGGCCGACACTGATACGGTGACAAAACGTCTCGCAAACGTCGTGCGCGACGTCAAAAGAGGCGACAAAGCAGCGATCATCGAAGAAGCAGTTTTAATAAAAATTCAGAAATCCTTGAACGAAGGTCGGCTTGCTTCGACCACTGATATTGCGAAAGAAGAACTTCCTGTCGTGAAAGGTTTGCACCTGTTGACCATGAAGCCTTTTTTGTATGTTTTGAATAAAAAAGGTGGTGGCAAAAATTTAGATGAAATAAACGGTGGTCAAGACGAGCGCTTTTTGGCCCTTATGAAATTTATTGCTGACACGAAATCGATTTTTGTGATGGTTGACGCCGGCATCGAACAGGAGCTCAAAGATTTGAATCAGCAGGAAAAAGATGAATTCCGAAAAGATTTGGGTGGGGGAGATGACGGCATCAACAACTTAATTCGCAAAGGTTACGAGCTTTTGAACCTCATTACGTACTTCACAACAGGCGAAGACGAAACCCGGGCCTGGACGATTTTGCGTAACTCTACTGCGCCCGTTGCCGGCACCGCTATTCATAACGACTTTAAAGAAAAGTTTATCAAAGCCGAGGTGGTGGAATGGGACAAACTTTTGGCGGCAGGTTCATACGCCAACGCTCGTGAAAAAGGTCTCGTCCGCACTGAAGGTAAAGAATACATCGTCAAAGACGGCGACGTCATTGAGTTTAGGATTTAGAACTATTGACATAATACTATAATAGTGATATTCTAGTAAGTAGACAGCTTGTTCGCTGTTCAGTTTCAGAAACTAAACCTCAAACTCAGAAGGAGACAGAACATGATTAGTAACAAAGGAATTCTTTACATCGAACCCTCGGCAAGGACCTCGCGACAACCGCTTATTGACGATCTCACTTGCAAGATGACGGCAGCATTCCGGAAAGGAACTAAAGGTTCTGCCTGGCGTGGTGTTCATTCTTGTGCATGCGGAGTTCACAGCAGCAACTGTCACTACCTTCTGCTTAACGGTGAGCCTACCAACTCGCTCTGCATCCACTACCTTGCCTACCATCGGGACGAAGTTCCGGCGGCTGAGCTCGATAAAGTGCGACAGCTCGACTGCGGCAAAGAAGAGCCGACGGCTCAGGAACTATCGACCCCTGGGCAGAAGCCAGAACCACGTCAGCCAGTGATGCGCGGAGCGTGACACAAGAGCCGAGTATTTGAAACATCCCCCACCACTAAGAACCTTAAAATTCTTTCTGGTGGGATTTTTATTTGTTGGATATAATCATCTGCATCACACCTAAGCGTCATCCTAAACTGGTACCGCTTTTTGTATTATTGCTTGCTATGTAAAAAGGTCATTGGTATGTTAATAACTAAGACGGGCTTGAAAATTGAAAAAATCAATAGTGAGGAAATCGACGATTCTAAAGTATTTCTTGTTCAAGGAAGACGGCGACGTCATTGAGTTTAAGATCTAGAGAAAATTGTTATATAATATTCTCATGAATTACAAAGGTGTAATAATTGAAGAAAGCTTAGATGACAGTGATGTTTTGAAAGACGTTTCAATTTTAGAAACTAAGATTGAAGAAGTCACCGAGGAACATAAAACTCCATGGATCAAAAAATGGACATTGCACACAGTTGAGATTCCTAATGATAAAGCTGATGAGGTTTCAGAAAAATTAAGTCAGAGTTTAGAAAAGGAACACAACTGGTATGCAGACTTCAAAAATAACTTATACCATTACATAATCTTCAGAAATAAAGTCTTTAAGGTAGATCTCAAAAATCCTGAACTTTATAAGGATGCAAAAAAATTTGGTATTTCACTAGGAATTCCAGAATATCAAGTTGACTTTGCACCAGAAGATAAGGTTTGGGATAGATAATTTAATGACTACAGAAGATGGTGGTGTGAAGGAGTTTAGGATTTAGGCATAAAAAAACCGCTCGCGACAGGGTGTGTCGGCGAGCGATGAAGCTGTTCGCATGGGAGCTAGCTGGCGAGGAATCCCGCTTACGCCTACTCTGCCATGAGCATCACTTCTATATCAGTGTAATATACTTGCTAGTAAATGTCAAGTAAAAGAATGGCATCAGCCGAGGGTTTTAAAACTAGGCATTTTAGAATAAAATAAACACATGAACTTCATTTTTAGATCGATGCTTAAAAAGCAGCTTAAGGGTTTGCCAGATGATCAGGTCGAAATGCTTATTACTGCGATTGAAAAAAATCCAGCTTTTTTCCAGACGCTTGCCGAAAAAATAAAGTCCAAGGTGGACAACGGCATGTCTCAAAACGATGCGGCTATG
>JBBSOY010000022.1:0-7524 GCA_038259265.1 Minisyncoccia bacterium
ATCAGTATGGCGATCTCATGGCTTTTATTCGAAGCGACGTTGTGCCAGCCGCAGAAAAAGCCAAACCGGTTGTATATTTGTATCCTGAAAAAAATGAGCGCGTCCGAGTTGAGGTTGCGCCGCTCGGCGGCTTTACTGTTACAGATCCTGCGTATGAAGACGGTTGGGTTGTTGATGCGACACCAGAAGGTGCCATTACTAATACCAAAGACGGAAAGCAGTATCCATATTTGTTCTGGGAAGGTGGCAAGGAAGGAATCGTTGAAACTCCAAAAGAAGGTTTTGTGGTTGCAAAAGCGGATGTTGAAAAAACCCTCACAGAAAAACTCAAAGCTTTTGGGTTACGCAAACAGGAACGCGTTGATTTTCTTGAATTTTGGGTGCCAAAACTTTCTCAGGCTCCATATTATTTCCTGACCTTTATTTCTCGTTCTGAAATTGACCGTGTGTCACCAATGACTGTTACACCCGCACCTAACACGGTCATTCGTGTATTACTTGACTACAAACCACTCGAAAATCTTTCTGATGCCGGTATAGTTGCTCCACTTCCAATCTTCACGACTGAACGTAAAGGATTTACGATTGTTGAATGGGGTGGTATTCTCCGGGACTAAGAAATTGCATGATTCTTATATTTTTGTTTATTATGCATCTGTATCTTAGGGGTGATGAATTCTTGTTTGTTCTGTAAAAAGAAGCCAAAAAGATCTCAGTATAAGTATTGCAGTAATGCATGTCAGATTAATTTTCAATATAATGCCTATATTGAAGGATGGAAGAACGGATGCGAAAGTGGTTTGCAGGGGCTAGGAATTGTTTCTCAGTATGTTAAAAGATATCTGCGAATAAAGTTTCAGAATAAATGCTGTCTATGTAATTGGGCACGCATCAATTCTAAAACCGGCCAGGTGCCGCTGGTAGCAGATCATATTGACGGTAATTGGAGAAATAATGTAGAAGATAATTTACGACTTGTTTGTCCAAACTGTGATTCATTAAGTCCTACATATGCCGGTCTAAATAGGGGAAATGGTCGGAAGAATAGGGCTTTAAGTAAAAGGGCGAAAGAGGGCCGTGTCTTTATAAAGAAAAATAAGCCGATATAGTTCAGTGGCAGAACACTACTTTCGTAAAGTAGGAACGTGGGTTCGATTCCCACTCTCGGCTCACAAATTCTTAATGTAAATGGTGTATTATAAAAGTAAGTAAGGTAAGGTGGCGACCTTCTCATTCTTTGGCGCCTTTTGGGAGGGTTTGCAAAGTCCGTTTCAGCTGGTTCCTCGGCTGGAAACCTTGCGAGAGCGTGTTTGTGTGACTCGACGGATCGAATCCCAAGACTCATATGAGCACGTTTGAATACGCCGGGTCTGCACAATTGCACCTGCACCACAGGGACCCGGCGTTTTTTATTGCATGACAGCATGGTATTCTCACGATATGAAAGAAACGAGTAATCAAGCTCAGACTGACACCGCTCAGATAGAAGCGCAGATTGCTGCGCTCGAAGAGCAGATGAACGACCCGAATTTTTGGGCGGACAAGCACCGTGCTCAGTCTGTCATCAAAGAAATTGCCGAGCTCAAGGCAAAAAAAGATGGCCAGGGAAAATACGACCGCGGTAATGCGATCATGACTATTTTTTCCGGTGCCGGCGGCGACGATGCCGAAGATTTTTCGAGCATGCTTCTTTCGATGTATTTGAAATTTATTTCTGCTCGCGGGTGGAGCGTGCATTTTTTGCATGAAAATAAAAATGATCATGGTGGGTATCGAAATGTGACGATCGAAATCGACGGTAATGGTGCAAGTTCGGCTGGCGATGCGGGTGCCAAAACCGGCGTGTATGGCACGCTCAAACATGAATCCGGGGTGCATCGGCTTGTGCGCATTTCGCCTTTTAATTCTAAAAAAATGCGACACACGTCTTTTTCGCTGGTCGAGGTGACGCCGAAGTTTGAAAAAGTCGGCGAGCTTGAAATTCCGGAGCGGGAACTGCGAGTTGAATTTGCGCGGTCGAGCGGTCCGGGTGGCCAAAACGTCAACAAGCGCGAAACTGCTGTGCGAGTTATTCATATTCCAACAAACATTTCGGTCCACGCAGATGGCGAGCGTTCGCAGGCGCAGAACCGCGAAAAGGCCATGCAGATTTTGCGCGGCAAAATTTTCAAAGCCCTCGAACAAGCGCGTGTGAAAAAAGAAGGCGAGATGTACATCAGCAAAACCACTGCTATAGAATGGGGCAGTCAGATTCGTTCATATGTTTTGCATCCGTATAAAATGGTGAAAGACCACCGTACTGACGCCGAAACGAGCAACGTCGACGCGGTTCTCGACGGCGACATCGACCTTTTCATCGAGGCGGAGAAAGGGCTATAGCACAATGAGGTTTTTCTATCTTTTCAATATGCTATAATTCTCTCCATCTATGATTCATTTTGATAAAGTTTCAAAGATCTATCCAGACAAGACTGTCGCTCTCGAAAACGTTACCTTCAAAATCGACCCAGCCGAATTTATTTCGATCGTTGGGCATTCAGGCGCGGGAAAAAGTACGCTTCTCAACATGCTTTTAGCCCAAGAAAAGCCCACCAAGGGCAAGGTTTTTCTCGAATCCGTAAACATTCATGCGTTGCCAAAGCGACACATTTCGGATTTTCGCCGACGCATTGGTGTGGTCTTCCAGGATTTCCGTCTGCTTTCGGGAAAAACTGTGTATGAAAATATTGCCTATGCCATGGAAGTCGCCGGTCGCGAGGACAAAGACGTCGAGTCAGACGTGCCGTACGTGTTGAAGCTTGTGGATTTGGAAAGTAAGGTTTGGAATTATCCACATGAACTTTCTGGCGGAGAAAAACAGCGGGTGGCTATTGCTCGGGCAATTGTGAACCAGCCGGATATTATTATTGCCGACGAACCGACGGGCAACCTTGATCCGATCAACACCTACGACATCGTTCAGATTTTGAAAAAAATAAATGACCTCGGCACGATCATCATTCTGACAACGCATAACAAAGGTGTTGTCGACTCGATCGGTCGGCGTGTCATCACGCTCGATCGCGGTAAAATTATTCGTGATGATCCAAATGGCGGCTACGTTCTGTAGGTTTAGAAAGTGTAAATAGAATATTGATATAAGTTCGACCGAATCAAAATGATTTCAACAAATGTAAAAAGAGTAATACGGGCAGGATTCTTTAACTTCATGCGAAACGGCTTCGTGTCGCTGTCGTCGATTTTTGTAATGGTCGTGACGCTGTCGGTTATCGGCGGCCTCATTTTCAGCAGTGCAATTTTGAATTCAACCCTCAACGAATTGCGTGACAAAGTCGACCTCAATGTGTATTTTGTGCCGAAAGCTACCGAAACCGACATCATGGCGATCCGTGAAACACTTTCGACTTTGCCCGAAGTTGAGTCTGTAAACTATGTTTCAAAAGAACAGGCGCTTGCCGATTTTAAAGCTCGACACGAAACCGACCAGCTCACCTTGCAGGCGCTTTCGGAACTCGACGACAATCCGCTCGGTGCTGTGCTCAATGTGAAGACCAAACAACCTTCGCAGTACGAAGGTGTGGCGGAATTTCTGCAAGGCCGCAATGTGCTCGGGAGTGGTGGCACGCCGATCGTCGACAAGGTGAATTATTATCAAAACAAAACCGCCATCGACAAGCTTTCAAGCATCATAAATTCCTCAGAAAAATTGGGCTTTTTGCTCACAATTATTTTGATCGCCGTTTCGATTCTCATTACGTTCAACACAGTGCGTTTGGTCATTTTCGTGTCGCGCGAAGAAATTTCGGTCATGCGGCTTGTCGGCGCAAGTAATTTCTACGTACGCGGTCCGTTTGTTATTACCGGCGTTTTGTACGGTGTCGTGGCGGGCCTCATTACACTCATTCTCTTCTATCCTGTGTTGTTCTGGCTTGGTGGCTACACGGAAAGTTTTTTCATCGGTTTTAATCTCTTTAGTTACTACACCTCAAACTTCGGCCGATTGTTCATGATCATCCTCGGCTCAGGCATCGTCATCGGGGCGGTCTCGAGTTATCTGGCGGTTCGGAAGTACTTGAAAATGTAAAAGTGCGAAAAAATGGCCGGCTCACAGAGTCGGTCGTTTTTTTAGGAAGGGTCGTGCAAATAAAAGCAGAAAAATATGTGAGAGAAAAGTAACAGAAAGGAGAGCGCCATTACCAACAAATGTTCTGTAAGTCAGCAATACCAAAATCATGAAGCAACGCAAATATATTTTTGTAACCGGTGGAGTGATGTCGGGAGTCGGAAAGGGAATCGCGTCGTCGTCGATTGCGCTCATTTTGCAAGCGCGCGGCCTGCGGGTGACTGCGCTTAAAATTGATCCGTATATTAACGTCGATGCTGGTACTATGAACCCGACCGAACACGGCGAAGTTTTTGTATTGGATGATGGCGACGAAACCGACCAGGATATGGGCAACTATGAGCGTTTTTTGAATACGACCTTGTCGCGGGTGAACTACATGACGACCGGCCGCGTGTATTTGGAAGTCATTCGAAAGGAGCGCAATTTGGAATATAAAGGCAAGAATGTTGAAGTCGTGCCCGACATTCCGCTCGAAGTTATTAGTCGAATCGAAAAGGCGGCCGACAATGCTGATGCCGATGTGACGGTCATCGAAATCGGCGGCACGATTGGTGAATATCAAAACATTATTTTTCTTGAAGCAGCCCGCATGCTCAAGTCAAAATGTCCGGACGATGTGGCGATTGTGATGGTGAGTTATTTGCCGATGCCTTCGAAAATCGGCGAAATGAAAACCAAGCCAACACAGACGGCTTCGCGAGCTCTCAATAGTGTCGGTATCCAGGCCGATGTCATCATTGCTCGCAGCGAAGTGCCGCTCGACCAAAAACGCAAAGACAAGATCGCTTTGTTTTGTAATCTTCGTGCCGAAAATATTATTTCCGCGCCAGACGTGCAAAGTATTTACGACGTGCCGATCAATTTTGAAAAAGATCAGCTCGGCGAAAATCTCTGTAAAGTTTTGCATATTAATCACAAAAAACGCACGACTGATCTTTCCGCATGGACCGCTTTTGTGAATAAAACTAAAAATCCGCGCGGCGAAGTGAAGATCGCCGTCGTTGGTAAATATTTTGATTCCGGTTCGTTCGTACTTTCCGACGTCTACATTTCTATTCTCGAAGCCCTCAAATTTTCAGCGTTCGCCCAAGGTCGCAAACTCGTCATCAACTGTCTGAATTCTAAAGATTTCGAACTCGGTAAAAATGGCGAGCCAAGCAAGCTCAAACTTTCTGAGCTTAAAAAATATGGCGGCGTGCTCGTGCCCGGTGGTTTCGGTGCGACTGGCGTCGAAGGTAAGATCCGAGTCATTCAGTACGCCCGCGAAAATAAGATTCCGTATTTTGGTATTTGTTATGGCATGCAGCTCGCAGTCGTTGAATACGCCCGCCACGTTTTAGGCTGGCAGGATGCACATACGTCTGAAGTAAATCCGAAATCAACCTACCCAGTGATCGACATCATGCACGACCAAAAACAACACGTGGCCGAAGGCAAGTACGGCGGCAATATGCGGCTTGGTGCGTATCCGTGCGTGCTCAAAAAGGCAACCGTGGCCGCGAAAGCTTACCGCGCGTCAGAGACAACTTCAGGCAAAATCGGCATCGATAAACTTGGCAACCTTGAAATTTCCGAACGTCACCGCCATCGCTATGAAGTCAATTCTGCCTTCACCGCAGAGCTCCAAAAAGCCGGTCTCGTTTTTTCTGGAACCTCACCCGATGGTCGACTCATGGAAATTGCCGAACTGCCCCGAAACGTCCATCCGTTTTTCCTTGGCTGTCAGTTTCACCCAGAATTCCTCGCGAAACCGCTCGCACCGCACCCATTATTTACCGAGTTCATTAAAGCCGCGATCAAGAATAGTTAAAGTCGCAGACTATGGAATAGAAAAGCCAGAAATGATACCATGCTCACACGGCTTCACGGCGGGTGGAGGCCGCAGTAAAGCGCCGCAGTGCGCAATGTGCACCGTGTAATGAGTGAGAAATTGCCGATTCGTCTAATGGTAGGACGACCGCCTCTGGAGCGGTTAATTGGGGTTCGAGTCCCTGATCGGCAGCCACGTTGAGCTAGGTTCTCGCGTCCGAGGAGCCTTTATATAGAGCCATTTTATAGAAGCTCAAAAAATTGAAAACCGATGACCCTCTTTGGACTCGAACCGACTTATCATTTAAAGCCATATTTGTGAAAAAAGAAAATCTGATTTTTAAAGATTTGGACTAGAAAAAATGATAAAATCTAGTGTATAAATAAAATGAAACAATTTATCAAATTAAACAAACTCCATAAAGGCGATAAGGTTGCGATTCTATCTCCATCTTTTGCAGCACCTGGAAAATGGCCACATGTGTACGAATTTGGATTAAAACGTTTAAGAGAGATATTTGAACTTAATCCAATAGAATTTCCAGCTACTAAAAAACTGGGAGCTTCAAAAGGGGAACGCTCTACTGATCTAATAAATGCTTTCCAAGATAAAGAGATAAAAGCTGTTATTGCATCTTTGGGTGGCGATGATCAGGTTACCTATATTAAAAATTTACCTACTGAGCCATTTATTCAAAATCCAAAATCATTCTTTGGATTTAGCGATAACACGCATTTTGCAAATCATCTTTGGTTACAGGGTATCCCATCATACTACGGAGCTTCTCTTTTTACGCAATTTGCTATGCAGAAGAGAATGGACGAGTTTACGATTAATTATCTGAAAAAAGCCTTTTTTGAAGACGGAGAAGTAGAACTTAAAGCAAATGAAGTATATAACGACATAGGATTAAATTGGAATGACCCATCAACACTTAATACAGAAAGAGTGTATGAAAAAAACGATGGTTGGTTTTGGGATGGTGCTAAAAACTCGGAGGGCATTTTATGGGGAGGATGCCTTGAATCAATTGATGAAATGCTTCGACATGGAGTACAGATACCAACCTCGGAAGACTTTGAAAACATAATATTATTTACCGAAACCTCAGAAGAAATCCCTACAGCCGATTATGTCCGTCGAGTCTATCGTGCCTTAGGTGAACGAGGAGTATTGAAATGTGTTAAAGGAATTTTAGTTGGCAGACCAAAAGCTTGGGAATTTAATAAGCCTAATACCACGGAACAAAAAGCAGAGTATAGAAAAGCTCAAAGAGAAATAATTCTTAAAACGATGAGAGTTTACAATTCTGATGTCCCAGTTATCCAAAATATGGATTTTGGACATACTGATCCACAGATATGCTTACCTAATGGTGGAAAGGTTAGAATTAATTCTGTAGATAAAAAGATTTTTGTAGAGTTCTGAAATTACCTGAAGTCATACACTGATAAATTAATATCATGTCAAAACTTATTTTTAAATCAGATAAGTATCGCAAAGTCAGAGGAGGATATTCTCGTTTCTTGGATATTTTTTGTGAGCATTGCGGACAGAAAGTATTATTATATCAAAAAGATGGACCTGG
>JBBSOY010000023.1:0-7310 GCA_038259265.1 Minisyncoccia bacterium
AATCAAAATCTCCGGTGAGAATTTTTCGAGCGACAGCAAGCGCTGTCATTGGCTCATTAAACACATAGTCCCCCGCCACAGCGCCGGCGTCATTTCTATATATATATTTAACAGCTATCTTAAGAACTGTTTTTGAACGAACGTAACCTTCTTTTTTTAACGCATCCGCAATTTGATCGAGAGTTAAGCCTTCTTCAATAGTAAAAATGGTCGAGAGTTTGAAATTTTTAGACGGCGACACCGAAACAAAACCTACACTACCCGCAACCAGAAGCAGTGCTACGATACAGAGAGCAATTCCCCACATTTTCAGTCGCTTTCCTGAAAAAATTGGTAGACAAAAAAAAGATTTCCCCGCAGAACTCAAACCAAGAAACACAGAAGAAAATGCTGAAAAAATCCAAAGACAAAAAGAAACTGCTGCCAGCCGAAGTCGTGCAATATGCGCGGAAATGAAACGCCCGGAAAGGCGGGCGTCATCATGCGTCTTTAAATTTTTAAGTCGATTGCCAAAAAAAATCATATAGGAAGGTTTGACGGCGCCTCGCTTTTGCGTGAAGGAATTCTTGTAAGCGTTGGCGTACCTGCAACTTTGCCCGGCAAATGAAAGAGTGTTGCCAACTCTTCGGTCGTCAAAATGAACGGCTTGGCCATGAGATTTCGGAAAGGAATCTGGAAAAAAGACCTAAGCTTGTAGGCCGCCAGCAATTTCTTTTTCATGTCGGTTACATGATGCCCACCAAAATCCTGCCACGGATAATCCACACTGGTTGTTTTCGATGGTTTAAAACCGTTCAATGTTTCCGAATTATACTGCCTAAAGCTACCGATCAGACCTGGGATTGCGACTGGGTCAAATGATTCTTTTCGTGCAATATAAAAACCTCGGATGCCTACTTCAAACGGAATTTTCGACAGGCTGCGTTCGAGCGCCGAAATTGTTTCTTTTTCTCCCATTGTCGGCGCTCGGCGCGGACCGTCTTCGTCGTCACCGCCACTGATGTCCTCGATCAACTTTTTAATTTCTTTTTTACCAGCGTCTTTCCAATCTTTTTTAGGCTGCGTGAGGTCGCTTTCCAAGGTCTTCTTTCGATGAGCCTGCAAAAGAATTTGGATCCAGATTTGCTCCCCCGCTTTCATCGAACCCAAAAATTCGAGCGTCGACGTCATCGGGTCAACTTTGGATTCTTCTTCCTGTTCCCGATCAAGCCCATAATCCACATATGTTTTGATGGGGTAGACATCAGCTTTTGTGAGTTTATACGTCATACCAAACATTGTGACCTTTTCTGAATCAACAAAAACACTTTTGCTATAATCTTCCGCCTCATAAATTTCTACGCCGGGGTATTGGGCATAAAACTGCGACTCTATCAATTTGCGAAACTTGGGCTGAGTCCAGATGAAAAACCGAACGTTGCCTTCGATCGAAACGAGTTCGAGACTAAACCAAGGCCTATGCTTTCCGTCGATAATTGCTTCAAGATATGTCGCGTTGCCTGCCTGATGAAGCGAGGTCAAAATGACCTCCATCGCCAGCGGTGTTTTGAAAACATCGCGAGGTAGTTTAATTTCCAGAAGCACACCGCCGCTTTTAATAATGCTCTTTGTGCGAGCATGTTTAATCTGCAAACTGAGATAAACTCCCAAAAGAAATATCGGCAACCAGAACGGCGACGCTCCGAAAAATATTTTTAGGACAGTATAGAAAAATTCCGGGAGTGGGGTCGAAAACGATTCAAAAATCATTGGCTCATTATACCAAATATGGATTTTTCAGAAATGGAGTTGTTCTTTATAGAGGAAAACCGTACAAACAACAAATCCCTTTCGGGATTTGTTGTTTCTTTTCTGCCTCATTTCTACACCAAATTTTTACGCCAATGAGTATCGATTCTGCTTGTCTTTTTTAAAGAATTTTGAGTTCTGAAGATTGACGATGATGGTATTTGGTTTGACGTACCGCTCTTTCAAAACTTTTTCAATAATTTTTTCTTTCGTAAGCGGACCGTCTTTGTTGATGATTTTCTTAATGACGTCTTTTACTACGCCGCTCATGTAACCCCATTCTGCAAGTGCGTAAAGTCCGCGGCCAACGAGTACAAAACGAGGATCTTTGATGAGTTCGTTGTGAGTGGTGGCAACATGAGCTTTCTTGTTAAAAACTTCGGTGATCAGGCGAGCAACTTCGCGGAAATGAATTGGTGAGCCGTGCTTTCGGATGACGAGGAATGCGTAGTCACGCACGCCACGAGCATTGATGTTTGAAGATTTTGTCTTGCCCCATTCGCCGAGCGGATTTTTGTCGAGGGATTTTGACATCCAGAGCCATCGTTTGATGACTTCTTCGTTTTTGTATTCTTCAGAAACGTCTTTAATATATGAAAGAAATGTGTCGATGATCTGTGCTTCCGGGACAATCGCTTCGTCATCAAGCTCGCTATAGATTTTTCGAAGGCTACTGTGGATCGTTTCGGCCAGTTTGTGGTCGATATGCCATCGAGCCTTGAATTCGTCATCTTCTTTATGCTTTTTGAAATCTTCGCCGACAACCAAAAGAAAATGAAAATGATTTTGCGAAGCCTTGTCGGCGGAAAGGTGGCTGAGCAAATCGTGTTCCGACATAACACCGCCGAGTTTTTTGATCTGTTCTTTCAATTCATCAAAAACCTTTTTTTCCTTTTCATATTCCTTCGACTTTCGAATATTGGCAATCGAGTGGTTTTCGATCTGGCGAACTCGTTCGCGAGTGATGTGGTACTTTTTTCCAATCGATTCGAGCGTCATTTTTTTTGTTTCGGTTCCGAGTCCGTATCGGCCTGAAATAACATCTCGTCCACGTTCTGAAAGAACACCGAGAAGGCGTTTTGTGACTTGCTTTGGATTAAACGAAATGGTTGCTTGTTTTGTGTTTTTATCGCTCATAATTATTTCCATTACGGACTTTCTAATTTGATTCAGTAGATTCTACTATTCATGAAGAAAATAGTCAATATACCTTGACAATAGGCCGTTTTTGATTAAATAACGATGTTTAAGAGTCGATTTTTAACGAAAACAATTCGCTTAATCGTGGCTCCGTTGAGCCATTTTTGGATGTTTTCCTGCAAAAAAGCCTGCTCTTTGACCCGTTCTTCAGACGAATCCATGGCAATTTCGATTTCTCCCCTGACCTTTCCATTGACTTGAATTATGATTTTTGCCGTGTCCTGGGTGATTTTTGAAGCATCTACCACAGGCCAGGAGCTCTGATGGATCGAGCGATGGTGTCCGAGCGCCGCCCAGAGCTCGTCAGCAAGATGTGGAGCGAACGGCGCGAGGAGCTGCAGAAATATTTCCCAAGTCGTTTTAGAAATCTCTGTCTGATTTTCAAGCTCCCGAGACAAAACCATCAGGCAGGAAATTGCCGTATTGAAACTGAAAGATTCAATGTCGCTGCCGACCTTTTGAATCGTCACATGAAGGAGATTCTCTAGTTTTTTGATATCGGGTTTTTTTACATCTGTGCCCTCCCCCATATCTCTAGACTGCTGCGTAGACTCTTCAGAAATAATAACTTTTTCCTGCAGACGCCACACACGCTCGATTAAACGTCGCGAACCCATAATGCTTTTCGTATCCCAGACGCTTGATTGATTAAACGGACCCATAAACATTTCATATAAGCGAAATGTATCCGCCCCATACGTATTTACCACATCATCCGGATTGATAACGTTTCCAAAACGCTTGCTCATTTTTCGACCATCTTCTGCATGAATCAGACCAACATTTTGCAAACGCATAAATGGTTCTGTAGTAGCTACCGCTCCGATATCGTATAAAAACTTGTGCCAAAAACGAGCATAAATGAGATGTCGTGTCGCATGTTCTGCCCCACCGACATACACATCGACTGGATCCCAATATTTTTCCTGAGGCGCACCAACAAACGTTTTTGAATTTTTCGGATCCATAAAACGCAGGTAATACCAACAAGAGCCCGCCCATTGTGGCATGGTATTTGTTTCGCGCTTTGCAGCGCCCGCACAGTTTGGACATTTCACGTTGACCCAGTCATGCATTTCCGCGAGTGGTGATTCCCCTGTGCCAGTCGGTGCATAGTTTTCTACTTCGGGCAGCATCACCGGCAAATCTTTTTCTGGCACCGGAACAACTCCGCATTTTTCACAATGGATCACCGGGATCGGTTCGCCCCAATATCGCTGACGAGAAAAAACCCAGTCACGGAGTTTGTATCGCGTCACGATCTTTCCACCAACCTCAGCCACAATATCCACCCGAGTTTTTTCTGCCGAAGAATCGAGTCCATTAAATTTTCCAGAGTTAATCAATACACCAGGCCCAGCAAATGACGTGGCTTCTACCAACAATCTCTCACGCCAAACATTCGCCTCAGCGTGTGTCATATTTTCGTAATTTATTTTTGATTCATCGATCCAAATGATGTCGTGTTGCTCTTTTTCTGCAGTTTTAATCTCGTCTTTTTCATGATCCACAAGCTCAAAAACAACGGCAGTTGTGTAGGCAATTCGATTTTCATCTTTATGTGCAGCAAAATATTCGGCACGAACTTGGCCGTCGATTACTTTCACCAACTTTAAATTTTTAAAACCAGTTTCTTCTCTGACCTCACGCATAGCAGCGCCAACAACATCTTCACCCTCCTCGACTCCACCCATTGGAAACGTGGTCCAATCGAAATTTTTCCATTTGAGCGCAAGGTATTTTCCCGATTGAAGATCTTTCACAATCGCATGAATGTTTTTTCGTTCAACAAATTTCTTGCCAACCACTGGAGGATTTCTTTTATCTACGATATTCGGAACGACAACTTCTTTAATAGACGAATTAAACTTTTTTGCAAAAGCAAAGTCGCGTTCGTCGTGCGCTGGTACAGACATCACCGCACCCGTACCGTATCCAGCCAAAACGTAGTCAGCCACAAAAACCGGAATTTTTTCTTTGGTGGCAGGGTTTATTGCCCAAACGCCATCAAGCGTGATACCTGTTTTTTCATTTTGAATATTTGTTCGGTCGATTTCCGTCTTTTTTGCAGATTGTCGGACATATGCACGAACTTCGTCAGCATTGTTAAGCACGCCCTTGTGTTTTTCATCAAGCGCTAATGTGACCCAGAGATGTTCGGGAGAAAAGATGAGCGCTGTTGCACCAAAAATTGTTTCAGGGCGGGTTGTAAACACGGGAATCAAACCAGGTTTTTGGCCGTGCTGAAATTCAATCGGAAAACCGATTTCTGCTCCTTCGCTTTTGCCGATCCAATTACGTTGCGATTCTTTAATAGATTCCGGCCAGTTTAAATCATTCAAACCTTCGAGAAGTTTTTCGGCGTAGTCGGTAATTTTCAACACCCACTGGCGCATCGGCCGTTTTTCCACCACCGACCCGCAGCGTTCGCATTTTCCGTCGTCCAAGTCTTCGTTTGCAAGGCCTGTCTGACACGACGGACACCAGTTTATAGGTTCATACGACTGAAAAGCCAAACCTTTTTCCAAAAGTTTCAGAAAAATCCACTGCGTCCATCGATAATACGCAGGATCAGTCGTATTTATTTCCCGCGTCCAATCGTAATTGAAGCCAATAATAGAGAGCTGCTCTTTGTAACGAGCAATATTTTTTTCCACCGCAATGCGCGGATGAACTTTATTTTTGATCGCATAATTTTCTGCGGGCAAACCAAAGGCATCCCAGCCCATCGGATGGAGAATGTTAAAGCCGCTCATTTTTTTAAACCGAGAATAGATGTCGGTGGCGATGTAGCCCTTTGGATGACCAACATGCAAACCTTCACCAGATGGATACGGAAACATGTCGAGGACGTAGCACTTTTGCTTTTCTGCACCTTCACTAGCTCCGCCTTCGCCATCGGCTCCATTCGCCCCGTCTTTTGTTGTGTAAATTCCAGTCTTTGCCCACTCTTTTTGCCACTTCGCTTCTATCTCTTTGTGGTCGTAGGCCCGAGGTTTTTCCTGCATGATGTCACAAGAATATAAGAAAAATGCCGTTCTGTAAACGGCATGATTCTTTCGCAACACTTTTGAACCTTTGAAGATACGCTTCTGAAGAATTCCTACTGCGCTCTGTACATCTCGGGATCAATCGTTCGAGTGAAGCACTGTCTTCCTGCTGCATGCTGCCAATTACTATTTTCCATGCCGTACGCCAAGCTTTTATCATTCATTGCCGGATAATATGGCTCCGCATAATTCGTCTGATCGTCAGCGTTTTGACGATTGAAATTCGCACAAAGTTCGAACATAAACGCAGATGTCGCTCGGTATTCATACGACTGACCAGTTTGTGGATCAACAGGCACAGAAAAACCGGAAATTGAATCATTGAGTACTTCCAAGTTTGCCGGCAGCGTCTTTTTTGCCTGCCAGCTACTAATCACTCTCCACTGAATTTCATTGAGATCGGTCACTTTTTCAGCGTCATAGCGGAGCTGCCGCTGTTTTGCCGGTGATCCCATAATGAGAAAGCCACCAATGATTGAACCGACGACCAGCACCGCGGCAATACCAGCAAAAAATTTTGGTAACTTTGTCTGATGTTCAGTCGAGCGACGCAAATCCCAGAGGTAGTAACCAAAAATAAAACCAGCTACGACAAGCACGGCGAAAATTTTCATAAAGAATCGCGTCGTAATTTCCCCACCCAAAAATGAGTTGATAAGCACCACGAGATCGATGACAATAGCTGCACCTGTAAAGAAAAGGGTGATGAACACGAGCCAGCGACGTATGCCGAGGTTTCTTTTTTCAGGCACAAGTCGGTAGTCGCGCTGTAGAATCCAAGAAAGTAAAAGGTAAAGCGGGAAAATAATGATGAGCGACGCAATTGCCCAGCGAATACCGGAAGAGTACGGGTCGATGTATCGGGAAAAAAGCGGATCAGGATAGGCAATGTTAATTACTTGGAACAGCAGTGCAAGCAGACTGAAAGTACTCACATAGAGCGCCACCATCGCCGCCACATGCAAGAAAAAATCTTTTGGTGTCATCGACATAAATTTTTATTCTAAAACTAATAGCTTAATAATACTCGACTTCATAGATTTAATCTTGTTGAATAACCCTCTTGACAAAAAATCAGATTCTGATATGGTTCCATCCAGACGTGAAGAACCTTGTGGTCCTTGTGGTCCTTGTGGTCCTTGTGGTCCTTGTGGTCCTTGTGGTCCTTGTGGTCCTTGTGACCTTTGGCAATTTCGGCCTTCTGCAAAAATCCCTCAAATCAACATTGATTTCGAGGGATTTTTTTATACCTATTTTCCTAAAATTTTCTTA
>JBBSOY010000024.1:0-5675 GCA_038259265.1 Minisyncoccia bacterium
CTCTAAAAATCCCACTGCTGTTAGTTCGATATTTGAGAAAGATACCGTTTTTCCTTTGAAACGGAGGTTATTCTTCTCAAACAATTATGTCGAGGAACGTTGTCTGTGTTAGAGAATAAACCATTTAAGTACATCTGTCAATAATGACTGCAGCCGACAATATTTTCTTAAGCAAAATTTGATTGTCTGGTGGTTATCCTCTCTTGAACATTAAAAACAGGCGAGGGTATAATCAAATAAATAACATATGACTGAAAGCGCACTTATTTTAAAAAGACTCGACTCCATGGAAAAAACCATAGCAGGTCTCGCGACCATGGATGCACTCGAAAGCCTCGCAAGATCAACCAAAGAAGGTTTTGGTAGTGTAAACGAACGATTTGACCGCATGGATGACAGATTTGACCGCATGAACGACCGTTTCGACCGAATCGAAAATATCTCTATTGGCGGACACGAGCGAAGAATCGATAACCTCGAAGATCGGGTAAGGGTTATAGAAACAAAAACTAACATTAAGCGAAGTTAAACGTGACTAGCGGTCGAACTAGTCGTTCGTTCGGTAAAACTCGATGGTTTTGGCGAGACCTTCGTCGAAATTAGTGATGACTTCGTAGTTGAGGAGGTCGCGAGCTTTGTCGACGCTGCCGAGCGAATGCATGACGTCCCCTTTTCGCATTTCGGCATACTGTGGTTGAATATTTGTTCCGAGCTGTGTATTGATTTTTTGAACAAGCTGGTTGAGGGAAATTTCTTTGCCGCACGCGATGTTGATGACCTGACCCGCGCTGCGGGCGTCGGCTTTGCAGGCGAGCAAGTTGGCGGAAATGTTATTGTCGACATACGTGAAGTCGCGCGACACTTCGCCATCGCCAAAAATCATCGGCGACTCGCCTTTCAACATTTTTTTAATGAAAAGCGGAATGACGGCTGAGTACGGCGAATTTGGATCTTGGTTGGGACCAAACACATTGAAATAGCGCAAACAAACTGTTTCGAGTCCATACAGTGCATGGAATGTCTGGCAGTATTGCTCGCCCGTGAGCTTCTGAATGGCATAGGGCGACTTGGGGGCCGTCTTCATCGACTCCTCCTTTGGCATCGTTGGCGAGTCACCATAGGCCGAAGACGAAGCTGCGTACACAAAGCGCTTCACGCCGGCGTCGCGAGCAGCAATAAGCATATTAAGCGTGCCGAGGACATTGGTCTGGTTGGTTTTGATCGGATCATCGACCGAACGCGGCACGGACGGAATCGCTCCCTGATGCAACACATAATCGACACCTGCAACCGCCTTTCGTGCCATTTCGAGATCGGTAAAATCGGCTTCCATGAATTCGATTTTTTCAGAATTTTTTTCAATAAAAGGCGCAAGGTTCGATTTTCGGCCGGTCGAAAGATTGTCGATTACTCGAACATCTTCCCCATCCGCTACCAATTTGCGAACAATATTTGAACCAATAAACCCGGCCCCACCCGTAACTAAATATGTAGACATGGAGGAAGTATAGCAAACACGCCAAACAAAAAACCCGCTTTTGACGGGCTTTTGTTTTAAAAATTTTATTGAGACTGAAAAGAATTTTATTGCTCTTTGCCTTTCTTTCCGACTCGGCGACGGGAAACAATGAAGACGTTTGAGTATTTCTTTGGAGTTCGGCTTTTCTGACCTTTGCCAGTTCGGTGGCCAGTTCGAGTCATGGCTCGTCGGCGACCTCGGCCCTGACGGCCTTCGCCTCCACCGTGCGGATGGTCGACTGGGTTCATGGCAGTACCACGAACAGTTGGACGAATACCCAGCCATCGGCTGCGGCCGGCTTTTCCGAGCTGTACAAGGCGGTTTTCGTCGTTTGAAACTTCACCAATAGATGCCCATGCGAGTTGACTTACTTTTCGAACTTCGGTCGAAGGCATTTTGATATGCGCAAAGCCAGCGTCTTTGGCAATAACTTGGGCAAAGTTTCCGGCTGAGCGAGCGATCTTGGCACCTGCCCCCGCTTTGAGTTCAAGATTGTATACAAAAGTTCCGAGCGGAATGTCTTTGATCGGCAAACGATTTCCGGGAGTGATCGGCGCATCGGCAGCGGAAATTACCGCCTGGCCAGGACGAACATTTTTAGGTAAAAGGATGTAGCGTTTGTCGCCGTCTTTGTAGTTTACGAGACCGATAAATCCCGTTCGGTTTGGATCGTATTCGACGGTTTTGACCACGCCTGGCACGCCGATTTTGTTCATAGTGAAGTCAATTTCGCGATAAAGGCGTTTGTGACCACCACCTTTGTGGTTCATGGTAATGCGACCAAAGGCATTGCGGCCCATCGAACGTTTGAAACCATGCGTGAGTTTTTTGTATGGTTCGTTTGTTGTGATCACTGCTCGATACGAGACAGTGGTCATATTTCGTCGTGATGGTGTTGTTGGTCGATACCGTTTCATGAATGTAAATTATTTCGAAAGCAATTTTAGTGAAAAATATACGTGAAGCTATACGAGCTCTACCTTATCGCCTTTTTTGAAATAGACGTAGGCCTTCTTCACGCCAGATACCATACCAGATTTTCCGCGAGAAAACACTTTTTTGTCGGGGTTTCGGGCGATAGCAACTTTGATCGGCGTTACTTTGAAAATTGCCTGGATGGCTTCTCGGACGCTTACTTTGTTGGCAGTCTGAGCAATTTCAAATACAAAGACGTTTTGTGCATCGGCCTGCATGGTGGCTTTCTCGGTAATTCGAGGGCGAAGAATGACGCCACCATGGTTCATGTCGGCCCGAGCGGCGCCAGCAGCGGTTGTTGCCATGCCTTTGGTATTGATTTTCGCAGTTTTGGCAGGTGCTTTTTCTTTTGCCGCTTTTGCAGGCTTTACTTTAGGCATTTTTACAACTGCGTCTTTTGAATCTGCAGATGTGACGGTTTTTTTTGTTTTATTAAAAATTCCCATATTATTTATTTAGTTTTCCGGAAATAGCTTTGACGGATTCCGAAGGATTCACGAACATAACATATTTGTATTTTGCGAGTTCAACGGGGCTCAAATTTCGAGCTTCATTTACTCGGACGTTTGAGAAGTTTCGAAAACTTTTTTCGACTGCTTCGTTTTTATCATTGATCGCCATGACAAGCGCATTTGATTTCTTTCCAGAAAGTCGGCGGAACCCTTCGATTTTGGCGATTGAGTCAAAAATCTGCTTTGCGTCTTTGGTTTTTGGGGCAGAAATTGAAACAGAGTCCATAAAAATGACTTCTCCCTGCTTCATTTTTCGGGAAAGAATTGTGTAGAGAGCTTTCGCCTTCATTTTGCTGTTTACCTTGCGGTCGAAATTCTTTTCATTTGTAGGACCATGGGTCACACCTCCACCAACCCAAATCGGTGAACGAGAAGAACCGTGTCGAGCGCGGCCAGTTCCCTTTTGCTGCCACGGCTTCTTTCCACCTCCACGAACTTCGCCGCGTTCCTTCACGTGTGCGACAGTCTTTCGTTTTGAGGTCATCATGGACTGAATGACCTGATGCACGAGATCGGCATTCCAAGGCAAACCAAAAATATCCTGAGGGATTTCGTAGCTACCAGCCTGCTCGCCTTTCATGTTGTAGACAACCGCGGAAGTGATGGATGCAGCAGCGGCCTTCGCAGCTTTTGGAGCTTTGGGTGTTTTTGCAGTTTTTGGTTTTGAGGTTTCGTTTTTCATTTTTTTGAATCAATGGATCGTCGGACTGACAGTATAAACTAACCGCGAACTTCGACAAGGGTGCCTCGGCGACCAGGAACGGCGCCACTCACCACAAGAATGTTGTTTGCTGTATCTGACTCAAGGACGGTGAGGTTTTCGACGGTAACACGATCGCCACCCATTCGGCCGGCCATGCGCATGCCTTTTGGCACTTTGTTTCGGAGACCGCCGCCGATAGAACCTGGTTCGCGTTCAGAATGTTTCTGACCGTGGCTTCGAGGTCCGCCTTTAAAGTTGTGACGCTTGACGACACCCTGGAAACCCTTGGCCTTTGAGGTTGCAGAAACAATGACCATGTCGCCTGGAGCAAACACGCCGACGTCGATTTTGTCGCCGACATTTTTTGCTTCACCTAAACCGCCTTCTTTTGCGAACTTTCCGTCCAAACGGATTTCTTTGAGATGAGCGAAAGTGCCGAGATTTTTGGTATGGCCGACTTCAGCTTTGCTCAAGTTTTTCTCTTTCTTGCTGCCAAAACCGATCTGCACGGCTTCGTAACCATCTTTTTCCTTGCCTTTTACCTGGGTAACGGTCATCGGGCCAGACTGCAGCACAGTCGCTGAATAGACTTTGCCGTTATCAGCAAACACCTGCGTCATATGCAGTTTTTTAGCAAGAATGAATTTCATCGATTTACATTATTTTCACTTCAATCGAAACGCCGGACGGCAGACTGAGATTGGTAAGAGATTCTATAATTTTCTGACTTGGGTTAATGATGTCGATGAGGCGCTTATGAATTCGCATCTCGAACTGTTCGCGGGCGTTTTTGTAGACGAACGCTGCGCGATTGACGGTGTATTTCTTGATTTCTGTTGGAAGCGGAATCGGACCAACAATTTCGGCATCGTATCGGCGCGCGGTATCAATGATCTGCTTTACAGAAAGATCGAGAATTTTGTATTCGTACGCGCGAACTCTGATGCGAAGTTTAGAAATTGCAGCGCCGGCAGCTGCCTTTGGAGCCCGAGCTTTGTCGGCTCTCTTTTCTGACTTTTTTTCTTTTGCTGCTGTTTTTGTTGTCATGTGAGTCAAAAAAGATCAAACAATATTACGCGATAACTTTTGTTACGACGCCTGCACCGACAGTCTTGCCACCTTCGCGAATCGCGAATCGCTGCTTTTCTTCGAGCGCAACTGGAGCGATAAGCTTCACTTTGAAAGTAATGGTGTCGCCTGGCATAACCATTTCAACACCTTCAGGAAGGGTTACTTCGCCGGTAACGTCGGTAGTTCGGATGTAGAACTGTGGTTTGTAGCCTTTGAAAAATGGAGTGTGTCGGCCGCCTTCTTCTTTCTTCAAAATGTAGACTTCTGAATCGAATTCGGTATGAGGAGTAACTGATCCTGGTTTTGCAATAACCTGACCTCGTGAAATGTCTTCTTTCTTCAAACCTCGGAGGAGAATACCTGCATTGTCGCCGGCCATGCCTTCGTTCAGAGATTTGTTGAACATTTCGATACCAGTAACGACAGTCTTTGCAGTATCTTTGAGACCGATGAGGTCGACGTTTTCGCCGACTTTCACCTGACCTCGTTCGATTCGGCCAGTAACAACAGTACCTCGACCTTCAATAGAGAAGACGTCTTCGATAGGCATGAGGAAAGGCTTGTCGAGTTCTCGGACAGGCTGTGGGATGTAATTGTCGAGCGCATCGGCGAGTTCGAGAATTTTCTTTGACCATTCATCGGTATTGTCTTTTGCTTCGAGAGCCTTAAGACCTGAACCACGGATAACTGGGGCATTCTTTCCGTCAAAATTGTATTTTTCGAGGAGGTCGCGAACTTCTTCTTCGACGAGGTCGATGAGTTCTACGTCAGGAACCATGTCACATTTGTTGAGGAAAACGATGATCTTTGGCACACCAACCTGCTTTGCAAGAAGAACGTGTTCTCGAGTCTGGGGCATAACACCGTCAGTTGCAGCAACAACGAGGATAGCGCC
>JBBSOY010000025.1:0-5642 GCA_038259265.1 Minisyncoccia bacterium
ATCACCCCAAACAAGAAACTCGACATCGAACAGTCTGAGCCGGTGTAATGTAGTTCTCGTTGACCTCTCTTATTTTCTCAAATTCAGATTTATCAAGCTCAAAAATTTTTTCTAAAAGTTCTAAAACTTTTTTCGAAAAAATAAAGTACAAAAGGCACCCAGAGGGTGTTTTTTGTTATTTTTTGAACCTTTGAACCTATGTGTGGGCGCACTAGGAGTCGAACCTAGGACCATCCGTGTATAAGACGGACGCTCTACCAACTGAGCTATGCGCCCAAAACCGACGTGTATCTACCAAAACAGCCACGCGCCCCTGACGTATATCTACCAAAACAGCTATGCGTCTCCCAACTGACTTAACTACCAAAACAGCTATGCGCCCAAAAACGACGTATATTTGCAAAAACCCCTCCCGACACATGATACTATACCAAGAGCTAATTTACAGAATGTCTGCCATGTTGTAATGATAGGTGGAGCTCGGCGTCTAAGAGGGTCTAAGGGCTAAAAACAACCCTATACAGCAGGCCACAGCAAGCATCGTCAGGTATTTCGTTTTGAGGCAGTTACTAAAACAATTTAATTTATTTATGAAAAAAATCACTTCACATGTTACGGGTTTCGTCGCCCTTGCCCTCGCTTTGAGTTTTGTTGTGCCGCAGATGTCTGCCGCACAGACACCGACGCAGGCACAGGCGGGTGTGCAAGCGCAGACAAATATCCAAACGATTGCAAATACCGCTGCACCAAAAATCACTTCAAATTTCTGTTTTGATTTCGCAAAAAATATTACAAGCGCCGACAGCCGCGACATTGCAGCGCTCAATCTCATTCTTGAAGCAGAAGGTCTGACACCTCAAAGCGCCTCAGTTTTTTCCGACTCCGCTGTTCGAAAGTTTCAGGAAAAATATGCTGCCGATGTTTTGAAACCGCTTGGTCTCACGAAAGCCACCGGTTTTGTTGGTGTATCGACCCGAGCAAAACTTAATGCATTGTATGGATGTAAAAAAAATGAAAACGGAACTGGCGTGCAGCCGATCATGCCGAATCCAACGGCACCTGTCGAGCCAAAAACTCCTCTTGTTCCGACATCTCCTAACACTAAAACGCCGATCATTTCTGTCAGCCCAACCTCAACCAATGTTACCGTGGACACAAAACCAGTCACGCCGGATTTGCCGATAAACACTGCCGAGGTCAAAGTGTTGTCGCCAAAAGGCGGAGAGACTTGGGTCAGTGGCAAAACATACGACATTGCATTCGAATATGATGTCGAAAAAACTAATACAAAAACGTTCCTCATTTATTTAACCCGCGACTATCCGACCAACAGTGGAAACAGTGCAAAGAAGGGTTTGAGTCAGGCGACCTTGCTCCGACTGTACAAAAAAGATGTTAAAGAAATTTCGTACACACTGCCCGAATATTTGGCGCAAGGTGCGAATGAAGGTGGCGGCTACCGAATCATGGTTATGATTTGTACTGGAAATGAACCATGTACACCGCGCGGCTCGAGTCCGGAAACATTCTCGATCAAACATGCTGCACCTACAACACCCACACCAACACCCACAACTACGCTTGTTGCAGTCGATGTTTCAACTATCGTCACCTCAAACTCAGCTCAGTCAGTTGATTCTACACATTCAACCAATACCTCAAAAGTTTCTGGTTTGAAAAAGGGCGATGTTACCGGTAACGGCATTGTTGATTCAAATGATTTGCGTGTCGTGGTCAGTGCGTGGGGAAAGTGCGGAAGCAAGATCCCGTGTGTCGCTGATATCGACGGCAACAACATTGTTGATCGAAGAGATTTCACTCTCGTTCTTGATTCTGTTGATTCAATGAAGGTTGGCCAATAGTGGTAGGGCTATCCACGACGCCGAGAGACGTGGAAAATTTTTAGTCTATACTGAGGGTATACTAAAAATTAAAATATAATGAAATATAAACCCTCAAGAAAAGATATAATCGCCGGAGCATTTGCCGTCGTTGCTTTATTCGCTGTCATTACAGTGTTTGGGCAGAATCCAAAGCTTGGTCCGGTCTCCAATGTTGGCCAGTTCATGGCTCAGCTCATCTATTCAAAATCTATCTATCCAACAATGGTAGAGAATTCTTTTGTTCTGCCGATTGTTGCGGATAATACGATAGTTTCTATGTCGGATGTAAATAATTGTCACGACGGCATCGACAACGATGCGGACGGAGATATTGATGCAGATGATTATTCTTGTATTGATGGAAACAGGGAAGACGGTTTTGATAAGCAGTTGACGCCGCCAGCGGCCGTAATTTCTTGGCCCATCATTCCGAGTTTCACAAATCGACGACAGTGCAACAGCTATTGTTCTACTGTTAAAAAAGTTTGCTTGGCTGGACCGGAATCTCAAAGAGTTGCGGCTCAAGCAAGTTGTTCGACAGCAAATGGGTGTCGTTCAGGTGCGTGTGCTGGAATTCCGGGACAGTCAAATTTATGTAACGTAAGCAAGTGTGATGTGTGTATGGTTCGAGAAATGCAAAGCATCCAGCCTGGGTTTGCAAAGTGTGAAAATAATTTCAATTCATGTATGACACAGTGTCGAGCACTTTTTCCAAGTACACCACCAAGTACAACTCCTGGCGGAAGTAATACCCTATAATCAGTAACAGTCAGTAATCAACATCTCAGAAAAGTCGGTTGCTAGAAACTTATTCAAGAAACTTATTCAAAATGAATTTCGCTGCTGCGGTCGTGGACGCGTTGGCGAAGCAGCGGGTATTTAGAAAGGGTTGGGTCGAGTTTTAAAAGGTCGCCGGCTTCGCGGCGGGCGGCTTCGACCATTTTGATATTTTTAATGCCTTCCATGGCGAGGTCGGAAATGCCCCATTGTTTTCGGCCGTAGAGTTCGCCGGCACCGCGCTGAGCGAGATCAAACTCGGCGAGCTCGAAACCGTTTTTGGCAGAGACAAGGGCTTTGAGTCGATCAATTGATTTTCCAGTTTTACTTTCGGTAAAAACATAGCAATATGCCTGGTTCGAGCTGCGCAACACGCGACCACGGAGTTGATGAAGCTGGGCGAGGCCAAACCGTTCGGCGCCTTCGATTAAAATGACGGTCGCATTTGGTACGTTCACGCCAACTTCGACGACCGACGTCGCAACCAGAATGTCGATGCCGCCAGCTTCTTTGCCCGTGCCTTTTTTGAAAGCGAGCATGACGCGGTCTTTTGCATCAGGTGTCATTTTGCTGTGCAGAATTCCGATTTCATATTCAGGAAAAATCGTGCGTTCGAGCCGTTTCGCTTCTTCGGTCACAGACTTCATGTTGAGCGCGGATTCTTTGTCTGGATCAGGTTCATGAATACGCGGACAAATGACATACGCCTGGCGACCGGCTTTCAGTTCTGCTCGCATTTTTTCATAGACCTTTTCGCGGCTGCCGGGCAACACAATTTCGGTGATGACCTGCTTTCGGCCAGCGGGCATTTCGTCGAGCAACGTGAGATCGAGATCGCCGTAAATGGTGAGGGCCAAAGTGCGGGGAATTGGTGTCGCGGTCATGGAAAGCAAATGCGGCGCGAAGTCGTCTTTGCGTCGAAGCTTTTGGCGCTGGGCCGTGCCGAAGCGATGCTGTTCGTCGATGATAATGTACGCGAGATTTTTAAATTTCACCTGTTTTTGAATGAGCGCGTGCGTGCCGATGAGGATCGGAATCTCGCCATTCTCAACCCATTTCAAAAGTTGTGAGCGAGAAATGTCGGTGGCTTGGGTCGGATTAATTTTCGATGGAAATTTTTTGCAGCCGGAGCCGGTGATGAGGCCGATGCTGATATTTAAATATGAAAAGAATTTTATGAAGGATTCAAAATGCTGGGTCGCCAAAATTTCCGTGGGCGCCATGTAGGCGGTTTGAAGGGCGCCAAAGTCCTGCTGTTTTTTTGGATCCCTGACGCTCGGAGGCGGGGTAGTGGTTGCGGCATATACGGTCGCTGCAGCTACCGCCGTTTTGCCCGAGCCAACATCGCCTTCAAGCAAGCGCGACATGGCCTGGCCGCTTCGCATGTCGCCCAACACGTCGTTCACCGCTTTGACTTGTGCGGCTGTCGGTGCAAATGGAAAACGTTTGATGAACGGCTCGAGGTCGGTTTGATTTTTAGTAATGCGAAACGCTGGTTTGCGTTGCGAGTCCAGACGCTCGCGCATTTTCTGCAGCTGAATCACAAAAATTTCTTCAAAAGCAAAACGTTTTCGCGCAGAGATGCTGTCGTTTTCATTTTGCGGTGCGTGAATCCACACAAGTGCGGTGGCGAGGCCAGGTAAGTTGTAATGCTTCAAAATAAAGTCGGGGATTGGTTCAGAAAGTTTTTGAAGCAAACCCATAGAGAAAATTTTCTGAACGGCATAGTACAACCATCGGGAAGAGATGCCCCGGCTTTCGGCATACACCGGCAAGCCAAAATTTGCCGACGAATCTGCAAACAAAGAATGACTCGGAATTTGCGTGCCGCCAGCAATGCCGATCGCTCCCAAACCCATGGAGGCTGGGTCGCCTGGAACGCTCGGCGTATTCCGCACCTCGGCGATTTCGGGATTCGAAAGATAGAGCCGGCCGGGCTTGCCGTCTTTGCCGGCACGTTCGCTGACTTTGCCGCGGACTTCGACCGGCGCACCTTCGTGAATCATCTTGGCGATGTACGGCTGGTTAAACCAAACCGCTTCGATCTCGCCCGAGTCGTCGGAAATCGTGCCTTCGCTCATCGGAATTTTTTTGACCCAGGCTTTGCGAGTTTTCAGCCCGTGAATGCGGCCGTAAATGCTCACGACTTCACCTTTCGAAATATCGGAAATTCGTTTGATGCTCGTTTCGGTGTCGTAGCGGTTGGGAAAATAATAGATGAGATCGTATATCGTTTCGAGCCCCATTTTTTTGAGGGCTTTGGCCTGCGTCGGCGCCAGTCGGAAATGTTTGGCAATCGGATCGGACGGGTTCATGGCGGAATTGTATCATTTACGAGCTCAACATAAACTTAATTGACATATTGTAAATTTTATTTTATTCTCCTGATCAGAACTGAACGCAATAGGCGAACCACATACAGGAGGATCAAATGAACAATCTACTGCTTGTCGCGGTACTTCACGGACCCAAGGCTGGCACCACGGGTAAAGTTATGAGCGAGATCTCGCTCATGGGGTCTGCATCAGAGGCGCTCTTTGTAGAGCAAATTCTTCCAAGAATCACAGATGAGACCGTCATTTACCTCGAAGGAAAGGGTGGCGGCAAAGTTCCTGAAAGCTTTCTCGCAAAAGTTTTGGCCGCGGAGCTCGATTGTGTTTCTCGATCCGGCAAAAAACCAAAGCTCGTCGGTCTTGATCCGCGAGTGCGAGGCAGCCTTGGGAACAAACAGCGACTAGTAGATGACACAAGAGAGGTTATAACCTTTCTGCATCGCTGGTCCAGAATATCTACCAATCCAGCTTCGTTCGCAGATGTCCTTTCGGAGCTTAAGAAGGAGGTTGCGCCGGTCATTCTCACACCGGTAGACGTGGTCATGAAAATGCGAATGAAAAGGCTCGTTGAATTCAACAATCAGTTCACGCAAGCTTATTCGGAAAGCATGCGTGCAGTCGACGGTGGTACATTCGCAATCCTGATCGC
>JBBSOY010000026.1:0-5080 GCA_038259265.1 Minisyncoccia bacterium
AACTACCCAAATAAGAACGACCAAACTCCGAATCTTTAAATTTTTCATCTAATGCGGCGATACTTAAGGGTTTAATGCCGAATCCTCGAACTGCGGCTCTGCCAAATTCCCCCCACGCCCACTTCATGATGCCGCCGAGCATCTTCTTGGCCTTCCCAGCGCCGGCGGCACCGAGCTTTTCGGCGACCATGAGCGAAGCGACCATGAGGGAGATAATAAGTACATAGCTGAACAATACTGTGCCGGTGTCATCTGTCGCCGTCTCTCCTATCGTGTCTACGAGTTGGGCGCCGTTAACGTTTGAAGTAATGGCCGTAGCAATTTTAAGTATTGCCCACACGAGTGCCATAAAGACTGGCGCCATAATGCAATTTTTAGTAAGGGCTTTTGTCCAGGTGCTTGAATATTTGTCGTCTGGCAAAGCCATTGAAGCAAAAGCCAGCGGAGAAAAAATAAAAAGAAAAATGAGGCTGACGAAGCGGTAGATGAACATGACCGCCATCGCTCCAAACACGAACGCTGCAACAATGAAAAAGAAAAAGCCTAAAACACCCATGGTCAACACTCGGCCAGCCTCTGAAAAGTTGCCTCGCTCTATGAATTTGGTTCCCAAAATAGAATTGAGGCCGAGTTTACACATGAAAGCTGCGCCAATGTCTTTTACTACCCCGCCGTCGTTGCCGCAGGGGGTTTTGATGATCTGGTTATAGAACGCAATCGAAATGATGTTTGAGGCATCGACCGCGACTTTGGTAAAAAAGAAGCTGAAATTCAAAAGTAAGGCGACGATGACGACCCGGACGAGCATTTTTTTGATATTAATGCCGCCCAAACCAAGGATCGTGCCTATGGCCACATAGAGCAGGATAAAAATAAAGGCCATGTTGGCAATGTCTCTAAAAGTCTGCCAGACCGACACGACACCAGGCGTATTCACGTAGTTGCCCATTTCGACAACCGACATAATTACAACTTCTCGTAAAATCACACCCGCAGCGTGCACAAGCCAGCTGGTGATAAAAAGCATAGCTTTTGCAGACCATGTGGCAAGGTCGAGTACAAATCCTTCGCCGATAGCGTATGTGGTTTGTGGGTGAAGTAACACAACAAGAAATGCAAACGGCAAAAAACCCAAAGCCTTTTTGAGCGTTTTCTTGGTGAGTCGATTTATTTTTTGTGGGATTGTCTCAAACATACTGCTTTTGAATCTCTACCTCACCTCAACGCTCGTATTGCACTGTTCGGTTATGTTTTCACCACTTTCCGTTACGGTCACTCTGACGCTCGCGCTTTTAATACCGCTGCTCGTGTATGTCATTTCAAACGTTTGACCTATTGGAAAACCAAATAAATCATCGATTTCGTCTCCTGACCAGGCGTACCGCAGCTCTGGGCCGTCATTGTCTGAATCGTCTAGGTCTTCGTCTACACCAAGCACTCGTGCCGACCACGCGACCTTTTCTCCGACCGCTACATTTCTTTTGTCTGGTTGGCAGCTCACAACCACTCGAGAATTGTCGTCAGCCTCGTGGCGCAAATCCCTCGAATTTGATTCGCCAACACCAAAGGTTGAAAGGCCTTCTGTGAGGACGGTCTTGGCGATCTGGCCCACAAGCGCGCCGACGATTTCGTCGATTTCGTCTGCGAGTTCGAGCTGGCGGATGCCTGTGCCAAGAGTGAGATTGAGCTGCTCGTTGATGACCTTTCCGGGTGTTTGGATGTCTCCTTCCTCTACGCAATTACGGTTCTGGTCTTCAGCTAGACATTCGCGGAATGAAAGAAAGCCATCGCCCCAATTAAGAAGATTTTTTTCTTGATCCTGCTTTTTTAGGATTCGGTCTGCGAGTTCACCTTGCGCTGAAACATATGAACCGAATGGATTGTTTGAAGGATTCTGGCTGATTTCAAACCAAGAGTTCCAGCCGCCCTTGCTGAAATCGCCTTCTGTAAACTTTGCAAAATCTTCTGTGTTGCTGACGACATCGGAAAGACGGCAGAAATTTCTTTCGGTGAATGTTGCTGAGTAATTGATATTGAGGGCAATGCGAAGATCGAGCTGGAAAGGTTCGCACATGAAACCAAGCTCGCCGCCGGCGATGAAATCTCCGGCGATCTGGTCGGCGACGTCGACCAGATATCTTTCGGGATTAGTAATGAATGCCGGGCTCCCACGGAAACCCGAGTTGATCCAGGCGACGATCGACTGGGTGATGTTGCTGATCACGACTTTCATAGCCGAATTTACCAAGGCGTCGAATGTGTATTCTTTTAGAATTGACTGGAAGGTGTTGAGTACAAGGCTTTTGTCCCCTGTGGGCACCGCTGCTGGGTCTGCGACAGGTGTGGCGATAAGGGCGTAAGCACTTTTTCCTCCGCCAAACATGATTGCGTTTGCAAAGAAAAACATGAGAACTCCAGTCGCGATTTTTTTATTGAAAGTGTCGGTCATTTTACAAAGGTTGGGCGAAAATGTAGCCCGCTTCATATTGCTCAAAAGTAACACCGTTTTTCTCGAAAGTGTTTTCTATATCTAAAACTATACTTTGCAGCAATTTTACATTTTCAAAATAACTACCGACGCTCACCAATCCGAGAATTGGATCGTCGAACATGATTTTGAAGGCTTCGATGTCCGTCAATACGCGGTTCATCGCATTCATGAGGTCGACGTGTTTGCGCACAAGGCTCTCGGGTACGGCCACGAGCGATAATTGTTTGAGAATTGCTTCGTACCCCTTTATGATCGGTTCGAGTTCGGCAACCTTTGCCGGGCTGTTTGTTTCAAGGGCAGAAGTGAGAATTTCGATTTCCGAAATTGAGTTCGAAGTGACTGCCGCCTGAAAAGCCAAGCCGAGAGCATTGCCATATGCATGAAGATCTGACGTTGCGGCAATCCGTACGTTTTGCACCGTGTACTTTTTTAGGTCTGATTCGAGCGTTTTGTTTTGGAGGGATTGTTTGACAATCTGATTTTTGATCTCTACGTCGAGCGGTAGGCCGGATTTTTTTGCTTCGAGATAATATGTAAAGAGGTCGCGGCTGATTTTTGCTGTTTCGGTGTTGTCGAGCTGTATGGTGGCCTTGTTTTGCTCTTTTGTACCAGTGTGCGCTGTTGAAAGCGTATCGTTTGGCCCAGCAACGAGCGGATTTCGCCCCTGCTTTACTTCTTCACCGTCTTTTGTGCCGTCGCTGTCAGAATCGGCATTTTTTGGATCTGTTTTCCAGAGCGTCTCTTCCCAGTTGGCCAGACCGTCGGCGTCGTCGTCTTCTTCTGATTTTGTTTGCAAGGCTAGTTCGATCGCTTTGATTTGGGCAGAGCTGCCGTTTGTAGCGGAATGTTCGACGCTGTTTGTTTTTGTATTATTTTTTGCTGCGAATGCGGCAAATCCAATGGCGCCAATGCCGATTGTGCATGCCACAAGCACCAGAACAATTTTTTTACTTGGAAGACCTACAACCATGAGAAAATTATACCAAGGATTCTGCTGTAAAGCCGTTTATTGCGTGGGATTTCCGGGGATATTGTCAAAATGATTACCCTGTGCAGCGCCGCTGTTGCTCATTGAGCCGCTCATGTATTCGAGATACAATGAAATTTGTTAAAGGTATCGTACGCACTCATGAAATCCTCAAAAAATTTACTCACATCAATTTCAGTTGTTTTTCTCATTTTTTTTGTTCTATTCTCCCCAGCTTTGCCAAAAGACCCTGTTTTTCATGCGTCTGCACAAAATATGCCACCCTTTATTTTCTTGCGAGACCTTCGTGAGGGCGATACAGGTGCAGATGTGCTGGAGTTACAGAGATTTTTAAACACTGATGCAGCTACAAAAATCACAGGTCCAACAGCCTTAGCTGGCTCTGAAACAGGATATTTTGGTCAAGCAACCAAAAATGCGGTCATTCGTTTTCAAAATAAATATGCCGACGAAGTATTGCGACCCGCAGGCCTCATTCAAGGAACTGGCTTTGTCGGACTCTGGAGCCGTCTTAAACTGAATCAAATGATTCTCAAAAGTTCTGTGGCCGTAATGCCTCCTCCTCATGCTGCTGAAACGCCAGCTCAAGATGCTGGTATCCGTCCAACATCGTCAGTGGCAACTCTTCCCTTTCCGGCAACTGCGTCGTCCTCGATGAATTTTTCTTTGCCTGCGAGCTTTGACGCTAAAGCTTTCGGTGGCTTCAGTCAGATGTTTTCTCAACAAAACTCTACTGAACTCGCTCTATTCTATAGTTCAAAATATTCCGGTCCGGCTGGCAGCAGTCTTTCTTTGGTTGGTTCGGGTTTCATGCTCATGGGAAATATTGTTAATTTCGGTGATTACAAAATCAGCAATCTCGCTTCAAAAAACCAGAATGATTTGAGTTTTGATATACCTGCGGATGCCCCGGCTGGCCTCCATTCCATTTCAGTTGTGGCGCAAGGCAAAACCTCAAATGCGATTGCTTTTATGGTCACGATTCCAGGTCGTCAGGTGCCGGTTGTGGAAAAAGTTGAGCCAACCCAGGCAAAATTAGGTGAAACGGTAACAATTACCGGTCGGAATTTTTCGCCACATGGAAATATGATCATTTCTGCGTTGACGAGAATCGAACATGTCCCTTCCACAGACGGTAAAACGCTCACTTTTACGATTCCTGTTCCGGAGTATTTAAAGGCAAATACAGTTTTTTCTAAACAAATTAAAGCCGGTAAAAAAGAAAGTCCTTTATGGCCGCTGCGAGTCTATGTTATTAATGAATATGGAATCAGTACTGTTCCTAATGAACCAAACGTAACAATCACACTTTAATGCGAAAACTGCATGCTCTCAAAAATAAAAAAATCATAATTCCTAGCCTTTTGCTTATCGTTCTAATTATTACTGGAGTTGCGTCAGTTTTTATTCATCCAAAAAAAGTAGAGAGCCAAGCACTTCTTCCGTTTGGCGGCCGGGTGTTAGCTGTTATTCCGTGCACGTGTTCAAATGCGTCGTTAATCACTGTTGGTCCACCCATGGGAGGTTTCTTTGAATATGTTACAGGCTCGCAGGCCTTCTTGAACTATAACCTTGGTACGTATCCGGGCATGTGGGCCCTC
>JBBSOY010000027.1:0-5051 GCA_038259265.1 Minisyncoccia bacterium
AGTCAAACCTTCTTTTGCAGATGAAAGAATTGGAAATTCATTTGTTTCGCCGGCAGTGTTTTGGATCAAACCTTTCATGCCTCCCATCTGAGTAATCTGAGACACCGAACCTCGGGCTCCAGAGTTAACCATGTCGTACAGCGAGCCCTTTGGATCAAGCGTACCAGGAATCAGTTTTTCAATTTCAGTTTTTGCGCCGTGCCAAATTTCGATACTCTTTCGAAAGCGTTCTTCTTCAGAAATCAAACCTTCATTGAACTGTCCAACAACGATTTCAACCTTGCCTTTTGCGCGGGAAATAACTTCATGTTTTTCTTTCGGAATAACCACTTCGTCGATTCCCCAGGTAACGCCCGAACGAGTCGTGTAATGGAAACCGAAAGCTTTGATGCTGTCCATGATCGCAGGAATCGCTTCGATACCGTATCGGGTAATCATGTCGTCTATGAGAATAGACATTTTCTTTCGATCGATTTCGTAGTTGAGGTATGGATGTTCTGCAGGCAAAATGCTGTTGAAAAGCAGGCGGCCAGCTGTGGTTTCAAAAAGCGTGCCAGCCATTTCTGCAAATTTTGGATCGTTTGTAGGTGCCAAAACTTTGATTTTTGCTCGGTAGCCGAGTTTGCCAAAGGAATGCGCAATACCGGCGCTTTGAGGATCTTCAAAGACCATATTTTCGCCAATTTCACCTGGAATCATTTTGGTCATCCAGTAACAACCAAGAATAATGTCGAGCATTTTTGCAGAGAGAACTGGATCGCCGCTTCCAGGCTTCAAAATGTTTTTGTCAGACGCCATGATGAGGCGCGCTTCGGCCTGAGCTTCGTCGGAAAGCGGCACGTGAACGGCCATCTGGTCACCGTCGAAGTCGGCGTTGAATGCAGTACACACGAGTGGATGCACCTGGATCGCATTTCCTTCAATAAGGATTGGCTTGAAAGCCTGAATACCCAAACGATGCAAGGTCGGCGCTCGGTTCAAAAGCACGTATTTATCTTTGATGACTTCTTCAAGAATTGCCCAAACTTCGGGAATTCCGTCTTCGATGAGTCGGCTTGCGCCACGAATGTTGTAGGCCAATTCTTTTTTCAAAAGACCAGAAATGACAAACGGCTTAAAAAGCTCGAGTGCCATGTGTTTTGGAAGTCCGCACTGGTGGAGTTTCAAGTCAGCACCGATGACGATAACCGATCGACCAGAATAATCGACACGTTTTCCGAGCAAGTTTTGGCGGAAAAGACCACGCTTTCCTTTGAGGTTGTCTGAAAGAGATTTAAGCGGTCGTCGCTGACTTTGGTTGAGCGCACCCGCTGAAGAACTTCCGTGACGAATAGTGTTGTCGATTAATGCATCGACAGCTTCTTGCAAAATACGTTTTTCGTTTCGCAAAATAACTTCGGGCGCATTGATTTCTTTGAGTTTCTTCAAACGATTGTTGCGGTTGATGACACGACGATACAAATCATTGACGTCGGATGTGGCATAGCGGCCACCATCAAGCGGCACCATTGGGCGAAGCGCAGGCGGAATGACCGGAATTCGGGTGAGAAACATCCATTCAGGTCGAATATTATTTTTTGCCAAGTTTCGAACGAGCGACAAACGCTTCTGAATTTTGTCTGTTTCGATAGCAGGCGCAGTTTCAATCGCCTCTTCAAGAGTCTTTTCTAGTTTTTTAAGATCAACTTTTTTAAAGAGTTTGAAAATTGCTTCAGCACCGATTCCAGCTTCAAAAAGCGAACCATATTTTACGGAGAAATTATGGTATTCGATTTCGTCGAGCACGCGGCCTTCTTTGATTGTTTCAACATCGCGTTTGATGTTTGAAAAAAGCTCTTTCATAGCCTCCTTCGTTTTGTCGTCCGTCGCCTGCTTTACTTTCGACTTAAATTCTCCATCAAGATCCTTTAAAATACGCGCTCGTTCTTCTTCGCTGACGCTCGTCACAATGTAGCCCGCAAAGTAAATAACTTTTTCAATTTCAATGGTAGGAATGCCCATAATGAGACCGATACGAGAAGGCAAACCGCGGAGAAACCAAATGTGCGAAACCGGAGTTGCGAGTTCGATGTGACCCATGCGTTCACGTCGAACGATAGAGCGTGTGATTTCAACGCCACATTTTTCGCAGATAATTCCCTTGTAGCGAATACCGCGGTATTTGCTGCAATAACATTCATAATCCTTGTCTGGACCGAATATCTTTTCATCAAAAAGACCGTTTCGTTCTGAACGCTGAGTTCGATAGTTGATCGTTTCAGGCTTTGTGACTTCACCGTGCGACCATTCTTTAATTCGCTCTGGAGATGCGAGCTTCAAGACGATCGTGTTGAAATCCTGCGCTGTGGTCATTTTATTTTTTATCATAGTGTTATTTTTATGTGACTTGATTTCAATTGATAATCTTATTTCGCATCTTCATCTTGGTTTTCGACCTTTTTGAGTTCCACATCGAGACCGAGACCGCGGAGATTGTTCAGAAGGACATTGAACGATGCCGGAATATTGAGTTCGCGGATCGGTTCGCCTTTCACGATCGCATCAAACGTCGCCGAACGGCCGACGATGTCGTCGGACTTGATCGTCAACATTTCACGAAGTGTATGTGCAGCGCCATAGCCCAAAAGTGCCCAGACTTCCATTTCGCCAAATCGCTGACCGCCGTTTTGAGCCTTTCCTCCAAGCGGTTGCTGCGTAATGAGCGAGTATGGACCGATGGATCGCATGTGAATTTTGTCTTCAACCATGTGATGAAGTTTCAAAATGTACATGTAACCCACGGCAACGTTCTGGCCAAACTGTTCGCCGGTTCGTCCGTCAAAGAGCGGCACTTTTCCGTCTTCGCTAAAGCCGGCTTTTTTAAGCTCTGCTTTTATTTCAAGATCAGTTGCACCCGCAAACGGAGGCACGATCGCCTGATAGCCGAGCGTATTTGCTGCCAGACCCAAATGCATTTCAAGAATCTGACCCAAGTTCATACGTGAAGGCACGCCGAGCGGAGTCAAGATCATGTCGATCGGCGTTCCATCGGCCATGTATGGCATGTCTTCTTCAGGAAGAATTTTTGAAATAACACCTTTGTTTCCGTGACGGCCGGCGAGTTTGTCACCGACAGAAACGTTTCGAAGCTGGGCGATTTCAATATGAATTCGCTTGATGATTCCGCTTTCGAGCTTGTCACCACGTTCTCGTGAGAACACCTGCACATTGATGATTCGGCCGCGCTTTCCACCCTCCATTCGCTTTGAAGTATCTTTCACGTCTCGAGCTTTTTCACCAAACAAAGATCGGAGGAGGCGTTCTTCGGGAGTAAGCTGCGACTCGCCTTTTGGGGTAATTTTTCCAACCAAAATGTCGCCGGGTCGAACTTCGGCACCGACGCGAATGATTCCGTCTTCAGCGAGATTTTTAAGTTTGCTTTCGCCGACGTTTGGAATGTCACAGGTCGTAATTTCGGGACCAAGCTTAGTGTCACGAACGTTCACGACGAATTCTTCAATATGAATACTGGTAAACTTGCTGTTTTTAACGAGTCTTTCCGAAAGAATAATGGCGTCTTCGTAGTTGGCACCCGACCAAGACATAAACGCCACGAGAATGTTTTGTCCAAGCGCCATTTCGCCGCGGTCAGAAGATGAGCTGTCTGCAAGAGGATCGCCTCGTTTTACTTTGTCACCAACGTTGACTGATGGTCGCTGATGGAAACAGGTGAAGCCGTTTGTTCGAGAAAAATTAACGAGTTTGTATTCTTTTTCTTTGCCTTTGGAATTTTTAATGATGACTTTTTTCGAGTCAGATGCCACGACTGTGCCGTCTTCTTCGCACAAAAGGAGCCGACCTGTGTCGCGAACAGCTTTGCCTTCGATACCTGTAGCCACGAGCGGCGCTTCAGGAACGATGCAAGGCGTCGCCTGTTTTTGCATGTTCGAACCCATGAGTGCTCGACTGGCGTCGTCGTGATTCAAGAATGGAATCATCGATGTCGCAACTGAAAAGGCCTGGGAGGTGTCGACGTCGATGTAGTCTACTTTGTCGCGCGAAATAACAGTTGGGTCGCCCGCGAGTCGGACCTCAACTTCTTTTTCGCGAATAGTGTTGTCTTCGTCGATCAAAGTCGCAGCATGTGCAATATAAAACGACTCTTCTTCGAGCGCGTTGAGGTATTCGATTTCTGTGGTGACTTTTCCGTTTTTTACTTTTGCGTACGGAGTTTCGATCATGCCGAATTCATTCAAACGAGCGTACAGACCGAGGCGCAAAATGAGACCGATGTTTGGACCTTCGGGAGTGTGGATCGGACAGAGTCTGCCGTAATGTGACGGATGAACGTCTCGAACTTCAAAACCGGCGCGAGCGCGGTTCAAACCACCGGGACCGAGCGCTGAAAGGGTTCGCAAATGTTCGATTTCAGACAGCGCATTTTCTTGCTGCATAAACTGCGAAAGCTGGTTAGTTGTGAAAAATTCTTTAATTCGCGCCTGCAGAGGCTTTGGGCTGATGAATTGCACGGGCAGTGTGACGTCGCTTTCAACAGTCGACATTCGGTTCTGAATGTTTCTCTTGATCTGGGCCATACCCATGCGGATTTTCTGCTGGAACATTTCGCCAACAAAACGAACGCGACGTGAACCCAAATGATCGATATCGTCTTCGATAGAACCTGGGGTGGTGTTCAAAACACCGATGTGTTCAATGATCGAAGCAATGTCGTCCAAAGAAAGAGTCTTTCGAGCGAATTCTGCATCAGTCTGCTTTTTATTAAAACGTCTGTTGAATTGCACGCGGCCGACTCGAGAAAAGTCGTATCGCTCATCGCCAAAAATCGACTTCACAAATTCACGCGCATTGTCGGCAGTTGCCAGGTCACCGTCTCGCAAACGCTTATGGATTTCAATAAAGGCTTCGTCGAGGCTCTTCGTATGATCCTTAGCAAGAGTTTTTTCCATGTACGGACGCACCGCAGAATCTTTAAAAAGATCGAGAATTTGCTTGTCTGTCGCTGCACCCATAACACGCAAAAGCGAAGTCACCGGAAACTTTCGCTTTCGGTC
>JBBSOY010000028.1:0-4720 GCA_038259265.1 Minisyncoccia bacterium
AGGCGCGACACTAATGCATTCCCCCCAAAAAATCCTGAATCAGAAAGGGTTTTCCACGCTCCGCGTGGCTCGTCGTCTGCCAATACAATTATGAATAATCAAACCAAAAAGTTTTTCATATATACTCGCAAGTCTACGGACGACAAAGACAGACAAGTCCGCAGTATTGCTGACCAACTAAGTGAGTTAAAAGAACTCGCGTTGAAAGAACAGCTTGATGTTGTTGATGTCTTTGTCGAAAAGCAGACCGCCAAAATACCAGGCCGCCCCGTGTTTAACGAAATGATAGAGCGTATGGAAAAAGGCGAAGCCACTGGTATTTTGGCGTGGCATCCCGATAGACTTGCTCGCAACTCGATAGATGGCGGAAAAATCATCTACCTCGTTGATACTGGTGTAATTTCGGAAATGAAATTTCCAACTTTTTGGTTTGATCCGACACCGCAAGGCAAGTTCATGCTTTCAATCGCTTTTTCGCAATCCAAATATTATGTTGATAATTTGTCGGAAAATATCAAGCGCGGACATAGAAACAAAGTGAAGGACGGAATATGGCCTCAAATGGCACCGCTTGGATATGTAAACAAAAATAGAATAATTGTTCCCGATGAAAGCATCGCACCTTTGATAAAGAAAACATTTGAGGCATATGCAACAGGAAACTTCACTTTGCGGGAGATTCGTAACAAATTTAACGGACTTGGATTGAAGCGAAAAAGCGGAAAGGAACTTGCGGTGTCGAATTATCAAAAACTTCTCAAAAATCCGATTTACACAGGACTGATGAGATATAACGGAGAGATTTTTGAGGGCAAGCACGAACCGATTATCACAAAGAAACTTTTTGATTCCGTTCAAGAAGTGATGATGAGGAAATCTAAGCCGAAATCTCGCGGATTGAAACCATTTTTATACAGAGGATTTTTCCGTTGCGGAGAATGTGGTTGCTTCATTACCACTGAAACACAAAAAGGTCATAATTATTTGCGATGTACCAAACGGAAAAATCCTTGCTCGCAAAAATATACCCGCGAAGAAACCATCACTTCCGAAATTCAAAAGGAAATCAAAAAAGTTTCTTTGCCAGACGATTGGACTTCTTGGATGATTGAAGAAAATGCAAAAGACCAATCATCCGAAATCCAATCGTCTACGCTTTTTGCAGACAACACAAAAGCCGAAATTTCTCTTTTGGATTCTAAAATTGAGAAGCTGATGGACGCGTATCTTGAAAGTGCATTGTCACTCGAAGAATATCGCGACGCAAAGAACGCTCTGGTTACCTCAAAACAGCTTCTCAAAGAGAAATTATCGGCTTTTGAGCAAAAAGCGAATAATCGGTTCGAACTTACTGAAAAGTTTTTGAAATACAATATGGAATTGGCAAACGAGGGAACAAATGAAGAAAAACTTCATTTGTTCAAAAAAGTCGGTTCGAACTTTCAAATTAAGGATCGAACCGTCTTTTTTGAGCCACGCGGAGCGTGGAAAACCCTTTCTGATTCAGGATTTTTTGGGGGGAATGCATTAGTGTCGCGCCTACGGCGCGACCCCATTTCGGCTTCTGATTCTGATTTCCAATTTTGGCGGAGGAGGAGAGATTCGAACTCTCGACACCTTTCGGCGTACCCGTTTTCAAGACGGGCGCACTAGACCAACTATGCGACTCCTCCGTTTTTATTTTTGCGATATGTTGCGGCCCCACACCTACTCTGATATTTGCATCAAACTATTTTGCGCTGCCATCTTCGACCGACACATGTTGCTCGCTGCGATCCTCGACCACCACATATTTGCGGGCGACAAAGACTATGTAGATGATTTCCAAAATGCCGACCGTGTTTGAAACGAGCAAAATGATGAACCACCATTTGTGCGAAAGGCGAGCAGCTTTCCAAAGTGCTAAGCCTTTCCAAGCCAAGATCCACGCGACGGCCAAGACGAGAATCGCCGGATGATTCCAGAAATAGCTAAGCGCTGATGAATTTTGCATATTAAATATTTCGCTCATCGCTGTCTACTATACCGAAAAATAAGCCATTCGCAATTGGCGCTGGCTGCCGGCGGCGAACCTAAGCGGCTGACCAGACATGCCAAACAGACATCTATAGAGACAATAGGATAGAATGGCATCATGGCTAAATACATGGGCATTGATTACGGTTCGAAACGGGTCGGCATCGCACTTTCAGATGACGGGGCGGTTATTGCCGTGCCGCGAGCGATTTTTCCGAACAACCGAACTCTTTTTGGTGAAATTAAAAATATGTGCGAAGGACACAAGGTGACAGCGATCGTCATGGGGGAGTCGAAAGATTTCAAAGGCAATCCGAACCCGATCATGAAAGACATTTTATTTTTCAAGGGCGAGCTCGAGCGCGACCTCGGTTTGCCAGTTTTTTTGGAACCAGAATATCTAACGAGTCACGAAGCAGCGCGCACGCAAGAAAACCAAGCGCTTCTCGATGCGTCGTCGGCGGCACTTATTTTGCAAAGTTTTTTAGATAAGAAAAATATCGACAAGAAATAATCAATTGTGTTGGGAGGAGATTTTTATGCGTACTCCGAACAACACGATTGATTATTTCTTAGTGTATAATTATTTGAATGAAGAGTAAGCGTTTCTTTGAATTTTTTCCGCCGCCGAATTTTTTGACCATGCCGGCTGTCGGTCTTTCTGTGGAAAGCGATGCTGTCCGGCTCATTTCTTTTGAAGACTTGCATGGCAAAAAAATCCTCAAAGCCGCCGATGAAATAAAGCTCGAGCCGGGCATTGTTGTTGCGGGCGACGTCGCGCAGCCCGAAAAACTGCTCAAGGTGCTCATGAACGTTAGAAACGAACACGGCGTGAAATTTGCCCGGGTTTCACTCCCCGAAGAAAAATCGTATGTGTACGAAGCAGTCATTCCCTTGCCAGAAGAAGGCGAGATTCGGGATGCGGTCGAGTTTTCGCTCGACCAAAACGTGCCGATCAGCGCCGGGGAAGCAGTTTTTGATTTTGCCGTGGTCGAAGCACCGTTTGTAAACAACGGCGTGCAGTCGGTGCGAGTCATTGTGTCTGTGTACCCCCGAGACGTGGCTGAAAACTGGCTCGATCTTTTTAAACAAGCAGGCATCATGCCGCTTTCATTTATTCTCGAATCCCAGGGCGCGGCACGCTCGCTTGTTGCAGATGGAGACATGCGAACAGCGCTTGTTGTGCATTTTATGAAAGAGAAAACCGTCATTGCTATTGTTTCGGGCAGCTATGTGCGTTTTTCAACAACTGTCGCCAACAACCTCGAATCCGCCGAACATATTTTGAAATCACACGAAGGCGAAAGAATCGAGGAGTCGGTCGAACTTTTGGCCGTTCGTGACGAGGTCAAAAAAGTCTATACATACTGGATGTCGAAAGACCGGCCGAAATCCAAAAAAGATGTGAATAGCGTTAAGTCGCTCATCGTTTCGGGACATGTGGCCGACATGTCTGACATTTCGGAATATTTAGGCACCCATGTGGGCGTGCCTGCGAGCCTTGGCAATGTGTGGCAGAACGCCTTTTCGCTCGACGACGTCGTGCCCGAAATCGAATTTGAAGATTCGCTTCGTTTTGCTGCAGCGGCCGGCGCCGCTCTTCCGCGTTAACTTTGATAACTTTTGCGATAACCTGCGTAATTCCATGATCAACATTCTTCCCGCACAACAAAAAATAACTCTTAAAAAAGAATATGCCCTACGGCGGCTTACGGTGGCGCTTGGCATGACCTCTGTTGCGCTGCTTATCAGTTTTTTGCTACTCCTGCCGTCGTATTTTTTGTCGCAGGTGCGAGCCAACATCATCAAGGCAGATCTTGAACATTCAAAACGCATTCTCGACACCGAGCTCCAGCCGGAGGCGGTGACCAATGAACTCTCGGCGGCCATTCGGGACGCGGCCGACCTCAAACCGTTTGTGCCGCCGGATTCTGTTTCCGAGCTCATTGGAATTTTCGAGCGTAAGCCGGCTACAATTTCAATCACCAGTTTTTCTTTTCAAAATCAAATTGAACAGCCGGTTATTGTGCTGCAGGGCAAAGCGGCTGACCGCGAAAGCCTGACCGCTTTTGGTAAAAGCCTCGAAGAGCGCGTCGAGTTCGCCTCGGTTGAATTACCTGTGTCGAATTTCGTCAAAGAAAGCAATATTACGTTTTCGATGACTGTGACTTTAAAATAATGAACATTGACTCCACAAAAAAAATTCTCATCGCGTCGGCCCTTCTGGTGCTGGTTTTGGCGGGTCTGAATGCCGGCATTTTGATTTTCATTCGCAATATCGGCATGTCGATTTCGACGCTCGAAGGCGAAGTTGTCACCATGCAGGCAGAAGTCACGCAGGCTTCAAAATATAAGCCGGAAGAATTGCAGCGGCTGGCGGATTCGGTCGCCGGACATTTTATTTCGCGCAGCGGCTTTGTGGGATTTATCGAAAATCTAGAAACTGCCGGCCGGGCCAACCGTCTTGCTGTTACGGTGCATTCGGTCGATGTGCAGCCACGAAGTGCTGATGCAGAAGCAAACAAAGCCGACAATAAAGAAATCGTCAACCTAAAGCTCGAAACAAAAGGTGACTGGCAGGACACGATCCAGTACGTTCGATACCTTGAGCATCTGCCGTATAAAATTACAATTCAAAATCTGATCCTTTCGACCGTTGTGGAAGGGGAATCGGTTGGCGGACCGGTGTGGCAGACGCAGATCG
>JBBSOY010000029.1:0-4693 GCA_038259265.1 Minisyncoccia bacterium
AATTTTACGGTTAACAATCACAACCAAGCAAAAAAGTCGGAGTCCGTAACAAGTAGCAACAAAAAGAGTAACACCCAAAAAAAACGGTTCCGACTTCTGGTACAGAAAGTTGAGAAAATAACATTGGGTGGCTAGAGAGAATCGGACTCTCGACTCAAGTTCCACAAACTTGGGTTTTACCACTAAACTATAGCCACCATAATTCGCGCGACTGCAATTTACGCGCCGCGCGATCGAGCACACGCACACGATTTTTTCGCCTCAACCTTTCTTCACCTTTTAAAAACCAATTTCCCTGTGCGCGGGAGAGGACTTGCACCTCCACGCCTTACGGCACACGCACCTCAAGCGTGCTTGGCTACTAATTACAACACCCGCGCATATTTGTCAAGTACCTATTCTACTGAGGGTTCGTCCATGATAGCTAAAGATTGGTTTATCTTCAACTTTTTCCTCGAAAGACATGCTGAATTTTTAACTCGATACATTTTTCTAATGACCTTCACTGCTTCCCTCTTTCCAAAACGTAATTGATAACATGGGCAATTTTTGCATCGAGACACATGCCCTGCAACGCCAACGAGCGTAGAAATTGTCCCTCGCAACCAAGTTATATGCGTAAGACTCGCGGAAGAAAAAGCGAGATAAAAAAGAAAACTTTTCTTCCAGCGCGGATCCCAATAGCTGTACGTGCACCCGTCGCCATCAAAGGTTCCGCGCAAAAAATCAAAAAAATAAACCTCTGGAATATCCACGACTCCAATGTTTTTAGACTTTGCGGGGTGAATTCCTATCATGCTTAAAAAAGAATAAAACTGAACATCGCCAAATTGAATCACGTAATATTTTTTATCTTTCGATCTTCCGTTACTTTTTCTTCCGATTGTATTGGTTAATTTTAAAATTCTTTTATATGTGTTGGCCTGCTCTTCGTCTTTTGTGGTGAAGACGATATGTCTTCCGCTTGGAGAGAGATTTCCATCCGACACAATCAGCCCGATGGCGTAGGCAAAATCGGAACTCCATTCTATGTTTACTTTTCCTTTCGGCTTCATGACCCCTTAGCCTATCCATTTCAAGCTCAAATTTTTCTTAAAAAATTCTAAAGTGCGGTCTCATGTCTGGATGCAATACGAACAATTAAAAAACAGCCCGAGTGACTGTTTTTTAAGAGATTTAATTTGATATTTAAACAGTTGCAGTTTCGGCTGGAGCTTCGGCTCGGACTTCGGTCGCAGCGGCAGGAGTCTCGTCGGCGGTTGCGGAGGCAGCTTTCTTTTCGACTCGGACGTTTCGCATCTGGCGGCGGACTTCTTTGGCTGCTTTGTCGCGGATGTGGTAGAGCTTGGCTCGGCGGACTTTTGCACGTTTTACGATTTCAACCTTATCAATATTAGGAGAATAGAGAGGGAAAATTTTCTCGACACCAACACCGCTGGCAATTTTTCGAACAGTGAAAGTCGCACCCATTTCGGTGCCGTGTTTTACCGCGAGCACAAGACCGTCGAAAGCCTGCAAACGAGTCTTGTCTTTTTCGACAATTTTCTGGACGACCTTAACCGTATCACCAGCGCGAATACCGAGCTTTTTTCGCTCGTCGCGGTTGACTGTAGACATAGTGATTGCATTTGCCATATAGGAGAACAATGTAACACGGAGGCTATATTCCCGCAACCCAACAGACCAAGGCAGTCCGTTTATACACAAAGAAACCGGCGAGAGTCCAACTATTGATTTTCTTTAAAGAGCGTAAGCGCTCGTTCGAAATCGGCGGGGTACGGCGCGGTGGCGCGGATTTTTTTGCCGTCGATACCGGTGAAAGCGATGGAAATAGAGTGCAGCGCGAGGCGTTCGAAACCAAGAAGCATGGGCATTTTTGGCGCATATAAAATGTCGGCGATGACTGGATGATGAATGGATTTGAAATGAACGCGGATCTGATGCGTGCGGCCGGTTTTTGGTTCGACCTCAACAAACGTCACTGGCTGCGGTTTTGTTTCGCCAGTATCCTGACCATGTCGTCCGACCACCGCGAGCGCATGTTCAGCCGAATCGTCACTTCCCCGCTTCATGACACGATAGTTTGTAATAGCGTCTCGCATTTCACCGCGAGCCCCGCGCTGGGCCGACCACAAACGAAAATCGCTTTTGCTGCGGCCGATCGGGCGGTTGATGGTCGCATCGTCTTCGGGCAAATTTCCATACACAAAGGTATGATATTTTTTATCAACTTCCCGATCCTGGAATTTTTTCTTGAGGTCATCGAAAGCTTTCTGATTTTTCGCCACGGCAATTGTGCCAGACGTATCTTTATCCAAGCGATGCACAATGCCCGGCCGAAGAATTTTTTCGGTCTTTACAGCTTTTTCAGTTTTTTCGGCGCCACCTTTTTCATCACCAGAAGAAGCGTTTGCCGAAGAAACCTCGAGTGGTTCGCCGACGTTTTTCATGTCCGGCCGGTTTTCAACGAGCCAATCCGCCAACGTAAAAGGAGCAGCGGCTTCTTTCAAATCTGAAGCTGCCTTCTGACGACCGTCAGGATGCACAACAAGCCCCGACGGCTTATTGAAAATAATGTAGTTGTCGTCTTCGAAAAGAATCGAAATATCCATGCGCTGATACTAGCACGCAGGGTCACGATTCGCATTTTCTGGTAGTCGATTGAAAAAAGCCTCTATATCTAGTATTGTTCTGTCACGTGCGAGTAAATCACAAGCGCGCGATTAGCTGTCTTGGTAGGTGTTTGTTTATATGCGCGGTTAGCTGTCTTGGTGGGTGTTTGTTTATATGCGGGTTAGCTGTTTTGGTAGGTGTTTGTTTATATGCGGGTTAGCTGTTTTGGTAGGTGTTTGTTTATATGCGCGATTAGCTCAGTTGGTAGAGCAACTCATTTACACTGAGAGGGTCGGGGGTTCAAGTCCCTCATCGCGCACCAAAATGGAACTTAGGGGTTTTCTCAAAGGTTTTTCGGAAGCCCAAATGCGGGACGCGCGAAGCGCGTCCCAATGGTTTCCGCCTGAATTTTCCCCAGAATCCGCAAGGGAATCCGCCAAAAATGAATCCGAATTTTGCGCACAAGTGCGCAGAGTTTTTTCGCCAAGGAGGAGGTGCGAAATCAGAAGCAATTTTGACTCATAGTATTTGCTTTGATACAAAAAGAATTTTTGGCAGTTTATATTTTTTGTCGTATTACTTGCGCACACATTACCAGTTAATTAACAAAAATATATGAATCAAAAATTCTTTTTGTATGCTCGCAAGTCCACTGATGTCGAGGACAAGCAAGTGTTATCTATCGAAGCACAACTCACCGAATTGCGAGAATACGCCGTTCGGGAAAATATTGAAATTTCCGCCGAAATCGTGGAAAAACAATCTGCCAAAGTTCCAGGTCGTCCGTTGTTTAATAAGATGATGAAAGAAATTGAAACTTTCGGCGGAAACATCCTTGCATGGAATCCCGATCGGCTCGCCCGCAATTCGGTGGACGGTGGACAGATTATTTATCTCCTCGACACAGGGAAACTTGCGAGCCTCAAATTTCCTACTTTCTGGTGTGATAACACTGGTCAGGGTAAATTTATGCTCAATATGGCTTTTGGACAAAGCAAATACTATGTAGATTCTCTTTCCGAAAATACGAAACGCGGACTTCGCCAAAAAGTCAGAATGGGTATATTCCCAAGCCAAGCTCCAGTGGGATATCTAAATGACAGTAGAACAAAGACAATCGTGGTGGAAAAGAAAAAATCTCGCATTATCCGCTTGGCTTTTGAAAAGTATGTCGAAGGAAATATGCGACTGGAAGATATCGCAAACTTTTTGGCGAAATCCGGCGTTACTACCCGAACCGGAAAGAGAATCTCAAAAACCAAAGCGTCTTTTATTCTCTCAAATCCTTTCTATATCGGATTATTCAAATACAGTGGTGAAATCCACGAAGGAAAGCACGCGCCAATCATTTCAAAGAAACTTTTTGATGAAGCACAGGAAATGTTGAAGTTTCGTGGACAACCCGAGAGAAAACCACAGAATGAACCACAACCATATTGCGGACTCATTTCCTGTGCTTTTTGTGGAATGATGATAACTGCTGAAAACAAAACGAAGCGACAGAAAAATGGGAATGTTCATTACTATGTGTATTACAGATGTACGAAAAAGAGGAAAGATTTTAAGTGTCCCGAAATGTCGCTTCGTTCTGAAAAACTAGATGAGCAGTTATCATCCTTAATTCAAAAAGTTTCTTTGCCCAAAGACTGGGCGGAGGAATTAAACCGCATGGCGTTAGAGGAAAACAAAAACTCCGCCCCGTCTTTGACTGCCTGTGTGGAAGAAAAAAAGAAAAAGATTTCTTCTTTGTCGGAAAAGTTGGAGCGACTTCTTACTGGCTACCTCGACCAAGTGATTGATGAGCTTGATTACAGAAATCGAAAAGCTAAACTGCTTTCCGAAAAGAAGTCGCTCGAAGAAGAAATCTTTAACTTTTCACACAAGCAGAATGATTGGCTCGCACCTTTCCAAAACTGGCTAAAAGACGCTCAATCATTGGACAAAATTGCTTCTGATTCAGACCTTTTTGCTAAAAAGGTCTGTGCCAAAGAAATCTTTGGCTCGCACCTGTTTCTTGGCGAAAAAACAATCCGTCCCGCCGAAGGCGGGAATCCGAATTCGTTTGGAAAAATGGGGGGAA
>JBBSOY010000030.1:0-4539 GCA_038259265.1 Minisyncoccia bacterium
TCTTCCAGGCCACTCACCACAAAACCGGCGGCATCCAAAGCCTTAACGTACTCCTGGAGCGGTCGATGGAACGACGTAGTGTGAACTTTTTTAGACGAGTCCTTCACACCAGGCGTCATGTCGACGTCTACGGAAAATGGCAAACCATAGCGATCGATTCGGCGATACTGCGTTTTCTTTGTTTCGTCATAACCCCAGGCAGAGGCTTGTGGGATACGAAAACACGGATGGTTGAGAACGACAACGAGCTGGCCGTTTTTCACGAGCACACGCGCTGCTTCTTTTAGCGTTTCCGTGAGTTCTTTAATGTTTTGAAGAGCGAGCACGATGAGCGCAGCGTCGAATGTTTGATCGGCGGCGACCGGTCCGAGCGCTGACGCGGGAGCGACCGCAAAACGCAGCCGGTCGCCGCCGGGCACGTCAGCCGTACGTGCCATATTTTCACCACTGCGAACCGAAGATCTTTTGGCTATAGCAATGAGCTCAGGCGAAAGATCCACACCTAAAACCGTGGCACCCGCTTCCGCAAATGCTTTTGAAAAAAAGCCCTGGCCACAGGCAATATCAATAAGCCGAAGATTTTTCGGCGGCAACAACCGCAGTACGTTCGGCAAAATTACTTTTGCTTGATACGTGTCCGAACTCGCAAGCAAATCGTCATACCAGCCTGCCACAGGCTCCCAAGAAGTATCTTTTTTCATTATATTTTATAGCGACGGAACTTTTTAAAGCTCGACTTTTGAAAATTGGTAGATGCCAAACACCACCACTACCACCGTCACACCGAGCAATACTGAAAGGCTGAGCCAGGGCGAAAAAATGTTTGTGCCGCTCAAGGCAAAACGCAAGCTATCGATTCCAAAAGACAATGGGTTGATTTTTGTAATAAATGAAAGCACTTTTGGCAAACCGACCAGAGGAAAAAGGGCGCCCGAAAGATAGAAAAGCGGCTGAATCACGAAATTGATAATAAGCGGAAAACCCTGCATGTCGTCGAGCCGAGCCGCAATAGCGGTACCGATCGCCGAAAACAAAAAACATATAATCGCCAAAAAAACGAAAGCCAATGGCACAAGGGCCCAGTTAACCGGCCAAAAACCCGCGAAAAAAGTGATGACGAAGACGAGTACGCCCTGAATAAATGCCACTGTCGCGCCACCCAACGTCTTGCCAATAAAAATTTCCAAACGCGACACCGGCGCCACAAACGTTTCCTTTAAAAAACCAAACTGCTTGTCCCAAATGATTTCAACCCCAGTAAACATAGCGGTAAAAAGCACGGTCATGCCGATAATACCCGGCGCGATGAACTGAATATAGTCTCCTCCACCAGCTTTGGCGAAAATTGGGCTCAACCCAAAGCCAAACACAAAGAGAAAAATAATGGGCTGGCCAAGCGCTCCTGCGATGCTGGCTTTCTTTCGCCAGAATCTTTTAAGCTGCCGCAACCAAAGTATATAAATGGTTCTCGTATACATAGTATCTTATCGCATTAATTTGCTACTGATTCGCATCATGTTTTTCCCCACATTCGCAGTTTCTTCGCGAATCTGTTTGCCTGTGAGTGCAATGAAGGCATCCTCGAGGCTTTCGACCCCGGCTTTCGCTAGAATTTCGGCTGGTGTGCCGACGGCAATTATTTTGCCGTGGTCGATGATGGCGATTTTTGAGGCATATCGCTCGACTTCTTCCATATGATGCGTCGTGAAAAAAATCGTTACGTGTTCGGATTGATTCAAATTTTTAATATAGCTCCAGATGTGATTTCGGGTTTGCGGGTCGAGGCCGATGGTCGGTTCATCCAAAAAAAGCACGGTTGGTGTGTGGAGCAAGCCACGGGCAATTTCCAAACGACGCTTCATGCCGCCGGAAAAATTCTTCACAAATGAATCCTTTTTGTCCCAGAGCTCGACAAGCATCAGCAGTTTTTCGATGCGTTCTGTATACACTTCTTTTGAAACGCCGTACAAAATAGCGTGGAACTGCATATTTTCGTAGGCAGTGAGCTCGTTGTCGAGGCTTGGATCCTGAAAAACAATACCAAACGAGCGGCGTGTTTTGTTTGGATTTTCGGTGACATTGTGTCCATCGAGAAAAATTTCGCCTTGGGTTGGCTTCAGAAGCGTCGTCAGCATTTTGATCGTCGTTGTTTTGCCGGCGCCATTTGGACCCAAAAAAGCAAATACTTCACCTTTTTCAACATGCAGCGACACATCGTCGACGGCAGTGAACGCGCCATATTTTTTTGTGACGTTTTTAATATCGATCATGGGAAACCTTTTACAGTGAGCACCAACAGATACACACAAAACGTGAATGGAGTTCAGTATAACCTAAAAAAGCCAGGCAGCAAAACAGCCGGATATATTGTATCCGACTGTCGCAAGGAGAATATTCACGAAACTACCTGAAAGCGCCCACGAAAAATATACCTATGAATCTGCCTATGAAAGATGCTTTGAAACGAGTTTGGTCATTTCGAACATGCTGACCGTACCTTTGCCGCCGAAAACTTTGTTCAAATCTGCATCTGGAACAATATTTCGCTTGTTCTTTGGATCCTGGAGATTTTTGTCCTTGATGTATACCCAGAGTTTCTTAACAACCTCTGAACGAGGCATTGGACCCTTTCCTACGATTACTGCAAGTTCCGGACTGACGGTCATCGGCTTCATGAACGCTGAATTAGTTTTTGGTGCCATGTATTTTTTATTATGTAATAACTATTTAATAAGTACCGAATTATTATACCATGTAAAAATCCAGTGAAAGGTCGAATAGTCAATACCACAGACAGACTGGCCTTTGGCAAACAAAAACGGGCGCCAAACAAAAAACCTCCACTGTGGGAGGCTTTTTGGGCCAAACTGATCAGAAAAACCTGTAAAAGAAGACTTTTTTCTTCTATAAAACTACATCTGAGCAGGCATTCGCTTCTTTCCGGCCATTGCAGCAGCGGCAAAGATAACGATACCAAGCACAACATGAAGCCAGTTATCTGCAGAGTTGGCCTGCGCTAGACCGAGCAATTTGCCCATGTCGCCAGCAAAACCAAACTGGAAGAAGCCAACAACAGCCAATACCAAGTAAATAATAGCTACACCTTTCATGGTCTTTACAGACATCATTTCTCCCTTTGATGCTGCGACGAGTAGAACGACACCGATAATGAGGTGAATGAGGTTGTGAATCGCATCAGTCTGGAAAATACCAGCTGCGCCTACGAGTGGATTTGAAATGAAGCCCAAAATACCGACAAGCACAAATACTGCGCCAAAAATATACCCTAATGTTTTACCCATAAAATTGATTGCTTTTTAATAATAAGGTTACTGCATTATTGTATCACTCATATAGGTAACTCAGTACAGTTATCCTCTATTTGACGACAATATTGTTATGTCGTGTTATAGTGGTCGCATATATGGAAAAACGAGACAAACGACCAATGCATAAAAAAACGCCGACACAACCAGCTCGGCCGATACAGACTCGCCCGGCACAGACTGAAAAACCGCAGTACCCGATGCGGATCAATAAATATTTGGCAATTCAAAAGCATTCGACACGACGTGGCGCCGACGACCTGATACGCGAAAAAAAGGTCTTCATAAATGGCCGACTCGCTGTTTTGGGCGACAAAGTTAATTTGAATGACAACGTCGAAGTCCGTTTCCGAGGTAAACCGAAGCCGTATCTATATTTTGCATACAACAAACCCCGCGGCGTGGTCACCCATTCTGCCAAAGCCGGCGAACGTGAGATCAAACACGATGTTGCGCTCCGCGATGTCTACCCTGTCGGCCGAATCGACAAAGATTCGCATGGGCTTATGATCCTCACAAACGACGGTCGCATCACCGAACGTCTTCTTGGACCAGCACATCAGCACGAAAAAGAATATTTAGTGAAAACGAAGGAAAAACTTCGCTCAAGTTTTAAACAAAAAATGGAAGCGGGGGTGAAAATCGAGTACGAAATGACTGCACCGTGCAAAGTGAAAGTTTTAAACGAACGAACGTTCCGGGTTATTTTGACCGAAGGTAAAAAACATCAGATCCGCCGCATGTGCGTCGCTCTTTTTCAGGAAGTCGAAGACCTCGAACGAACCCGCATCATGAATGTCGAGCTTGGCAATCTCACTCCTGGCCGCCACCGCAAAATCGAAGGTGACGAACTGGCTGAATTTTTACATCAGCTGGATTTGGCGTAGTTAAAATCTACACACCGACCGAATTGAGTTCCCTCAGCCGGCAAATCACACTTATACTGTAAAGAGTGCGATACCGATAGCCACTACAACAACAGCGACACAAATACTGATAAAAATTTTGAATTTTTTTCGCATATCTCTTTCTTCTTCAGTTGAAATATGTTCAGTTTTTAACTCCTTTAAAAAAGTATACATTCGAAAATAGTAGACGAACGATACCGGCACAATAAAGAACCAGTTGAGGAGATTGCTGAACGCCGCAAAGAGAGGATTCGCTGATGATCCAGTGGTGAAACTTGTATGTGTTGGATCAATAAAACCCAGAA
>JBBSOY010000031.1:0-4452 GCA_038259265.1 Minisyncoccia bacterium
ATTTTACAGTCCGAGCGTCGGTGCCTGTGAGATGAATGCGACCTTCGGTTGCTTCACGGTTCCTACGCAAGGTCTCATTAATCCAATTGTTGGTACGTCACCTCTGTGATCCCGAGTTCCCTTTTACTGTCTAACTATGTTCTCTGCAATTTTTTTCCATTGCTCGACGGTGAGGTCCTCGGCACGAACTTTTTCGGAAATGTGCTCGGTCGTAAGCGCCGCGAGGATTTTTTCTCGAGACGTGGGTAGTTTGTCGAGTTTGTTTCCAGGTTCGGCATTGTCGAGCCCCGCAACGAGGTTTGGCACGAGCATTTTTCTCTTGTGAGCGAAACCGGCTCGGACAATTTCAAAAAAACGATCTTCGTCGAGAAATTTTTTATCTGCTTGTCCGATATCTTGTTTTTTATCTAGGTGTGCGGCAAAAAAATCTTTGGAAATGTTTTCAATCGAAATCACCGCCGAATCGACGTTTGGCGCGGGCGAAAAGCTGCCGCGATCGACGACGGTTATTTTTTTTGGCTGGCCGTAGACCTTGATGCTGATGGAAAGCAGACTTTCTTTTCCGTCGCGGGCGATGATCCGGTCGACGACTTCTTTTTGCAAAAGCAGAACCATGCGGCTCGGCTGGTTGTTGCCCGAAAGAAATTTTCGCAAAAATTGGCCGGTGATGTAGTACGGCAAGTTGGCAACGATTTTGTATTTTCCTGATTCGAGACCGATTTCGCTCGGTTCAATCTCCAGCGCATCCCCTTCTATTATAGAGAGCTGACCGCGGGTAATGTGTTCTGCAAATTTTGCGCTCAAATCTTCGATCAACCGGTGATCTTTTTCAATGGCGATGACGCGAGCGCCGGCCTCGAGCAAGGCTTTTGTGAGCACGCCTTTGCCGGGGCCGATTTCGAGCACGGTTTCCAATATGGTTTTCAACCCGGTTTCGCGCCCGTTTTTCAGCCCGGTTTCTATACCTTCGATTTCTGCGTTCGCTCTTTTATCGTCGTCGTTTCCATTTTCAGCCGATTTGATTTCCGCCGCTTTCACAATTTTGTAGACCGCTGCTTCTGAAGTCAGAAAGTTTTGGCCGAGTGATTTTTTTGGAATGAGAGGCATGTTAGTTTTCGAGGCTTCGGTGCGACGAGTATATTTTGACCCCAGTTAAAAATCAATGGTACGGTCGCGTCGGCCGTAGTCTTCGTCAATACCGGTGCTGCCGCCAGCCATGTTGCCTCCCCTCATGCCAGCCGAGTCCTCTCGAGCAACCAAAAATTCCCGCTCGGTGTGTTTGGCAGGAATGTCGTATAAAAATTCTGATGGTGTGTGAATCTGCTGTTCGCCGAAAATAGTGCGCACCTGCGTGTAGGCGAGATAAATTTTCTTGCGGGCGCGAGTGACGGCGACATAAAAAAGTCGGCGCTCTTCTTCCATATCGTTCTGGCTCAGATTGCCGGCATTCATGCGTTTGTGAGGAAACAAATCTTGTTCGAGGCCGGTGATGAACACATAGTCAAACTCGAGACCTTTGGCGGCGTGGACGGTCATGAGTTTCACCGCCGCTTGTTTTTCTCCGGCGGTTTCTTCGCCTGCGGCAAGGGCCGCGTCACCCAAAAATGCTTCGATACTGTCGCCAGGGGCTCGGTCGTCGTAACGTGACGCAACGGTCACGAGTTCCATTAAGTTTTCGTAGCGCTCGACGTCTTCTTCGGTGCCTTTGCGGAGCATTTCTTCGAAACCAGTTTCTTTTAAAACAAAACGGATGGTGTCTGATGCTGCAGAATTTTTTGCCTTATATGCGATTTTGTCGAGTAGGGTAAAAAAGACTTCGACTTTGCGGCGGGTGGCTGGCGAAATCTTGTCGCCTTGTTCGAGCTTCAGTTTTTCAATCGTCGCTGCTCCGATGCCTCGCGGCGGAACATTGATGATGCGGCCAATGTCTGCCCAACAGTCGCGGTTCAGTGATGCTTTTACAAAAGACAACGTGTCTTTGATTTCTTTTCGTTCAAAAAACTTCACGCCGATCATCGAATACGGCACGCCAATGGCCATGAACGCTTCTTCGAGCGTCCGAGATTGAAAGTTGGCGCGGTACAAAACAGCGATCTCGTCCGGACTCACACCCTTTTCAATGAGCTCGCGGGCTTTGCTTGCGACATAAAAAGCTTCTTGCAATTCGCTCCAGCCTTCGAAAACGCCGATTTTGTCCCCCGCTGCTTGTCTCGTAAAAAGATTTTTCTCGATACGAATTTTATTTTTTCGAATGATTTCGTTGGCGGCGTCGAGAATTGTTTTGGTCGAGCGATAATTTTCTTCGAGCAATACAACCTTTGAGTTCGGAAAATCCTTTTCAAAACGCAAAATGTTGCCGATGTCGGCGCCGCGCCAGGAGTAAATATTTTGATCCGCATCGCCGACAACGCAAATATTCCGATGTGCGTCAGAAAGATTGCGGGCAATTTGGTATTGCACGGTGTTGGTGTCCTGGTATTCGTCTATGTGAATATATTTCCAGAGATTTTGGTAATACGAACGGATGTCGTTGTTTTTTCGAAGCAATTCTGAGGTTACGAGCAGAAGATCGTCGAGGTCGAGGGCCTTTTCTTTGGCTAACATTTTTTCATATTCGAGCCAGACGCCCGACATGACCTTTGGAAAATAATCGCTACTGACATTTTCGGCGTAACGTGTTGCGGTGATACCTTTGCTTTTTTCGGCCGAGATCGCATGCATGATTTTCGCCGGATCGTATTGCTTCGGATCGAGATTTTTTGCCACGAGAGCTTCTTTGATTAATTTTTTACCATCGACTTTGTCGTAAATTGCAAAAAAACGCGGCAGGCCGAGCTCGCGGGCATTTTGTTTGATGATGTGTACGCCGAGAGCGTGGAATGTATTAATGAACGGCCGATCGCCGGCTTTGTATCGTTCGGCAGTGGCTGGGTCCCCCATGCACAATTTTTCGACACGTTCGCGCATTTCGCGAGCGGCTTTGTTGGTAAAAGTGATGGCAATGATCTGCTGCCCCGCGACGCCGCTTTTAATTAAATGGAAAATTCGGTAGGTAATGGTCTTGGTTTTGCCAGCACCGGCACCCGCAACAATCAAAACCGGCCCTTCGGTTTGAAGTACCGCCTCTTTCTGCATTTCATTCAAATCGTCGAGAAAATTTTTCATATTTTGGAAAGTGGTCCTGTGGTCGAATACATATCATACCATAGGTGCCTGTAGGTGGCTCAACAGAGCCATTTTTTGGAGAAAATTCGACGTTGTCCCCATTGTCTGGTCTTGTTCGTTGACGCATGTTTCGACCGGCGTATAATAGTCGAGTACGAAATTTTCCCGGAAGAAAACGGCTCAACAGAGCCATTTTATTTCTGAAGTGTTGAATTATCATTAGTCCTAGGCCTATCTTAGACTTTTCAAAGAAAACTCCCTCGGAAGCAAATAAAAAGCGAGGTATATCTTCAAGATCCAAAGTGCTCTTCTCTGTCCTCGTTGGAGGGCTCGCACTTTCTATATTAGTGGTGCCACTATTCACCGCCCAGGCGAGTGTTTTTTCGTTTATCTCTGATATTTTTACTAATAGAGAGGCGACGGCCAGTTCGAATGAGAGCAACTCCAATTCTCAGACGATTAAACTCCTCGAAGCCCCAACTACCCCTAAGCTCGCAATCGGCGGCGGCGAAATCTCGATCGTTGGTGGTTCGGCACTCGAATTTCAGGCGGAAACTTCCGAAATTGGCCAGAGCGACCAGATCAACGTCTATGTTGTTCGCCAGGGCGACACGTTGTCTCAGATTGCAAAAATGTTCAATGTTTCGGTCAACACTATTCTTTGGGCAAACGACATTCCAAACAGCGCGCTCACACCGGGCGAAAATTTGGTCATTCTCCCTATTTCTGGTACCAAGCATATTGTTAAAAGTGGAGATACTCTCCAAACAATTGCCAAGAAGTTTAATGCCGACGCCGATGAAATTAAGCGCTTCAATAATCTTTCCGAAGAAGGAACGCTTGCCATTGGAAATGAAATCATCATTCCAAACGGCGACGCAACACCAATCGTTGCAAGCAAACCAGCAGCTGCTGCAGCGTCGAAACCAAGCACCACAGGCTACTTTGCAAAGCCAATTGCTGGTTCATACAAAAAGTCGCAGGGTATCCATGGCTACAACGGCGTCGACCTTGCCGTACCGCTCAACACCAAAATCATTGCCTCGGCCGCCGGCAAAGTCATTGTGAGCCGTGATTCTGGCTACAACGGCGGCTACGGAAACTACATCGTTATCTCGCATGCAAACGGTACCCAGACTCTCTACGCCCATCTCACCAAAACTGCCGTTGCACAGGGAACGACCGTGAGCCAAGGTCAGCTCATCGGGTACAGCGGTAACACAGGAAAATCAACCGGCCCACATCTTCACTTCGAGGTTCGCGGCGCCAAGAATCCGTTCTAAACGA
>JBBSOY010000032.1:0-3702 GCA_038259265.1 Minisyncoccia bacterium
AAATTTCAGCTGCACTGCTTTTCGCCGCCTGAGATACACAACATTTCGCTTATCTCAAAGCTCGATTACGAAACCATTTTGCGGCGTTTGAAAGCGGCAGGATTAAATTCGATGCCCGGTGGCGGCGGCGAGATATTGGATGACGAAGTTCGAAAACGTGTTTCGACCAAATGCACGACCGACGAGTGGCTCGACGTTATGCGTGCCGTTCATAAGGTCGGTTTGATCTCGACCGCTACGATGATGTTCGGCATCGGCGATAAAATAGAACACCGCGTCCGCCATCTGCAGCGCGTTCGCGACGTTCAGGACGAATCGCTTTCGAACAAACAAGCCGATCCGAATTACGGAGAATTTACAGCGTTTATCCCTTGGACATTTCAACGCGAAAACACCGCTCTCGGACGCAAGATCACCGAAGAACCGACCGGCATCGATTATCTAAAAATGCTTGCCGTTTCGCGTCTGTTCCTGGATAACGTTCAACACATACAAGCTTCTTGGCTGACTCAAGGCTTGCGTCTCGGCCAAACCGCATTGCGGTTTGGCGCGGATGATATGGGTTCGATAATGATCGAAGAAAACGTCGTTTCCGCCGCCGGAGCCGATAACGAAGCCAACGAACGCGACCTCCGCTACCAAATATCCGAAGCCGGCTTCAAACCGCAGCAACGCGACATACTCTACAACCACATCAACCGTGAAAATGTTGATTCATTGGATTCCCGAAACTCGCTACCGCTGAAGAAATTAAGCGTGGCTTTTGCGGATTAGGCCTATAGCGTAGGAGTATTAACTTATGAAAGTTTTGGTAGCGACTAAAGAAGGACAGGGTCATAGATCGTCGGACATTTTCGATGCTGAAGAAGGTGAATTGGTATTTTACCCTTTGGAGGGTGATTGTCACGTGGATGCAGAATGTGGTTGCCGGCGAAGTCTACTTGGGTCGGGTATGACTACAACTATCAGAGTCGAAGAAAAACCTCTTTCCCGTGAAGATTATATTGTTGCCTGTCGTGAATCTATAATTCGCTCAGGTAGATGTAAGGCAGAAGAACTCGAAGATAGTCATTGGAAGGAATCTTTCAGCAAAATTGGAGCCGATGAGACAACAATTGATTACTTTCTTTCAAATTTCATGCTGGATCCAATTGAAGAAGCTGATTGTCTACTTGCTTGTGCAAATAAATACCCGGTCGGGACGGTTCTCGAGAGAAGATGCGATGAATTTTATCCGCGTTTGATTCAAAAAAGTGAAGTGGAGGACATTAATGAGCTGATCACACAAGGGGAAAGTAAGACCCTTGAGTTTAAGGAGTCACTTAGCTTGGACATTAGAAAACAGTCCAAAGAATCGTATATTGAACTTTCCGCATTAAAAACCGTCGCAGGCTTTCTCAATTCGAATGGAGGTATATTACTTGTTGGCGTTTCTGATGATGGAAACATTCTAGGGATTGATTATGAGATCGCTAAATTCCACAGCAATAATAAAGACAAATTTCTTCTGCATTTTAAAAATCTAATTAACAGTAAAATTGGTGGGAATTTCTACCCATATATAGAATATAAATGTGTTCAAGTCGCAGATCTCAAAGTTTTTCGAGTCGAATGTTCTAAGTCAGAAACGCCATGTTATCTGGATGAGAAAGATTTTTACGTTAGAACTAATCCGGCTACCGATAAATTAGAAGGTCGAAAGATGGTTGAATATATTACTAATCATTTTTCTTCATCTGGAAAGCGACAAGATTAGTATATGGGAATAGTTTGATCTGTTTCTGGGGCATATAAATCTGATTGATTGTTATTACTCAGCGTGATTTTTTTTGTTTCTCCTCGTCCCATTTCAGCCCATACGAACCATTGATAAAATTCTGTGTTTAAACCCTCCCTATAAGATGGAAGTTTTCTACTAGAAAATGCAGTTAAGGCATACTTACCTGATGTAGGAAAGTTGATTTCAAACTTACCTTCCGCATCCGTTACAGCCTCAGTAACACTTTTAGCCATTTCAACGCATTTCCAATAAGTTTTTTTTTGAGGTGCAGGAATTGCATAAACACGATTAAGCTCTTGTTCGGCAATTTCAATTTTTTCTTGTACAGGTCGCCGGGCAATCATACGTCTATCTACCTCTTGTGCTGTCAATGGTATTTGTGGAAAAGTGCTCTCAACTGCTTTGAGCTCTGACCTGGCGTCTCCAAGATTTTTGTTAGCCTTAATTAATAAAGGAGATATTTCTTGGGAACTCTTCTTTTTATCTGTTGCGTTTTCAACTTCTATATCATCCATACACTGTTTTAATGCGACTTCAGAATAAACTTTGACTTTAACAAGTCCCATTTTTACGTTTTCTCTCCCCTCAGTAACAATGAATACATTTCCACTCACGGTGGGCTTGCTACAAGAGGTAAGAAAAAATACAAAGAATAGTATGGATAAAATGCAGAGGTTTCCCATTGGCTAGTAAGAATTTAAAACGATTTTATTGAAGGGTAAACAGAGAAGTAGAAAATTCTCCAGAATTGTAATCATAACAATTGCATTTATTTATTACAAGTATTTTATACTTAGGGCAAAGTATTTAATCTTCAAAGAATTTGGGGTGTTTATTAATTTGGCATGCTAGAAAATGTTGATTTAAAGATCGCCTTTTTTGCGCCGTTTTGACGGAACGTGGGTACTCTTGTTGCAACAGTTCCAGCGGGGCCGCACACCGCGCGGCAAATCCGCGATCTTGTCAGAACCCGTGAGCAATAACTACCGGCTTCTTCAATGCTAAACGCCACAGATGCAGCATGCGCTCACGACTGCAAGATTGCCGATTTTTGGCGGTCTAATAACCTTTCGGCTTGCACTCACCCAAAGTAAATTACGCCGTTCCCGGCGTTGCAGGCGGGTCGCCTGCGTTCCAGTCGAAGAGAAACGCTCCACAAACTCACTATCCCGGCTCCAGCGGAGCCGTCTATTTGTAGCATCCACATAAAAGCCGTCAAGCTTCATTAGGAGCGACCGGTTTAGGCGCACCCGACAGGGCTTGATTCTTAAGCGTCATTTTTCTACTCTTCTTTATGCCGGCGGCTCGGGGGCAGGGTTTGGCGGTTCGGAGATCTAGGATGAGTATGCCTTGGTCATCAATGTCGGCGTCGTAGAACCGGACGGTATGCGGCAGATCGATGCGGTGTTCGCTGAGGAGCCGCGAGGCGTAGATGCGTTTGGATCCGTGCCTATTCGCAACGAGCGCCGGATAGGAGTTTTTGAAAACTGCACGCGAGGGTTTTAGCCCGATGCGGTTGTTCGCGGTGTCATATAAAATTATAAATGCCGCAGGTTCACCCATTTTTTGATAGGTGAAACGGCTCAATGCGATACGCCCTTTCGGATTCAAGGTTATATGTAGTCCGGCCTGCTGGGGCAGAATATCGCCTCGCGGCACCACTTGCCAATTTGCTCTCATTTTTTTCTCCTTAATAATTTGTGCCGCGTGTTGCGGATCGAAATTTTTTCTGCGATCGCATGTCACGCCAACCCATCGCAAAAACAATGTATCATAAATGAAACGATTGTTGCAAGTTTTTTTTGAACTTTTTTTCGTCTTTTGAAAAAAATATTATTGAGAAATGTAAATCCCGCAGTCAACGGCATCTCTTAGCGGCATCGTAACCGAGGTGTCTCAAAATCATCAGTGGCAGCACCAAG
>JBBSOY010000033.1:0-3540 GCA_038259265.1 Minisyncoccia bacterium
ACATAATATTTGGATTGCGAAAAAGCGATTGAAAGCATGAACTTGCCTTGCGGTGTCGTATCACACCAGAAAGTTGGAAACTTAAGCTCGGTTATCACGCCCGTATCGAGCAAATATATTATTTTACCGCCGTCTACACTATTTCTCGCTAAACGGTCAGGATGCCACGCAAGAATACCATTCGCCTCATTTGCTTCGATACGGAGAAGCATTTCATTAAATACTGGCCGACCCGGAACTTTAGCAGTTTGCTTTTCGACAAATATATCTACAACCTCAATATCTTCTTTTAACGCCAAAGATTTTAATTCGGCCAGTTGATCCGAAATGCTTCTAACCTGCCGATCTTCTGTGTCGGTACTTTTGCGAGTATAGATAAAAAACTTTCTGGTGTGATTCATATAATTTGTATTGGCAAACGAGGAGCCACGCGGAGCGTGGAAAACCCTTTTGGATTATGAATTCGACGGGGGGAATGCATTAGTGTCGGCGCTTCGCGCCGACCCCATTTCGGGTTCAAAAAACGATTTCCAATTTTGGCGGTGTGTATTGGACAAAGTTCGAATGTATTTCGAGCAGAATCCTGATGAGAGCTACTAATCGCACGCGCGGAGCGCGTGGTGACTTGAATCTGCCTCGTACGCTCCGATTGCGCTGTGATGCTAATGAATGCGCCTCGGACACGCTCGCGGACTCGCGTGTGCAAAAACCAAAAAATTTCCTTGCATTTTCCTCGCGTCTCCTCCCCCCACCCCTCCACCGCGAAGCGGAAAAAGAAATGGAAAGGAAATTTTTGGTTTTGCTTCGCCGTAGTCATAACAACATTGTTTTGCACACTTGTATTATAACTTAACATTGAGTCAAAACACAAGAGGATGCTATAATATCGTTGTTTATAAGTTTTCATACACTATGGCAAAATCCACCACAAAAAGTAATTTCTTAAATCCTACAACTGGCAGGATATCCATCACCGAAGCATTCGGTGAGAATTTGGCTGTTTTACTTGGAAAGAAAATATCAACTGTCTACAAAAAATTTGATTCGAAAGGTTTTGTACGAGATACCAAAAAGAATGTTGTTAGCAAGAGCTACACACAAAGAATTGAAGTTATTGCTGATCTCCTCAGGCAGTATCTCCCAGAAAAATACCCAGAAGCGCTGACTATTCTCATGCAAATTATCGGACCTGAAAATGAAGAAGAAACAGGCATGTTTACCAACTTTTACTGGCTCATGCCAGTTGGAAAATTTGTTGAGAAGTACGGACTCGACAATTTTGCATTATCAATGAAAGCCATCGAGGAAATAACCAAGAGAAATACAGGCGAATATGCAATACGTCCGTACGCTCGCAAATATCCAGAGAAAACCATTGCGGCTTGCATCAAATGGGCAAAGAGTAAAAACTTCCACCTCCGTCGTCTTGCAAGCGAGGGGCTGCGCCCAAAGCTCCCTTGGGCACCAAAGCTCGATGTGTGGAATGAAAATCCAAAACCTGTTTTTACAATTCTCGAACTCCTCAAGGAAGACGAAGTAAAGTTTGTGAAAAAATCAGTTGCCAACCATGTGCGTGATTGGGTAAAGGTAAATCGGAAAGAAGCTAAGAAACTCATTACTTCATGGGCAAAATCCACAAACGAACACACAAAATGGATACTTAAACATGCAGGAAGATAACACTATGGCAAAATCCACAGCACAAAAATTTGGCGACAACATGAAAAAAATACGCACCGAAAAAGGTATGTCCCAAGGCGACATTTGCCGAGAGTTAGGTTTAGATCGAGCGTATATCAGTAATGTTGAAAACGGTAAGCAAAATCTTACCCTCACCACCATGGATAAAATAGCCAAAGCCCTTGGGGTGGATGTCGATATATTATTAAAATAATTTGTAATTACTATGATCAAATACGGCTACACCATTTTATATGTCGAGAATGTCGAAAAGACTATCGCTTTTTATACTGAGGCCTTTGGCTTTACCCAAAAGCTCATCACGCCAGAGAAAGACTATGCCGAGCTTGAGACAGGCACGACCACCCTTGCTTTTGCAGCGTATACCGTTGCAGAGTACAACGGGGTCGAGATAGAGAAAACAGATACAGCGAAACATCCTCCTGCCTTTGAACTGACCTTTGTGACCGACAATATCGAGCAGACTTTTGCGGAGGCTCTCAAAGCCGGTGCAACACTGGCGAAAGAACCAGCTCAAAAACCGTGGGGACAAATGGTCGGCTATGTCCGTGACATCAATGGGTTTTTGGTCGAGATTTGCACTGTGGTGGAATAACAAATTTATGTACGAAGACTATACTAGACAATCACTACCATCAAAAAAATACAGAGAGTTATTAGGTTCCGCTCTTTGTGTTTTTAATTCCAATAATAGTTTCATTATTGAAAATATACTAAGAATTAATAGCGAGACATACAATTGGTATCAATTAATTGATAGAGTATCTGGAAAATTAGCAGAGCCGATTAAAATGACAATAACAAATAAATCAGATACAAACATTGCGGATATGTTTAGTGATTTGGTTGATAAAAGAAACCGTATAGTACATAGCTTTCAAGTTACTTTTAATAATCAGCAAACATTGTTTACAAAAGACAGAGAGCATGAGCAGTTTCATATATCAGATGATTATTTACTGGCATTTATTAAAGAAAATGAGTCTCTGTCTAGTTTGTTGCATAAATTTAGGGGTCACTAGTTTATATGTGTGTTTTCTTCCCTAATCACTTCACAAAAAAATAGTATAATTTAATCATAAATAATTTATTAATTAAGAAAAAACCCAAATGAAACTACAAAAACTATTTCCTATTACTATCACCGACAAGCTCACCGAATGTCGTGATTTTTATACTACATTTTTTAACTTCAAAATTGTGTTCGAGGCAGACTGGTATATCCACCTGCGACACGAAAGTGGTACGGAGTTGGCGGTGATGCTCCCTCGCTTAGACAATCAACCAAGTATCATCCACGCGCCATATAGTGGCGAAGGGGTCATCTATTCGTTTGAAGCAGAAGACGCACAAGCTGAATACGAACGACTTACGGGACTTGGTGTAACTATGAGCTTTGACTTAAAGGATGAAGAATGGGGGCAGCGACATTTTATGGTCAAAGATCCGGCTGGAGTGGTTATTGATATTGTTCAGCATGTATAGTTTTGTAGAAGTGCGATCAAAAATTAACCAGGAATCAGACGAGGACATAGAGCGAACACGAAGCAACGCCGAGCAGGTATCGTGAGCGAATGCGAACGGCCTATGCGAGGTGTTGCGAAGTGTGAGTGGACACTAGAATTATCACCAAACGCGGATATGGGGGCGCCTCGGTCGCCGTGAGGGTGGAGAAAAGAGCAACCAAAAGTGATAAAATAATAGTGCTCCTTTCGGAGACTGAAACGGCGAAGCAAAACCAAAAATTTCCTTTCCATTTCTTTTTCCGCTTCGCGGTGGAGGGGTGGGGGGAGGAGACGCGAGGAAAATGCAAGGAAATTTTTTGGTTTTTGCACACGC